>NZ_JBVIEB010000001.1:0-296653 GCF_055572075.1 Streptomyces sp. NPDC030820
GTTGATAGGCCGGATCTGGAAGCCAGGTAACTGGTGGAGGTGACCGGTACTAATAGGCCGAGGGCTTGTCCTCAGTTGCTCGCGTCCACTGTGTTGGTTCTGAAACCACGAACAGCCCCGCCATGATGGCGGTGCGGCGTTCACAGTTTCATAGTGTTTCGGTGGTCATAGCGTGAGGGAAACGCCCGGTTACATTCCGAACCCGGAAGCTAAGCCTCACAGCGCCGATGGTACTGCAGGGGGGACCCTGTGGGAGAGTAGGACGCCGCCGAACAATTCTTGAGAAAGGCCCACGCCACCAGGCGTGGGCCTTTCTGCGTTTAGGGGGGCCGTAATATCCCGAAGGGCGGCAGAGCCAGGCGGATCAGAGCCGGCCCGCCGCCTTCAGAGCCAGATATGCGTCCGCCAATGCCGGCGCCAGATCCTCCGGCGTCGCGTCCACAACCGTCACGCCATGCCGTCGTAGCTGCTCAGCCGTGCGCTGACGCTCGCTCTGGGCCTGAGCCGCCGCCGCTGCCTCGTAAACCGCCTCCGCGCTGCCCCGGGACTCTGCCATTCGGGCGATGTGCGGGTCGGCCACGGAAGCGACCAGAAGGGTGTGCCGCTGAGTGAGCTGTGGAAGCACGGGGAGCAGACCCTGTTCCACGGGGGCTGCGTCGAGCGTCGTGAGCAGCACGATCAGGGAGCGGCGAGGTGCCGTACGCAGAGCTGCTCCAGTGAGGCCGCGGGCGTCGATCTCGACGAGTTCCGGTTCCAGCGGTGCCATCGCGTTCACCAGGCCCGGCAGTACGTCACCTGCCGAGCGGCCTTGGACCAGGGCTCGTACCCGGCGGTCGTACGCCAGGAGTGCCACGCGGTCGCCGGCTCGGGAGGCCAGGGCCGCGAGGAGGAGCGCGGCGTCCATGGAGGCGTCGAGGCGTGGTGCGTTGCCCACGCGGCCGGCGGAGGTGCGGCCGGTGTCCAGGACGAGCAGGATGTGACGGTCGCGTTCGGGGCGCCAGGTGCGGACGGCGACGGAGGACTGGCGGGCGGTGGCGCGCCAGTCGATCGAGCGGGTGTCATCCCCGGGGACGTACTCGCGCAGACTGTCGAACTCCGTTCCCTCGCCGCGGGTCAGCACACTCGTGCGGCCGTCGAGTTCACGCAATCGGGCGAGTTTCGACGGGAGATGCTTTCGGCTGGTGAAAGGGGGCAGAACTCGTACGGACCAGGGCAGCTTGTGGGTGCCTTGGCGGGAGAACAGGCCGAGGGGCCCGTAGGAACGGATGGTCACGCGGTCGGCGTGGCGGTCGCCGCGGCGGGTGGGGCGCAGCCTTGTCGTCACGCGTCGGCGTTCGCCCGGGGGGACGGTCAGTCGGTGCCGGGAAGCCTCGATCTCGGTGCCCGGCTGCCAGCTGCTGGGCGGCCATGCGTCACGCAGCTGCGCCCGCAGGGGGCGGCGGGACGGGTTGGTGACCGTGAGCGTGACGTCGGCGGTCTCCCCGAGGCGGGTGGAGGTGTCTCCGGACCTGGACAGGATGAGGCGCCGTACGGGGGCGGCGAGCGCGTAGTCGCAGGCGCAGGCGAGGGCCAGGGGGCCGTTGACGGCGAGGATGCCCGCCCAGCCGGGTTCCAGGATGCCGACCGGGATCGAACCGAGGGCCGCGAGGAGGGCGGCGCGTCCGGTGAGTGCCATCAGCGGGGGACCGGGACGTGGGCGAGGATGGCGTTGATGACGGAGTCCGCCGTCACGCCTTCCATCTCGGCCTCCGGACGCAGCTGGATCCGGTGCCGCAGAGTGGGCAGGGCGAGGGCCTTCACGTCGTCGGGGATGACGTAGTCGCGGCCCGTCAGCCACGCCCAGGCGCGCGAGGTCGCCAGGAGGGCGGTGGCGCCGCGCGGGGAGACGCCGAGGGTGAGGGAGGGCGACTCGCGGGTGGCGCGGCAGATGTCCACGACGTAGGCGGTGATCTCGGGGGACACGGTCGTCTTCGCGACGGCGACGCGGGCCGCTTCCAGGTCGGCGGGTCCGGCGACAGGGCGTACGCCGGCGGCGCGCAGGTCGCGCGGGTTGAAGCCCGAGGCGTGCCGGGTCAGGACGTCGATCTCGTCCTGGCGGGACGGCAGAGGGATCGTCAGTTTGAGCAGGAAACGGTCGAGTTGGGCTTCGGGGAGGGGATACGTGCCTTCGTACTCGACCGGGTTCTGCGTCGCGGCGACGAGGAACGGTTCGGGGAGCGGGCGCGGGGTGCCGTCGACCGTGACCTGGCGTTCCTCCATGGCTTCGAGGAGGGAGGACTGGGTCTTGGGCGGGGTGCGGTTGATCTCGTCCGCGAGCAGGAGGTTGGTGAAGACCGGGCCCTCCTGGAAGGAGAACTCGGCGGTGCGGGTGTCGTAGACGAGGGATCCGGTGACATCGCTCGGCATCAGGTCGGGAGTGAACTGGACGCGCTTGGTGTCGAGTTCGAGTGCGGATGCCAGAGCGCGGACGAGCAACGTTTTGGCGACTCCGGGGACTCCTTCAAGGAGAACGTGTCCGCGGCAGAGGAGGGCGACGACGAGGCCGGTCACGGCGGGGTCCTGGCCGACCACGGCTTTGGCGATCTCGGCGCGCAGGGCTTCCAGGGAGGCTCGGGCGGTGCCCAGGTCCCCGGTGTTCCCGGCGTTGTCAGTGGTCGGGTCCATCATGAACGGCGTACCTCTCTTTCGAGGGCGTCGAGTCGGTCGGTGAGTGCGATAAGAGCCGCGTCGTCGGCGGGCGGCGGTCCGAAGAGGAGGGAGTGCAGGGCCTGTTGCTCGCCGGTGAGGTGGGCGGACAGAGCGGGGAGCAGAGCCTCGGGCGTGTGCGCCTGGGTGACGGGGACGCCGACGAGGGGGGCGAGGCGGGTGCGGGTCGTGGAGCGAAGAGCGTCGGCCGCGCGGTCGCGGGCGTCGGCCTTGCGGTAGAGGCGGGCGCGTCCTTCGGCGGTCTCGGAGGCGCGGATTGCGACGGGGAGTCTTTCGGGCACGAGAGGGCCGAAGCGGCGTGCCCGCCAGAAGGCGGCGAGGACCGCTGCGATGAAGAGCTGCAGCGTGCCCCAGAGCCAGCCCGAGGGGAGCAGGTCGAGGAAGTTCTTCTGGTCGCCGGTGCCGGTGGCCGAGGTGTCGGAGAGCGAGGGGAGGTACCAGACCAGATGGGGGCGGGAGCCGAGGAGTTGGAGGGCGAGCGAGGCGTTGCCCTGCTTGTCGAGGCGGTCGTTGTAGAGGATGTCGGGCGCGCCGAGCACGACGGTGTCGCCGCCCCCGGATGTCTCGGGGACGCGCAGCAGAGTGGCGAGGCGCGCACTGGGGTAGCAGCGGTCGGCGCCGAGGCGGGTGGTGGTGTAGCGGATGCCGCCGGTGTCGGCGCTGCCCGCACGCCGGGCCGCGGGCAGGGTGCAGTGGGGGGCGAGCGTGGTGGCGCTGCTGGTGGCGGGGTCTGCGGTGACTCCCGGGGCGAGCCGTTCGACGGAGGGAGTGCCGGCCGCGACCAGGACGGTGCGCCCGCCGGAGGCGGCGGTGGCCTCGCGCAGCCGGGCCTGTTGACGGCTCGTCAGCAGGTCGGGTACGGCGACCAGGAGAGTGGTGTCCGGCCCTGCGGCGTCCCGTGCGGCGCCGAGCGTGGTGACCACGCGTGTGGAGACGCCCCGGTCGGCGAGGAGTTGAGCGACGGCACGGCTGCCGTAGGGGTCGGCGGAGCGCGGGTCCAGTGCGCCGTGCCGGACGGTGGAGCGTACGGCCGCCATGGCGACGGCCGCCACCAGGATCAGCACGGCGGCGAGTGCGATACCTCGCGCGCGGGTCCACACCTGGCGGACGGTGGGCGCGGTGGAGGTCGTCGGCAGGGTGGCCTCGGCGGTCACTCGACGGCCCCCTGGTGGGCGGTGTGGGCCGTGCTGGTGGTGCTGTGGGCGAGGGCGGGCCTGGCACGTTCCAGGTCGCGGTCGAGTTCGGCGATGCGGTGGTACGACTGCTCGGTCGCCCTGCGCCCGCCGTATGTGACGTCGTCGAACTCGCGGGCCGTGGCCCGCAGTCGGTCGGTGTGTGCGGGCAGGGTCCGGCCGGCTTCGGCGGCCGCTTCGTCGGCGGTGCGGCCCGGGCGGACGTCGAGCAGGGTGCGTTCCTCCAGGGAGCGGACGATGGCCCGCATGCGTTCCTGCACGGCCTGGGTCCAGTGGCCCTGGGCCGCGTGTGCCTCGGCGGCCGCGCGGTGTTCGGCGGCGCTGCGGGGGCGGTCGTCGAACAGGGCGGGGGCGGTTGAGGAGGGTTGCCGGCGCGGGGTGCCCAGGCGCCACCACAGCGCGGCCAGGACGGCGAGGACGATCAGGACCACGACGACCAGGCCGATCATGCCGCCGGGTGTCGCCGAGGCGGCCGAGTCGAACAGCCGGCCGAGCCAGTCCCAGAACGCGTTCAGTGCACGCTGGAACAGCCCGGGGTCGTTCTCGTGGTACAGCCGCTTGGACAGCTCGCGGCGTGCCGCCTTCCGCGCGGGATCGCGCGGAATGGTCACGGGCGACCCGTCTCCCGAGCCGCCCGCTGCGCGGACGGCCGTGTCCGCCGCGCGCAGCAGGCCTCGTACGACCGTGCCGCCGGCGCCGGACGTGGCCGCCGCCGCGTGCACTCCCCCCGTGAGACTCACCGCATCAGCTCCCCGGGACGGGACCGGGCCCGCCGGTGCTCTGGACACCGGCGGCGCGGGCCAGTTCGAGGTCGAGAGCCTCGCGGCGGATGCGCTGGTCGATGTAGAGGAGCACGGTGACGCCCGCGCTGATCGGCAGGGTGAGCGTGGTGCCGATCAGGGCGCCGATACCCCGGATGATCAGGGCGGTCCAGCCGATGTGGCCGCCGCTGGTGCCGAGCACGTCGCCCGTGCTGTCGCCGCTGACGGCGGCCCCGATGAGGGTGAAGGGGATCGAGATGACCGACGCGACGATGACGGTGATGAGCAGGGTGAGCAGCACGATGCCGAAGGTGCGCCACCAGGAGCCGCGGACGAGTTTCGCGGAGCGCTTCAGGGACTGCACGATGCCCTGTCGCTCCAGCATCAGGGCGGGCGCGGCCAGGTAGAAGCGGATCCCCAGCCATACCGCGACGACGGTGGCCGCGAGGAAGCCGAGGACGAGCAGAGCGGCTCCGCCGTCCCTGTTCCCGGCGAGCAGGACGAGGAGGCCGGGCAGTCCACCGACGAGTACGACACCGGCGAAGATCAGGCCGAGCAGGATGAGCAGTCCGAAGAGTTTCAGGATCTGCGGGCGGGATTCTCGCCAGGCCTCGCCGGCGGTGATCGACCTGCCGAGGACGGCCCGGCTGGTGATGATCGTGAGCAGGGCGGTCAAAAGGATGATGGCGACCGTGCGGATCACCGAGACGATGCCGGTGCCGATCATGGTCTCGCGCAGGGCGTGGAGCGCTTCGTCGGGGCTGGCGTTGTTCGGGTCGTTGATCGTCGTCTGGACGACGGTGTCGTTCAGGACGAGGCCCTGCAGCAGAACCATGCTGGTGTTCAGGAGCAGGGACACCGCAAGCGAGATGCCGAGCACCGTGCGCCAGTGGGTGCGCATGGTGGAGACGGCGCCGTCGAGGATCTCGCCGACGCCGAGCGGGCGCAGCGGGATGACACCGGGCTTGGCCGCGGGCGGGGGACCGCCCCAGCCGCCGCCCCAGGCTCCGTAACCGCCAGGGCCGCCGTAACCGCCGTGACCGCGGGAAGGGCCGCCGTACCCGCCTCCGTAGCCGCCGGGGCCGCCGGGCGGCTGTCCGGTCCAACCCGGGCCGGGCGGCAGGGGCGGCGGGGTCTGGGGGGCGCCAGGGGCACCGGTGGGCGCGGACCACTGGCTGGGTGGCGGCTGGTCCTTGGACCACTTCACGCCTGGGCCCTGCGTGTCGGCATGCGGCTGCGCCGGGGATGCGGTGTCGCCGGGGCGGTCGGCAGGCTCGGCGGGACCGGACTCGCCGGGTTCCCGCCCCTCGTTCGACGGTGCGGTTCCGGGCGAGGCCCAGCCCGGAGTGTCTGTCATCGAAGCTCCTTCTCGGTGCCCGTCCGCGGTCGCGGCGGCAGGTTGGCAGCCATCGTGCCATGGGGTGGTCATCAAGGGACCAGCCGCGGTGGGCGCTGGATGCCTTCAATTGTCAGCCGGATCCGGGGCAGACTGACCGCATGGCTGATCAACAGGCGCGAACCGACGACAAGCGGCCGACCGAGATACCTGCGATCCGATGGGAGGAACCACCCGAAGGCCCGGTGCTTGTGCTTCTCGACCAGACGCGGCTGCCGGCCGAAGAGGTCGAGCTGGTGTGCACGGACGCGCCGGCGCTGGTGGAGGCGATCCGTTCGCTCGCCGTGCGCGGGGCGCCGCTGCTCGGGATCGCGGGGGCGTACGGTGTCGCGCTCGCCGCCGCGCGCGGATTCGACGTGGCCGAGGCGGCGCAGGCCCTCGAGGGTGCCCGGCCCACCGCGGTGAACCTGTCCGTCGGCGTGCGCCGCGCCCAGGCCGCGTATCAGGCCGGGCTGGCGAAGAGCGGCGATCCCACCGAGGCGGCGACGGCGGCGCTGGCCGCGGCGCGGGCGCTGCACCGGGAGGACGCCGAGGCCAGCGCCCGGATGGCGGCTCACGGACTGGCGCTGCTGGACGAGCTGGTGCCCGGCGGCGGGTACCGGATCCTCACCCACTGCAACAGCGGTTCGCTGGTGTCGGGGGGTGAGGGCACGGCCTTCGCGGTGGCTCTCAAGGCGCATCGTGAGGGGCGGCTGCGGCGGCTGTGGGTGGACGAGACACGTCCGTTGCTGCAAGGTGCGCGCCTCACGGCGTACGAAGCGGCCCGCACCGGTATGGCGCACACCTTGCTCACCGACAACGCGGCGGGTTCGCTGCTTGCGGCCGGTGAGGTGGACGCGGTGCTGATCGGGGCGGACCGGATCGCGGCCGACGGCTCGGTGGCGAACAAGGTGGGGAGTTATCCGCTCGCTGTGCTGGCGCGGTACCACCATGTGCCGTTCATCGTGGTGGCGCCGGTGACGACGGTCGATCCGGGCACGCCCGACGGGGCGTCCATCGAGGTCGAGCAGCGACCCGGCTTCGAGGTCACCGAGATCGCGGCGCCTCAGGTTCCGGTGACGGGAGCGGGCGGCGGGGTTCCGGTGGCGCCCCTGGGGACCCACGCGTACAACCCGGCGTTCGACGTGACGCCGCCCGAGCTGGTGACGGCCATCGTCACCGAGGAGGGGGCCGTCTCACCCGTGACGGCCGAGGCTCTTGCGGAGCTGTGCGCCAGGTCGCACCAGGTCACGAGCGGCTGATGGGCTGATGCCGGCTCGACCGTCGGCGGACGGGGGCAGACAGTGACGGCTCCGTACGACTATCGTCACCGGCCAGTGACCTCCCTCACCAGGGCGCCTGTCGCTGTTATGAGAATGGGATGATGTCGTTTATGAAGGGACGAGTCCTTGTCGTCGACGACGACACCGCACTGGCCGAGATGCTCGGCATTGTGCTGCGTGGTGAAGGTTTTGAGCCGTCTTTCGTAGCCGACGGCGACAAGGCGCTGGCCGCTTTCCGGGAGACCAAGCCGGATCTGGTTCTGCTCGATCTGATGCTGCCCGGGCGGGACGGCATCGAGGTGTGCCGGCTGATCCGGGCCGAGTCCGGGGTGCCGATCGTGATGCTCACGGCGAAGAGCGACACCGTCGACGTGGTCGTGGGCCTGGAGTCGGGCGCCGACGACTACATCGTCAAGCCGTTCAAGCCGAAGGAGCTGGTCGCCCGGATCCGGGCGCGGCTGCGGAGGTCGGAGGAGCCGGCGCCGGAACAGCTGACCATAGGTGACCTGGTCATCGATGTGGCCGGGCACTCGGTGAAGCGGGACGGGCAGTCGATCGCACTGACCCCGCTGGAGTTCGACCTGCTGGTCGCGCTCGCCCGCAAGCCGTGGCAGGTGTTCACCCGTGAGGTGCTGCTCGAGCAGGTGTGGGGCTACCGGCACGCCGCCGACACGCGGCTTGTCAATGTGCACGTCCAGCGGCTGCGTTCCAAGGTCGAGAAGGACCCGGAGCGGCCGGAGATCGTGGTGACCGTCCGTGGTGTCGGTTACAAGGCGGGGCCGAGCTGACATGTCCGGGGACAGCGCCGCTTCGGCTCCCGGCCGGTCCGGGGCCCGTCCGGGGCGGCCTGTCGGCCGGACGGCGGGTGCCCGGTTCAGGAGTCTCTTCGAGGGCGGGTTGCTCGAGGGCGGGGTCCAGGGCAGTCCGGTCATCAGGCTGCTGCTGCGCTGGGTGCGCCGTCCGCTGCTGCCGGTGATGCGGCTGTGGCGGCGCAACATCCAGCTGCGGGTCGTCGCCACCACGCTGGTGATGTCCCTGGGCGTCGTGCTGCTGTTGGGCTTCGTCGTGATCGGGCAGGTACGCAACGGTCTGCTGGACGCGAAGGTGAGGGCCTCACAGAGCCAGGCCACGGGCGGCTTCGCCGTGGCCAAGCAGAAGGCGGACGAGGCGGCCAGCGGCGCCGGTGCGGGTGCGGCCGCCGGCAGCGGCACCGCCGACGGCACCGCGACCGCGGACGGCCGGCAGGCGCAGAACGTCATCCCGTGGATGAGCGACCTCGTGGAGTCGCTGTCCAGCGGCGGCGCGGGCGCCTTCGACGTCGTCACGCTGCCCGTCGGCGACGACAGCGGCGGCGGCCGCAGCCCGCGCGGTTCCGGGAACGTCAACCCGACCTCCAGCATCCCCGACGACCTGCGCGAACGGGTCAACAGCGGTACGACGGCCGCCCAGAGCTACACCCGGATCGTCTACGCCAACGGCAAGGAGTCGCAGCCGGCGCTGGTCATCGGCAAGCAGGTCAACGACCCCAACGGGCGGCCGTACGAGCTCTACTACCTCTTCCCGCTCACGCAGGAGGAGAAGTCCCTGAGCCTGGTCAAGGGCACTCTCGCGACCGCGGGGCTGTTCGTGGTCGTGCTGCTCGGGGCCATCGCCTGGCTGGTGGTGCGCCAGGTCGTCACGCCGGTGCGGATGGCGGCCGGGATCGCGGAGCGGCTGTCCGCCGGGCGGCTGCAGGAGCGGATGAAGGTCACCGGCGAGGACGACATCGCCCGGCTGGGCGAGGCCTTCAACAAGATGGCGCAGAACCTCCAGGTGAAGATCCAGCAGCTGGAGGACCTGTCGCGGATGCAGCGCCGCTTCGTGTCGGACGTCTCGCACGAGCTGCGCACCCCGCTGACCACCGTTCGCATGGCCGCCGACGTCATCCATGAGGCGCGCGAGGACTTCGACCCGGTGACCGCGCGCTCGGCCGAGCTGCTCGCCGACCAGCTGGACCGCTTCGAGTCGCTCCTCGCGGACCTGCTGGAGATCAGCCGCTTCGACGCGGGCGCGGCGGCCCTGGAGGCCGAGCCGATAGACCTCCGCGAGGTCGTCCGGCGTGTGGTCAGCGGCGCCGAGCCGCTCGCCGAGCGCAAGGGCACGCACATACGCGTGGTCGGCGATCAGCAGCCCGTCGTGGCCGAGGCCGACGCCCGTCGTGTGGAGCGCGTGCTGCGCAACCTCGTCGTCAACGCCGTCGAGCACGGCGAGGGCAAGGACGTCGTCGTCAAGCTCGCTGCCGCGGGCGGCGCGGTCGCCGTCGCGGTGCGCGACTACGGCGTGGGACTCAAGCCGGGCGAGGCCACGCGGGTCTTCAGCCGCTTCTGGCGGGCGGATCCGGCACGCGCGCGTACCACCGGCGGTACGGGCCTCGGGCTGTCGATCGCCCTGGAGGACGCGCGGTTGCACGGCGGCTGGCTGCAGGCCTGGGGCGAGCCGGGCGGCGGCTCCCAGTTCCGGCTGACGCTGCCCAGGACCGCCGACGAGCCGCTGCGGGGCTCGCCGATACCGCTGGAGCCCAAGGACTCGCGCCGCAACCGCGGCCTCGACGAGGCCGGTCTGCCCGGCGGAGGCGAGGAGAAGCGGGCGACCCTTCCCGTGCAGCACAGCGGCGCCCAGGCGCCCGGGCTGCCGTCGCGCGCCCCGATCGCGCCGCGGTTCGCCCCTGCCGCGCCCACCGCCGATCCGGCCGCGCTGCCCGGCAACGGCGCGCGTGTGGTGCCCCGCCCGACCGGTGGCGCACGGCGTGCGGACGACGGGCCCACCACGCGCCCGGCCCCCGATGCGGGCGCGGCCCGGCCGGATGCGGTCGGCAAGGAGGACTCGACCGAGCCAGGGGAGGCATTTCGTGGGCGCTGACCGCAAGGGGGGCGTCCGGCCCCGGCCGGGACGCGCGGTGGCCTACGCCGCCCTGGGGACCGTACTGCTGGCCGGATGCGCCTCGATGCCGGACAGCGGGGACTTGCGGAACGTGGAGTCCACGCCGCGGCAGGACACCGGGGTCCGGGTGTTCGCCATGCCGCCGGCCGAGGGTGCCGGGCCCGCCGAGATCATGCAGGGCTTCCTGGAGGCGCTGACCAGCGACGACCCGGCGTACGACACGGCCCGCAAGTATCTGACGTCCGACGCGGCGCACACCTGGCGGCCGGAGCGGTCGACCACGGTCCTCGCCAACGGGCCGAGCATCGAGCCCGACTGCCGGCCGGGCGCGGGACCGGAGCGGACGGGCAGCGTCACCTGTGTCCTCGCGGGCAGCATGGTCGCGACCGTGGACGCGCAGCAGGCGTACGAGCCGGCCGGCGGCTCCTACCACAAGAAGGTGCACCTGACGCGGGACGCCAAGAGCGGGCAGTGGCGCATCGACGCGCTGCCCGACGGCGTCGTCATGGGCAAGTCGGACTTCCAGCGCAATTACACGCCCGTCGACAAGTACTACTTTGCCTCCGGCACGACGGTCGGGTCCGCGGGGGAGCCGGTGGCGGTCGCCGATCCGGTGTTCGTGCGCAGCAAGGTGGATCCGATGACGCAGATGGTCCGCTCGCTGCTGAGCGGCCCCACCCGCTGGCTCCGGCCGGTCGTCAGGTCCAGCTTCCCGACCGGTACGGCCCTGCAGAAGGACGTGTCGGGGCTGGCTCCGGACGACCAGAACAAGCTGACCGTGCCGCTGAACCTCAAGGAGTCCCAGGTCGCGGCGACCAAGTGCACCGAGATGGCGACGCAGGTGCTGTTCACGTTGCGGAACCTGGCGCCGACGCTGGAGTCCGTCGAGCTGCAGGGCGTAGGCGGCCACCGGCTGTGCGACCTGAGCGAGGAGCGCGCCGAGGCCACCGCCTGGCACGGGTCGGCCAAGAGCCCCGACAACCTGTACTACCTCGACGGCAAGCACCGACTGGTGCGGATGCCGACCGGGAGCACCACCACCAGCGCCGTACCGGTGCCGGGTCCGCTGGGCGAGGGCGGCAAGACGTTCGAGTCGGTGGCGGTGTCGCGGGACGAGCACAGCGGGGCCGGTGTCGGCGACCAGGGCCGGTCGTTGTACGTGGCGTCGCTGGTGTCGGGTGGTTCGCTCGGGAACGCGCTGGTGACCAGCCAGGGCGCGACCCTGGACGACCGGCTGACGACACCGAGCTGGGACGCCCGCGGCGACCTGTGGGTGGCCGATCGGGATCCGCGCCGTCCGCGGCTGTACGTCCTGGAACAGGGCGCCGCCAAGCCCGAGGAGGTCGCGGTTTCCGACCTGTCCGGCCGGATCAAGGACGCGCGGGTCGCCGCCGACGGGGTGCGGATCGCTCTCGTGGTGGAGAAGGCCGGCAAGCAGTCCCTGCTCATCGGCCGGGTCCAGCGTGACGACGGCACCGGGCAGGGCACGTCGGTGGTCGAACTGCGCTCCGCTGCGCCAGACCTGGAGCAGGTCAGCGCCCTGTCGTGGGCCGGGGACAGCAGGCTGCTCGTGGCCGGCCGGGAGCAGGGCGGCGTGCTGCAGATGCGGTACGTCCAGGTCGACGGCTCCACGCTCGACGGGCCGGCGCCGGGTGCGCTCACCGGCGTGAAGTCGATCGCCGCGTCCGAGGACGAGCGGGTGCCGCTGGTGGCCTGCTCGGAGGACGGGATCGTACGGCTGCCGTCCGGGTCGCAGTGGCAGAAGGTGGACAAGGACGGCACGGCGCCGGTCTATCCGGGCTGAGCCTGGCGTCACGCACCGCCCCTTCCCCCGTGTGGGTGAGGGGCGGTGTGCGCTTCCCCGGGTTGTCCACAGGGCGTTTTCCACAGGGGTGGCCGGGCCGCTTCCGTGTTGGCACAGTGGTGGACATGCGGGGGTGGTGGCAGGACCTCACCGACCTGGTGCTGCCGACCGACTGCGCGGGCTGCGGAGCACCTCGTACGGTGCTCTGCCCACGGTGCCGGGCCGCGCTGTGCGGCCGGGCGCCGAGGCGGGTGCGGCCGGTGCCGGAGCCGGCCGGGCTGCCGGTGGTGCATGCGGTGGCCCCGTACGCGGAGGAGGTGCGCACGCTGCTTCTCGCGCACAAGGAGCGGGGCGCGCTGGCCCTCGCGGGGGCCCTGGGCGCGGCCCTGGCGCGAGCCGTGCGGGCGGGGCTCGACGCGGGTTTCGGGCCCGTGCTGCTCGTGCCCGTGCCCTCCGCCCGGTGGGCCGTGCGGGCGCGTGGGCACGATCCGGTGCGGCGGATGGCGCTCGCGGCGGCCGGGGAGCTGCGGCGCACCGGTACGCCGGCCAGGGTGGCGGCCGTGCTGCGGCAGCGGCGGCCGGTGGCGGACCAGGCCGGGCTGGACGCTCGGCGGCGCCTGGCGAACCTCACGGGCGCGCTGGAGGTGACGGCGGGCGCTGGCCGGCTGCTTGGCGTGGGTCGCGTCGTGCTCGTCGACGACCTGATCACGACGGGAGCCAGCCTCGCGGAGGCGGCGCGGGCTGTCCGGGAGGTGGCAGAGGAGGGAACTGGAGTGAGAAGAGTCGTGTACGGAGCCGTAACTCGGGAAGGAAGGGATGAACGACGGATCGGAGCGCGGTGGGAGAGCGGGAAGTGGGTGCATGGTGCACCGGAAAAGGCGTCCGTGAACACCCTCCGGCATGCCCTCCATGCGGCCGTGATCGCTGCTCCGCTGGATTCTTTCGAAATGAACAGGAACTGACCGCCGACCTGCATCGTTGCAGGTAGTGAGAGGGGTAATTCACCTGAACGGAGGTACGCCGGAGTAGAGGGTGACGACATCCGTCCGGGCGAGATATGTTCGGTTGGGAGGAAAGGCGCAGGCCACACCTCTCATATCGGAATGCCGTGCCGCGGGTTTTCGGCAATCACCCGTGGCGGTGGGGTGGAGATCTCGCCCTTGGGGGAGGAGGAGGTGGAAGTCACCGAGTCCGAGGTCCGGTGCTCACCGGACCTGGTGCAAAAGGGAGATGCTCCGCCGATGGAGCGGAGCGATCCGGGAACGGAGTTCTGCGTGGACATCGTCGTCAAAGGCCGCAAGACCGAGGTGCCCGAGCGGTTCCGCAAGCACGTGGCCGAGAAGCTGAAGCTGGAGAAGATCCAGAGGCTCGATGCCAAGGTGATCAGCCTCGACGTCGAGGTGTCCAAGGAGCCCAACCCCCGACAGGCCGACCGCAGTGACCGAGTGGAGATCACGCTCCGCTCCCGCGGTCCGGTGATCCGGGCGGAGGCAGCGGCCAGCGACCCGTACGCGGCACTCGACCTGGCGGCGGAGAAGCTGGACGCCCGGCTGCGCAAGCAGCACGACAAGCGTTTCTCCCGCCGAGGCGCACGCCGGATCTCGGCGGCCGAGGTTCCCGACCACGTGCCGGGCGCGGCGACGCTGAACGGCAACGGCCTCCCCGCCCAGGAGGAAGAGACGGACGGAGTGCCGACGAAGAAGATCGGCTCGCTGGAGGTCAAGGGAGAAGGCCCCCTCGTCGTCCGCGAGAAGACCCACGTCGCCGCCCCGATGAGCCTCGACCAGGCCCTTTATGAGATGGAACTGGTCGGCCACGACTTCTACTTGTTCGTCGACGCGGAGACGAAGGAACCCAGCGTCGTCTACCGGCGACACGCCTACGACTACGGCGTGATCCACCTCAGCACGGACCCGATGGTCGCTGACGCGCAGCACCCCGCGGCAGGTGGCACGCTGGGCGGCTGACCCGTCCGGCCCACGTCGAGCCGGTGCCCCTGGAAGCGCGTGTGCGCCCCCAGGGGCACCTGTGTGCGACCACTTCACGCCTCGCCCGTCACCCCGGTGCCGCCCGGGCATGAAATCATGGCCGGACCGGCCCAACCGGTGGGCCGCTGCCTTGGGTTGGCGATGGCACAGGACCACAGGCCACAGCCTTCAGGGGGAGGAACGATGGCGGACACCTTCGGACCGATGCGGGACGAGGATGGCGACGACGGTGTCATCGGCATGGGCACGGACCCGGGCTCCGTACGCGCGGAGCCGATCAGGGTCCTGGTCGTGGACGACCATGCCCTCTTCCGGCGCGGCCTGGAGATCGTGCTCGCGGCCGAGGAGGACATCCAGGTCGTCGGTGAGGCCGGTGACGGGGCCGAGGCCGTGGACAAGGCCGCCGATCTGCTGCCCGACATCGTGCTGATGGACGTCCGGATGCCCAAGCGCGGCGGGATCGAGGCCTGCACCTCCATCAAGGAGGTCGCCCCCAGCGCCAAGATCATCATGCTGACGATCAGCGACGAGGAGGCCGACCTCTACGACGCGATCAAGGCGGGCGCGACCGGATACCTTCTCAAGGAGATCTCCACGGACGAGGTGGCGACCGCCATTCGCGCGGTGGCCGACGGCCAGTCGCAGATCAGCCCGTCCATGGCGTCCAAGCTCCTCACCGAGTTCAAGTCGATGATCCAGCGCACCGACGAGCGCCGGCTGGTGCCCGCGCCGCGGCTGACCGACCGGGAGCTGGAGGTGCTCAAGCTCGTCGCCACCGGGATGAACAACCGGGACATCGCCAAGGAGCTGTTCATCTCCGAGAACACCGTGAAGAACCACGTCCGCAACATCCTGGAGAAGCTCCAGCTGCACTCCAGGATGGAAGCCGTGGTCTATGCGATGCGGGAGAAGATCCTCGAGATCCGTTAGCGCCTACCCGAGCAGGCCGGCGAGTTCCCTCGTCAGGGGCTCGCTCAGGCCGGGCGCATCCACCCGCTCCACCCGGACGTCCGTGCAGTTCACCCAGGTCGCCGCCTCGATCAGGGCCTCGGCGACCGCAGGGACCGCCTTCGGGCCGTCCAGGGTGACCTGCCTGGCCACCAGCGTGCGGCCCTCACGCGCCGGGTCAACCCGCCCGACCAGTCGGCCGCCCGCGAGCACCGGCATCGAGAAGTAGCCGTGGACCCGCTTCGGCTTGGGTACGTACGCCTCCAGGCGGTGGGTGAAGCCGAAGATCCGCTCCGTGCGCGCCCGCTCCCAGATCAGCGAGTCGAACGGCGACAGCAGGGTGGTGCGGTGCCGGCCGCGCGGCGGAGTCGCCAGGGCCGCCGGATCGGCCCAGGCCGGCTTTCCCCAGCCCTCGACCTCGACCGGCACCAGACCCGAGTCGGCGATCACCGCGTCGACCTGCTCGCCCTTGAGGCGGTGGTAGTCGGCGATGTCCGCGCGCGTGCCGACGCCGAGGGACTCGCCGGCCAGCCGGACCAGGCGGCGCAGGCATTCGGAGTCGTCCAGCTCGTCGTGCAGCAGCGCGTCCGGGACCGCGCGCTCGGCGAGGTCGTACACCCGCTTCCAGCCGCGCCGCTCGACGCACACCACCTCGCCGTACATCAGCGCGCGCTCCACCGCGACCTTGGTGCCCGACCAGTCCCACCAGTCGCTCGTCTTCTTCGCGCCGCCCAGCTCCGTGGAGGTCAGCGGGCCTTCCGCGCGCAGCTGCTTGATGACCTGGTCGTAGACACCCTCGGGCAGCTCGTGGTTCCAGTGCGGGCGGTTGCGATAAGCGCGGCGGCGGAAGGCGAAGTGCGGCCACTCCTCGACGGGCAGGATGCACGCCGCGTGCGACCAGTACTCGAAGGCGTGGGCGCCCGTCCAGTAGGCGGCCTCGACCGTCTTGCGGCCGACCGCGCCGAGCCGGGCGTACGGCACCAATTCGTGGGAGCGGGCGAGGACCGAGATCGTGTCGAGCTGGACCGCGCCGAGGTGGCGCAGCACGCCGCGGACTCCGGCCCGCCGGTCGGGCGCACCGAGGAAGCCCTGGGCCCGCAGGGCGATACGGCGGGCGTCGTCCGCAGTGAAGGTGGTGGTCGGGCGCGGAAGGGTCGTCATGCCCCGGACGATAGAGGGCGCCACTGACAGTCCGCAGTGAGCTGCGGCTTCGCTAGCCGCGGGCGGGCAGGTACGGCGCCGTGGACGGCAGGCCCAGGTCCGAGGGGAGCAGGGAGCCGACCCAGCAGTCCCGACGCACGCCCTTGTTGTTGAGCGCGGAGCGCAGGGTGCCCTCGATGGTGAACCCCGCGCGTTCCGCCACCGCGCGGGAGGCGCGGTTGCCCACCTCGGCGCGCCATTCGACCCGGTCGACGCCGATCTCGGTGAAGATCCACCGGCAGGCGGTGAGTGTGGCCTCGGTGACGTAGCCGTGGCCGCGCTGCTCCTTGGCCGCCCAGAAGCCGATCTCCGCCACGCCGAGCGAACGCATGGTGAGACCGAGCATGCCGGCGAGTTCCCCGCCGGTGAGGAACACACCGAAGGTGAACATCGAACCCTCCGCCCAGCCGTCGGGGACCAGCTGCTCGGTGAAGCCGCTCGCGTGCTCGGGCAGATACGGCGAGGGCAGCGTGGTCCAGCGCTGGATCTCGGGGTCCTGCGCGGCGTCGTGGACCGCCTGGGTGTCGTGCGGGCCGACCGTGCGCAGGATCAGGCGGTCCGTGGTGAGTGTGACGGGTTCCATCGGCTGATTGTGCTCGGCAGTACGCGGCCGGGCCATCGGTTTTCGCTATATGTGAGCGCGTGATCACAGTTCGCGCAATTCCTCGCGCGGATGCGGCACTATCCGTGTGCCCCGTCCGTTGTCCGGGATGAAGCAGCCACGAAGCAGCCGTCGGACCGCCAGGCCTCCCGGCCCAGCCGGGGTCTCGCATACGATGGCCGTTGCTCAGTACGTCAAATGGAAACCGACCGTCCCAGGCCCGACCGGCAAGGAGACAAACCCCCGTGTCCGTCCTCTCGAAGATCATGCGTGCAGGCGAAGGCAAGATCCTGCGCAAGCTGCACCGCATCGCGGACCAGGTCAACTCCATCGAAGAGGACTTCGTGAACCTCTCCGACGCCGAGCTGCGGGCCCTCACCGATGAGTACAAGCAGCGGTACGCCGATGGTGAGAGCCTGGACGACCTGCTCCCCGAGGCCTTCGCCACCGTCCGTGAGGCCGCCAAGCGCGTCCTCGGCCAGCGGCACTACGACGTGCAGCTGATGGGTGGCGCCGCCCTCCACCTCGGCTATGTGGCCGAGATGAAGACCGGTGAGGGCAAGACCCTCGTCGGCACCCTGCCCGCTTATCTGAACGCCCTGTCCGGCGAGGGCGTCCACATCGTCACGGTCAACGACTACCTGGCCGAGCGCGACTCCGAGATGATGGGTCGCGTCCACAAGTTCCTGGGCCTGAGCGTCGGCTGCATCCTCGCCAGCATGACCCCGGCCCAGCGCCGCGAGCAGTACAACTGCGACATCACCTACGGCACGAACAACGAGTTCGGCTTCGACTACCTGCGCGACAACATGGCGTGGTCCAAGGACGAGCTCGTCCAGCGCGGACACAACTTCGCCATCGTCGACGAGGTCGACTCCATCCTCGTCGACGAGGCCCGTACGCCGCTGATCATCTCGGGCCCGGCCGACCAGGCCACCAAGTGGTACGGCGACTTCGCCAAGCTGGTCACGCGCCTGAAGAGGGGCGAGGCGGGCAACCCGCTGAAGGGCATGGAGGAGACCGGCGACTACGACGTCGACGAGAAGAAGCGCACGGTCGCCATCCACGAGTCCGGTGTCACCAAGGTCGAGGACTGGCTGGGCATCGACAACCTCTACGAGTCGGTGAACACCCCGCTCGTGGGCTACCTGAACAACGCCATCAAGGCCAAGGAGCTCTTCAAGCGCGACAAGGACTACGTCGTCATCGACGGCGAGGTCATGATCGTCGACGAGCACACCGGCCGTATCCTCGCCGGCCGCCGCTACAACGAGGGCATGCACCAGGCGATCGAGGCGAAGGAAGGGGTGGACATCAAGGACGAGAACCAGACGCTCGCCACGATCACCCTGCAGAACTTCTTCCGCCTCTACTCGAAGCTGTCCGGCATGACCGGTACGGCGATGACCGAGGCCGCCGAGTTCCACCAGATCTACAAGCTCGGCGTGGTCCCGATCCCGACCAACAAGCCGATGATCCGCAAGGACCAGTCGGACCTGATCTACCGCACCGAGGTCGCCAAGTTCGAGGCGGTCGTCGACGACATCGCCGAGAAGCACGAGAAGGGCCAGCCGATCCTCGTCGGCACGACCTCCGTCGAGAAGTCGGAGTACCTCTCGCAGCAGCTCAGCAAGCGCGGCATCCAGCACGAGGTGCTGAACGCCAAGCACCACGAGCGCGAGGCGCAGATCGTCGCGCAGGCCGGCCGCAAGGGCGCGGTGACCGTGGCCACCAACATGGCCGGCCGTGGTACGGACATCAAGCTCGGCGGCAACCCCGAGGACCTCGCCGAGGCGGAGCTGCGCCAGCGCGGCCTCGACCCCGAGGAGCACATCGAGGAGTGGGCCGCGGCCCTGCCGGCGGCGCTGGAGCGCGCCGAGGCCGCGGTCAAGGCCGAGAAGGAGGAGGTCGAGGCGCTCGGCGGTCTCTACGTCCTCGGCACCGAGCGGCACGAGTCGCGTCGTATCGACAACCAGCTGCGCGGTCGTTCCGGCCGTCAGGGCGACCCCGGCGAGTCCCGCTTCTACCTCTCCCTCGGCGACGACCTGATGCGTCTGTTCAAGGCGCAGATGGTCGAGCGCGTGATGTCCATGGCCAACGTGCCGGACGACGTGCCGATCGAGAACAAGATGGTCACGCGCGCGATCGCGTCCGCGCAGTCGCAGGTCGAGCAGCAGAACTTCGAGACCCGTAAGAACGTTCTGAAGTACGACGAGGTCCTCAACCGGCAGCGCGAGGTCATCTACGGCGAGCGGCGCCGCGTGCTGGAGGGCGAGGACCTGCACGAGCAGATCCAGCACTTCATGGACGACACCATCGACGCGTACGTCCACGCGGAGACCTCCGAGGGCTTCCCCGAGGACTGGGACCTGGACCGGCTGTGGGGCGCCTTCCGGCAGCTGTACCCGGTGAAGGTCACCATCGAGGAGCTGGAGGAGGCGGCCGGCGACCGGGCCGGTCTGACCGCGGAGTTCATCTCCGAGTCCATCAAGGACGACATCCATGAGCAGTACGAGGCCCGGGAGGCGCAGCTCGGCTCCGAGATCATGCGTGAGCTGGAGCGCCGAGTCGTGCTGTCGGTCCTCGACCGCAAGTGGCGCGAGCACCTCTACGAGATGGACTACCTCCAGGAGGGCATCGGCCTGCGCGCGATGGCGCAGAAGGACCCGCTGGTCGAGTACCAGCGTGAGGGCTTCGACATGTTCACCGCGATGATGGACGGCATCAAGGAGGAGTCCGTCGGCTATCTGTTCAACCTGGAGGTCCAGGTCGAGCAGCAGGTCGAGGAGGTCCCGGTCGAGGCCGCGGAGCCGGTCGGCGAGGGTGTTCCGGAGACGGTTCCGGCACAGGCCGGGGCGCGTCCGGAGATCCGCGCGAAGGGGCTGGACGTTCCGCAGCGGAGGGATCTGCACTTCTCGGCGCCGACCGTCGACGGCGAGGGCGGCATCGTGGAGCGCGACCTGGAGGACGACGAGCCGGTGCGCTCCGAGGCGGACGGGCTGACGCGGGCGGAGCGGCGGCGGCAGGCCAAGGGCGGGCGGCGCCGTAAGAAGTAGCGGTCGCCTGCGGCGCTTCAGCCGTTTGCGCAGGGCCGGGTTCCTCTGGGGGCCCGGCCCTTGTCTTGCTAGGGGCGGGGGCCGGTCTCCACTGCTGTGCAGCGCCAGCGGAGGTCCTGGCCGCGTTCCAGGCGGAAGGCCAGGGCGCGGAGTTGGTTGCCGGCGGCGATGCGGGCGAAGACCTCCAAGGCGCCCTCGCTGGGCACGTAGTAGCCGATGTCGTGGACGACCGGGCGGGCTCCGCGTGTGCGCAGGGGGCGGCGTTCGGCGAGGCGGGTCAGGTCGTCGTAGGCGCGGCCGGCGGTGTGGCGGAGCATCCAGTGAACGGGCCGCTGACCGCTCAGGACGGCCACCAGACGGTCGGCGAAGAGGTCGGTGGGGCGTACCGGGGGCAAGCCGGTCTCCGGCGTTGTGCGGGCCGTGTCGGCGTTTCGGGGCGCGGCCGGTGGCATGGCGTGCCTGCCCTTGATGGACGGCTTGCGGGGTGGGGCGCCGCCCGGGCGGCGGGTGTCGTGGCGGGTCGGCGGACGGTGGCACGGGTGGGGCGTGCGGTTCGTCGTCCGGTGCGCGGTGCGGCTCATGACCTTGTTCATGGGATCCCCGTTCGGCGGGCCCGGTGATACCGGGCGGTAACTCGCTGGTGGGGATCTTGTACGGGGGCCGCGAGCGAGGTGGCAAGGAGGGCGGGGAGGGCTCCGAAGGCGCGGGACGGTTCACCTATCCGAGGGATGCGGGGCGCGTCGCACCCCGAGGTGTGGCGGGTGTACCGGGTGAATTCGAGGCCGGGAATGGACGGCTCCCGGGGCCTGGGTACAGACCCGAAAGGGGACCGGCGCACGTATCCTGAAGGCCCTCGGGAGACGCGGCAGTCGGCCTTCCCGGGGCTCAGCGGAGCCTTTGAGCAGGAAAGAGCGGCCAGCATGCGCGTCTACGTCCCCCTGACCCTCCCCGGTCTCGCCGAGGCGCACAAGACGGGCGAGCTGGGGACCGGCCCGTTCCTGGCGTATGCCGTCACGCCCGCGCTGCGCGAGTGGTATCTCTCCGAGGACATCGAGGAGCTGGAGTACGCGGCGCTCAGCCGGGCCGCGCTGGCCTCCCTGCGGCTGCTGGCGGCGGACCCGGGGGCGGTACGGCGCCGGGTCGTGGTCGCGGTGGACGTGGCCGACGGCGCCGCGAGCGTCGACCCGGACCGTGGGCTGGACCCGTCCGCCCTCGGCGAGGTGACCGTGACGGCGACCGTGCCGCTCGCCAAGGCGGCCGCGGTGCATGTCGACTCCGAGGGCGCGGAGCAGGACGTGGCCGCGGCGGCGGAGGCGCTGGAGGCGGCCGACGGTGGGGACGACGACGCGCAGTTCGTCGTGGACGGCGCGGACGATCACGAGCTGCTCTGGTACGCCTCGCAGGAGATCCCCCACCTCGTCGGACTCGCCTGACCCGATCTGACCTGGCGGATTCACCGGCCGGCCGCATTGTCAGTGGGGGCGGGTACGGTTTCTGGCATGGGGATGAAGGGCAGCGCGCACATCGTCTGGGACTGGAACGGCACGTTGTTCCACGACAATGACGCGATCATCGGGGCGACGAACGCGGCCTTCGCCGAGCTGGGGCTCGAGCCGATCACGCTGGAGCAGTACCGGTCGCTGTACTGCGTGCCGGTGCCGAAGTTCTACGAGCGCTTGATCGGGCGGCTGCCGACCGATGCCGAGTGGGAGCTGATGGACGGGGTCTTCCACCGGTACTACGCCGAGCACCGGGTGCGGTGTGGTCTGACCGAGGGGGCGGAGGCGTTGCTCGTGGGGTGGCGGTCGGCGGGGCACAGCCAGTCGCTGCTGAGCATGTATGTGCATGAGGAACTGGTGCCGCTCGTGCGCGGGTTCGGGATCGAGGCGCACTTTCTGCGGGTCGACGGGCGTACGGGTCCGTCCGGGGGGAGCAAGGCCGCGCACATGGCCCGGCATCTGGAGGCGCTGAGCGGGGTCGTGGAGCCGGCGCGGACCGTGGTGATCGGGGACGCGGCGGATGACGCGGTCGCCGCGCGGGGGGTGGGGGCGCGGGCCGTGCTGTACACCGGGGGGTCGCACAGCCGGGCCAGTCTTGAGGAAGTGGGGGTGCCGGTGGTGGACACGTTGGCCGAGGCGGTGGAGGAAGCGCAGCGAATAGCGGCGTAGCCGCGGGTGCGGTGCCGGTGCCTGGGCTGTGGCGGGGTGGGTTCGCCTGCCGGCGCCGGCGCCCAGTCGTGCCGCCTGGGGGTCCCCCAGGCCTTCACGGCCCTGGGGGAGGCACGACTGCCCGCAGCTATCGCAGCTACGCCCGCCCCTCAGCTCACCGGCGCCTTGGAGCGCAGGATCTTGAGGAACTCGCGCATCCAGGTCGGGTGGTCGGGCCAGGCTCGGGAGGAGACCAGGGTGCCGTCGACCACGGCCGCGGTGTCCTGGAAGCTCGCCCCGGCCGCCTGCATGTCGGGCTCCAGCGCGGGATACGCCGTGACCCGGCGGCCGCGCAGGCTGTCGATCGCCGCGGTGAGCAGCGGGCCGTGGCAGATCTGGGCGACCGGCCGGTCGGAGTCGAAGAACGCCTTGAGGATCTTGCGGAGCTCGGGGTCGTTGCGCAGATACTCGGGGGCCCGGCCGCCGGGGATGACGAGGGCCGCGTACTCGCCGGGGTCCACGTCGGCGAAGGCCAGGTCTGCGGGCCAGGTGTAGCCGGGCTTCTCGGTGTAGGTGTCGTAGCCGGGTTCGAAGTCGTGGACGACGAAGCGGAGGGTCTTGCGGGAGGGGGCCGCGATATGGACCTCGTAGCCTTCCTCGCGCAGGCGCTGGTACGGGTAGAGGACTTCCAGGGACTCTGCCGCGTCGCCGGTGACGATCAGGATCTTCGCGGGCATGTCGGCTCCTCCGGGTGCTCCGGTGCTTCCGTACTACGTGTGTGCTCCTGTGCGGGACTCACTGTCCCTGGCAACGTGCCAACACCGGGCGTGCTTGCCAAGAGGGCCGTCGCGGTTCCGGCCCACGTCCAAGCGCCGGGAGCGCACCTCGTGGCAGGGTGCTCTGCTCTCAGAGTGCGGTCAGGCCCCGTCCGGCGCGACCGGGCACCTCACCGGATACGTCACCGCGCCTCAACCCACCCCTGTGCAGAACGTCAAACTTCACCCCTCGGTTTTGTACACATACGGCTCATGACGGGCCCCGGGTAAGGAGCGATAGCCTTGTGGCGTGATCAGCGCGATATCTCGCGGGGGCGATCCTGCTCCTGCCCTGCGCCCGGGTTGCACGGAACACCTCCGTGACCGGGCGGCGGTCGCTGGTCTTCGCGGGCGGGACGGGGCCGCAGCAGCCCCCGGGACGCCGAGGAAAACCCTGGACACGGCGGCGCCGAGAGCAGCGTCACACCCCACGGGCGTGTCGAGAATGGCCGAATACCCCCCGCTCATCTCACCTCGCGGCATAGCGTCGAAGCGGACCGGACACCCCGGGCCGTGGCGTCGAGCCGGAGGGAAAGAGACCGTACTTCCTTCTACGTCACGCAACGGCGCGCGACAGGAGTCAGAGGACAATGCAGACCAAGCTGGACGAAGCCAAGGCCGAGCTGCTCGAGAGGGCCGCCCGGGTAGCTGAGAACAGCCCGGTCGGGGGGCACCTACCGACCGGGACCGAGGGCGAGGGCTCCCCGGGCACCCCGGACAGCGAGTCCATGCTCGCGTTCCTCCAGCGCTACTACCTGCACACCGCCCCGGAAGACCTCACCGACCGCGACCCGGTCGACGTCTTCGGCGCCGCGGTCTCGCACTACCGTCTCGCCGAGATGCGCCCCCAGGGCACGGCGAACGTGCGGGTCCACACCCCGACCGTGGAGGAGAACGGGTGGACCTGCAGCCACTCGGTCGTGGAGGTCGTCACCGACGACATGCCCTTCCTCGTCGACTCGGTCACCAATGAGCTGACCCGGCGCGGGCGCGGCATCCACGTCGTCGTACACCCGCAGTTCGTGGTCCGCCGCGACCTCACCGGCAAGCTCATCGAGGTCCTGCCGACCCCGCCGGGCGGCGACCTGCCGCACGACGCGCACTTCGAGTCCTGGATCCACGTCGAGATCGACCGGGAGACCGACCGCGCCGACCTGAAGCAGATCACCGCCGATCTGCTGCGTGTGCTGTCCGACGTGCGCGAGGCCGTCGAGGACTGGGAGAAGATGCGGGAGTCGGCGACCCGGATCGCCGACGGCCTGGAGAGCGAGCCCGTCCCGGCCGATCTGCCCCGGCCCGAGGTCGAGGAGGCCCGCGAGCTGCTGCGCTGGCTCGCCGACGACCACTTCACCTTCCTCGGCTACCGCGAGTACCAGCTGCGCGAGGACGACACGCTCGCCGCCGTGCCCGGCACCGGACTCGGCATACTGCGCTCGGACCCGCACCACGCCGAGGACGAGCAGCACCCCGTCAGCCCCTCCTTCGAGCGGCTGCCCGCCGACGCCCGCGCCAAGGCCCGCGAGCACAAGCTGCTCGTGCTGACCAAGGCCAACAGCCGCGCCACCGTGCACCGGCCGTCGTACCTGGACTACATCGGCGTCAAGAAGTTCGACGCGGACGGGAACGTCGTCGGGGAGCGGCGCTTCCTCGGTCTGTTCTCCTCCGCCGCCTACACCGAGTCCGTCCGCCGGGTGCCCGTCATCCGCCGCAAGGTGGACGAGGTGCTGGAGCGCGCCGGGTTCTCGCCCCACAGCCACGACGGCCGCGACCTGCTGCAGATCCTGGAGACCTACCCGCGCGACGAGCTGTTCCAGACGCCCGTCGCCGAGCTGCAGTCCATCGTGACCAGCGTCCTGTACCTGCAGGAGCGGCGGCGCCTGCGGCTCTACCTGCGCCAGGACGAGTACGGCCGCTACTACTCGGCCCTCGTCTACCTCCCGCGCGACCGGTACACCACCGGTGTCCGGCTGCGGATCATCGACATCCTGAAGGAGGAGCTCGGCGGCGTCAGCGTCGACTTCACCGCCTGGAACACCGAGTCGATCCTCTCCCGGCTGCACTTCGTCGTCCGCGTCCCGCCGGGCACCGTGCTGCCCGAGCTGTCGGACGCCGACAAGGACCGCATCGAGGCCCGTCTGGTCGAGGCCGCCCGGTCCTGGGCCGACGCGTTCGCCGAGGCGCTGACCGCCGAGTGCGGCGAGGAGCACGCGGCCGAGGTGCTGCGCCGCTACAACCACGCCTTCCCCGAGGGCTACAAGGCCGACCACACGCCGCGCGCCGCGGTCGCCGACCTGGTCCACCTGGAGCAGCTCAGCGAGGACAAGACGTTCAGCCTGAGCCTGTACGAGCCGGTGGGCGCCGGACCGGAGGAGCGCCGGTTCAAGATCTACCAGAAGGGCGGCACCGTCTCCCTTTCCAAGGTGCTGCCGGTGCTCAGCCGCCTCGGCGTCGAGGTCACCGACGAGCGGCCGTACGAGCTGCGCTGTGCGGACCGCACCACCGCCTGGATCTACGACTTCGGTCTGCGCATGCCCAGGGCGGGCAGCGGCGACCACCTCGCCGACGACGCCCGTGAGCGCTTCCAGGAGGCCTTCGCCGCCACCTGGACCGGCAAGGCGGAGAACGACGGCTTCAACGCGCTGGTGCTGAGCGCGGGGCTGACCTGGCGGCAGGCGATGGTGCTGCGCGCCTACGCCAAGTACCTGCGGCAGGCCGGTTCGACCTTCTCGCAGGACTACATGGAGGACACCCTCCGCAACAACGTCCACACCACCCGGCTCCTCGTCTCGCTGTTCGAGGCGCGGATGTCGCCGGACCGGCAGAAGGCCGGTCTCGAGATCACGGACGCCCTGCTGGAGGAGCTGGACGCGGCCCTGGACCAGGTGGCGAGCCTGGACGAGGACCGGATCCTCAGGTCCTTCCTGACCGTCATCAAGGCGACCCTGCGCACGAACTTCTTCCAGGAGGCGCTCGGCGGCAAGCCGCACGACTACGTCTCCATGAAGTTCGACCCGCAGGCCATCCCGGACCTGCCGGCGCCCCGCCCGGCGTACGAGATCTGGGTGTACTCGCCGCGGGTCGAGGGTGTGCACCTGCGCTTCGGCAAGGTCGCCCGCGGTGGCCTGCGCTGGTCCGACCGCCGTGAGGACTTCCGCACGGAGATCCTGGGCCTGGTCAAGGCGCAGATGGTGAAGAACACCGTCATCGTGCCGGTCGGCGCCAAGGGCGGCTTCGTCGCCAAGCAGCTGCCGGACCCGAGCGTGGACCGTGACGCCTGGCTGGCCGAGGGCGTCGCCAGCTACAAGACGTTCATCTCGGCGCTGCTCGACATCACCGACAACATGGTCGCCGGCGAGGTCGTGCCGCCGCAGGACGTCGTCCGCCACGACGGCGACGACACCTACCTGGTCGTCGCGGCCGACAAGGGCACCGCGACCTTCTCGGACATCGCCAACGGGGTCGCCGAGAAGTACAACTTCTGGCTCGGCGACGCCTTCGCCTCCGGCGGCTCGGCCGGCTACGACCACAAGGGCATGGGCATCACCGCGCGCGGCGCCTGGGAGTCCGTGAAGCGGCACTTCCGTGAGCTGGGCGTGGACACGCAGTCCGAGGACTTCACGGTCGTCGGCATCGGTGACATGTCCGGTGACGTGTTCGGCAACGGCATGCTGCTGAGCGAGCACATCCGCCTGGTCGCCGCCTTCGACCACCGGCACATCTTCATCGACCCCACCCCGGACGCGGCCACCTCCTACGCCGAGCGCCGCCGCCTGTTCGAGCTGCCCCGCTCCAGCTGGGCCGACTACAACACCGAGCTGCTGTCGGCGGGCGGCGGGATCTTCCCGCGCAGCGCCAAGTCGATCCCGGTCAACAGCCACATCCGCGAGGCCCTCGGCATCGAGGGCAAGGTCGCCAAGATGACCCCCGCGGACCTGATGAAGGCGATCCTGCGGTCGCCGGTGGACCTGCTGTGGAACGGCGGCATCGGCACCTACGTGAAGGCGTCGACGGAGTCGAACGGGGACGTCGGCGACAAGGCCAACGACGCCATCCGCGTCGACGGCGCCGACCTGCGGGTCAAGGTCGTCGGCGAGGGCGGCAACCTGGGTCTGACCCAGCTCGGCCGCATCGAGTTCGCGCTGCACGGCGGGAAGATCAACACCGACGCGATCGACAACAGCGCCGGCGTGGACACCTCCGACCACGAGGTGAACATCAAGATCCTGCTGAACGGCCTGGTCGCGGACGGCGACATGACCGTCAAGCAGCGCAACAAGCTGCTCGCCGAGATGACCGACGAGGTGGGCGCGCTCGTCCTGCGCAACAACTACGCGCAGAACACCGCCCTGGCCAACGCCCTGTTCCAGGCCAAGGACATGCTCCACGCCCAGCAGCGGTTCCTGCGCCACCTGGTGCGCGAGGGCCACCTGGACCGCGCGCTGGAGTTCCTGCCGACCGACCGTCAGATCCGCGAGCGCCTCGGCCAGGGCCAGGGGCTGACCAGCCCGGAGACCGCGGTCGTGCTGGCGTACACCAAGATCACGGTCGCCGAGGAGCTGCTGGCCACCTCCCTGCCCGACGACCCGTACCTGCGCAGCCTGCTGCACGCCTACTTCCCGACGGCACTGCGCGAGCGGTTCCCGGAGGCCGTCGACAACCACCCGCTGCGCCGGGAGATCACCACGACCGTGCTGGTCAACGACACGGTCAACACGGGCGGTACGACGTATCTGCACCGTCTGCGCGAGGAGACCGGCGCCTCCCTGGAGGAGATCGTCCGGGCCCAGACCGCGGCCCGCGCGATCTTCTGCTCGGCGCCGGTGTGGGACGCGGTGGAGGCCCTGGACAACAAGGTCGACGCGGCCGTCCAGACCCGGATCCGGCTGCACTCGCGCCGGCTCGTCGAGCGCGGCACGCGCTGGCTGCTGAACAACCGGCCGCAGCCGCTGCAGCTCGCCGAGACGGTCGAGTTCTTCGCCGAGCGGGTCGAGCGGGTCTGGCAGGAGCTGCCGAAGCTGCTGCGGGGCGCGGACCTGGAGTGGTACCAGCACGTGTACGACGAGCTGTCCGCGGCCGGCGTCCCGGACGAACTCGCCACGCGCGTGGCCGGGTTCTCCTCCGCCTTCCCGACGCTCGACATCGTGTCGGTCGCCGACCGCATGGGCAAGGAGCCGCTCGACGTCGCCGAGATCTACTACGACCTCGCCGACCGGCTGAACATCACCCAGCTGATGGACCGCATCATCGAGCTGCCCCGCGCCGACCGCTGGCAGTCCATGGCCCGCGCCTCCATCCGCGAGGACCTGTACGCGGCGCACGCGGCGCTCACCGCGGACGTCCTCGCGGTCGGCAACGGCACCTCCACGCCCGAGCAGCGCTACAAGGCCTGGGAGCAGAAGAACGCGCCCATCCTGAGCCGGGCGCGCACCACCCTGGAGGAGATCCGTGGTTCGGAGACCTTCGACCTCGCCAACCTGTCGGTGGCGATGCGGACGATGCGGACGCTGCTGCGCACGCATTCGTAGCAGTCGGGCACTGAGAGCCGTACGACGGTGAGAACGCCCCGGGCCGACGACAAATCGGCCCGGGGCGTTCCCGTTCTTGCCGACCCTTATACAAAAACGATCAGCGAATTTACCGTTTCCTGCTAATCGGTGCCTTTCGGATAGGGTCTGCGCTGTGACTGTTCAACTCACCGAGACCCGCCCGGCACCAGCACCCGCGCCGGCTCCGGCTCCGGCCCGGCGGCCCGTCACGCGTGTCGTGCTGGAGGTCGTGAAATTCGGGGTCGTCGGCGGCAGCGGTGTCCTCGTCAATTTCCTGATCTTCAACCTGCTGCTGCACGGCCTCGGTTGGCAGGCGATGACCGCGACGGTGCTGGCCAGCTGTGTCGCGATGGCGACCAATTACCTGGGCTTCCGCTATTTCGCCTATCGCGACCGGTCCTCGCGCACCCGCAGCCAGATCATCCTGTTCTTCGTCTTCAGCGGGCTCGGTGTCGTCATGGAAATCGGCCTGTTCTGGGCCGGTTACCACGGTCTCGGCCTGCACAGCGTGATCGAGTCGAATGTGGCGAAGGCACTGTCGATCGTGCTCGCCTCCGCCTTCCGCTTCCTCGTCTACCGCACCTGGGTGTTCCAGCAGGATGCACACCGCACCGTCTGACACCGAGCCGGTGAGCCGCACACCGTCCCCGCAGGGCGCCGCGCGGGCCGGCCGGGCGCTGCCGCAGGCCGCCGCCGCGCTCGTCGTGGTCCTCCTGCTCCTGGTCATCGTCCGCCTGCCCTGGGCGGGCGACCTCGGCATGCACGCCGCCACCGTCCAGCGCCTGAGCCACCACCTGCTCCATCCCGGCAACCCGCTGGTCGACGCGGACACGCCGAGCCCCTACTACTCGCCGTGGATGCTGGTCCTGGGCCTGGGCGCCAAGCTGACCGGCCTTTCGGTGTTCGTGGTCCTGCGACTGGCCGCGCTGGCCGGCCTGTCCCTGCTGGTCACCGGTGTCTGGCGGTACGTCCGCACGCTCAGCTCCCATGGCATGGCACCCGCCCTGGCGCTGCTCAGCCTGCTCTTCCTCTGGGGCCCGCTGCTGTTCAACTGGTCCGGTTTCCTGGGCCTGAACTCCCTTGCGCTGACGGTGTCGTACCCCAGCGTCTTCGCGCTCGGCCTCACCTTTCACTTCTGGGCCTGGGTCACGCGGGCGACGCGGGAGGAGGCCGCGTGGGGAAGGTGGCTGTGGCTCGGTGTGCTGTGGGCACTGATTCTGCTGTGCCACCAGTTCACCGGCGTGGTGGCCTCGCTGGGCGCCCTGGCGGTGGTGATCGCGGCGCGACCGCCCCGACCGGTGCTGCTGCGACTGTCCGCCGCGCTCGCCCTGGGCCTGGTCCTGCTGTGGCTGTGGCCGTACTACGACTTCTTCTCCCTCTTCTCCGCCGGCGCGGACCTGGAGGCCATCCACAAGCCGCTGTACGGGCATCTGGCCGCACGGTTCGGCCTGGTGCTGCTCGGGGTGGCGGCGCTGGTGCTTCGCTTCCGCCGCGACCGCTGGGACCCGCTGGTGCTGTTCTTCGTCCTCGGCGTGCTGGTGTTCGCCGCGGGCGGGCTGACCGGCCACTACTCCTGGGGCCGTGCCCTGCCCGCCGCGCTGATCCCGGCGCAGCTCGCGGCCGCGCTGGAGGTCGTGTCGGCCGGGCGGCGGGCGATGGGGGTACCCCCGCGCGAGCGAAGCCGAGCGTGGGCGAGGGTGGGCTGGGCGTGCGCGTTCGGTGCCGCCCTGCTTGTCGGCGCGTGGACGCAGGTGGGGACGCTCGGCTATGTGACGGGGCGTGCCGCTCTGCCGTCCGCGGTCGCCTCGAAGTACCGGACGCCGTGGGTGGGGTATCACTGGATCACGCCGTGGGTGAAGTACGGCGATGTGGTGATGGCCCGGACGACTCCTTCGCGGCAGATCCCCGCGTATGGGCCGTACACCGTGGCGCCGGGGTATCCGGATGTGTTCCTGCGGGACGCTGCGCGGCGGGATGCGGCGGTGGCTCGGTACTTCGCCGCGGGGACGTCTGCTTCCGAGCGGGCCGGGATTCTGCGGGAGTACGGCGTGAAGTGGGTCGTGGGGCCGGGGAGCCTGGCGGGGCCGGGACTGCGGAAGGTGACCGTGGGTCCGGGTGGACAGGTCCTGTACCGAGTAGTGCCCTGAGCTGCGGTTCCCCGCGCCCCGAAAGGGCGCGGGGAACCGCGCGATCAGCCACGACGGACCCGCAGCCGCCCACGCGCCCTTGGTACGACGGCGCTTTGGAACCGGCCCTTTTACCTGAGCACGCTGGACAACAGCTTCGCTGCCTTGCGGATCTTCGGGCGGGCCACCCTCTGGACGACCGGGCGGATGACACGGGCCGTGACTCCCACCGGGCGCCAGCGGAGCTGCAGGCGGCCGGGGTTGCGGCCCTCCGGTTCGATGGTGAGCTCGTGCGGGGTCGCGCCGGAGCGGTACTCGATACGGGCCTTGAGGGTGGGGAAGGCCAGCGGCGCCAGCAGGAGGCCGGAGTTGGACAGGCCCTGCTGCTGGAGGCGGACCAGGGGGTGACGTACCCCGTCGAAGCCCTGCAAGGGGAGCGGGGCCTCGGTCAGGTCCAGGTGCACCGTGCCCTCGAAGACACCGGGGTGGACCGGATCCAGGCGGAAGGGCACCGTCATCCGGCGATTGCCGGGGGAGAGGATCAGGCCGGCCCGCTGCGGGCCGACCGGCAGGCGCAGACCCGGGTCGTACGTGCGGATGGCCAGGGTGAGCGAGGCGCCGGCGCCGGGAGTCAGCTCCGTGATCTCGTGCCGGAACTGCGCGCTCGGGAACGGTCGCGTGTCCAACTCCAGGTCGGACACGTCCAGTTCACGGCGGGCGCGGTCGGACGAGGGCACGCCGTCGCCCCAGTACGGGACACCGGACGCATCGGCCGTGACCTGCCGCGGCGCCACCCCGTGCCCGAGACCACGGGCCGCGAGCCGTACGTCGTCCAGGCGGCCTTCCCGCAGCAGCTCCAGCACCACTCGCTCGGGGCGGGGCAGGCGGGCGTACGCACCCGGGGACAGTGTCTCCAGGTACGGGTTCATGATGTCGGCGAAGGCGCTCAGCCACTCCTCGTCCCGGTAGGGGAGGTCGCCCGCGTACATCCGGAAGTCGTGCTTGAGGAACTTGTAGTCCTTGTCCTCGCGCAGCCCCGCATGCCCGCTCTCCACCAGGAAGTCGTCGATCAGGCGCTGGACGTGGACGCGGTCGCGGACGTTCGTGACCTTGTGCCGCTGGTTCGAGATCGAGGCGGCCGCCGCCGCCGCGAACGGGTCGATGTACCAGACGTACACCGGGTCCGGAATGATCGTGAACGCCTTCGCCAGGCAGTACGCCTGCGCCGAGAACAGCTGGTCCTCGTAGTGGATGCCCTCCGGGAAGCGCAGCTCGTGCCGGTCCAGGAAGGAACGCGCGTACATCTTGCTCGTCGACAGGTGCTCGAACAGCAGCCGCGGGTCGGCCTCGATGCCCTCCACCGTGCGGCGCTCGGCGACCAGGTGCGGCATCCACGTCGTACGGCGGCCGTTGTCCACCCGCACCCGGCGCACCGCGCCCATGGTGAAGTCCACCTCGCGCTCGCGGTGCGCGGCGAGCAGCAACTCGACCGCACGGGGCGGGAGTTCGTCGTCGCTGTCGAGGAACATCAGATACGGCGCCCGGGCGATCTCGACGGCCCGGTTGCGCGGTGCGCTGCACCCGCCGCTGTTCTCCGGCAGGCGGAGGTAGCGGATGCGGGAGTCCTCCGACTCCAGCCGGCGTGCCACCGCGGGCGTGTCGTCGGTCGAGTGGTCGTCGCTGATGATGATCTCGATGTTCGCGTGCGTCTGCGCGCGCAGCGAGGCGACCGCCCGGGGCAGGCGGGCCGCGTCGTTGTAGACGATGACCGTCACCGTCACGTCGGGGGTCGTCATGCCGAGGCCTCCTCGGGGGTCGGGGCGGGGGTGCGTTCCTCCAGCGGGATCACCGGTGGCAGTGACTCCTCCGGTTCGCCCAGGAACACCCGTCGTACGACCCGTTCGGCGGCGCGGCCGTCGTCGTACTCGCAGAACCGGCGCCGGAAGGCGGCCCGTGCCTTCGCCGCGCTCTCGTCGCGCCAGGCGCCGGAGGCGAAGATGTCCGTCAGCTCCTCCTGGGTGCGGGCGACCTGCCCGGGGTGTTCCGCCATCAGGTCGAAGTAGACGCCGCGGGTGGTCCGGTAGGTCTCCCAGTCGTCGGCGTAGACGACGATCGGCCGGTCGAGGTTGGCGTAGTCGAACATGATCGACGAGTAGTCCGTGACCAGCGCGTCGGCGGCCAGGCACAGCTCCTCGACGGGATCGTAGGAGGAGACGTCGATGATCCGGCCGGAGCGGCGCAGGCCGGTCAGCGGGGAGGCGGCGCCGCCGTAGAAGTAGTGGGCGCGGACCAGGAGGACCGTGTCCTCGCCGAGGCGGTCGGCGAGGGCCGCGAGGTCCAGGCGCGGGGTGAAGCCGGCCTCGTAGTCGCGGTGCGTGGGCGCGTAGAGGACGGCCGTCCTGCCGCGCGGGATGCCGAGGCGTGCGCGGGCGGCGCGGACGTCGGCGGCCGTGGCCGAGTAGAAGACGTCGTTGCGCGGGTAGCCGTAGTCCAGCGAGGTGTAGCGGGCCGGGTAGGCGCGCTCCCACATGCGGGTGGAGTGGCTGTTGGCGCTGACGCTGTAGTCCCACTTGTCGATGCGGGCCAGCAGGGCGTCGAAGTCCAGGCCCTTGGCGGCGGCCGGGTGCTCCATCTGGTCCAGGCCCATGCGCTTGAGCGGGGTGCCGTGGTGGGTCTGGAGGTGGATCGCGTCGGGGCGCTTGACCACCGCGTTGGGGAAGTTGACGTTGTTGACGAGGTACTTGGCGGTGGCCAGGGTCTCCCAGTAGCGACGGGTGCCGGGGATCACATGGTCGGTGCCGGGCGGCAGCAGGGCCTCGTTGCTCTTCGACACCACCCACACCGGGTGGATGTGCGGGGCGAGTTCGCGGAGCTTCGCGGCGATCGCGGCCGGGTTGCAGGCCACTCCGCGCTCCCAGTAGGCGGCGAACACGGCCAGGTCGGGGTCGACCGGGCGGCTCAGGGCGCGGTGGTACTGCTGGTCGCGGAGCTTGGCACCGACCTGCTTCTTCCGGGTCCGTACGGCCTTCTTGGCGGCGCGGCGGGTGCGGTTGGCGGCCTGGAACGCGCGGTACTTGGTGTACGCGCCCTCCTCCAGCAGGGCGTGCCGTACGCCCTCCACGCCCGCGGGGCGTTCGTGGTTCTCGGGGCGCCAGCGGACCGCGGCGAGGGAGGCGCGGCGGAAGAACTCGCGGGCCACCGCGTCGGGCAGGTTCTCGCCGGCGAAGGTGCGCACGAGGTCGCGCATCATCAGGTCGTAGAGCACCGCGCGGGCGGCGCGGCGGTCCTTGGCGAGGGCGAGCAGCGACTCGTAGCGGCCGATCAGCTCGAACCGGTCCTCGGGGGCGAGCGGCGGCAGGCTCTCGGGGCGCAGCTCGCGGTTCTCGTACGCCACCTGGTTCAGACAGGCGACGCGGTCGGCGTGCAGCAGGGCGGCGTGGGCGGCCCGCGGTTCGTCGTCGGTGGTGAGGTGCTCCTCGTGCGCCCGCCAGAACTCGGCGCGCAGGGCGCGGTTGCCGAGCAGCGGGGTGAGGCGCAGCAGGTCGGCGGCCTCGTCCAGGGGCAGGCTCTCGCGGCCGACGGCGGCGAGGAGCCGGCCGTCGCGGGAGGGGGTGCCGGCGGTCTGCCAGGTGGTGGTGAGGTGGTCGAAGACGAGTACGTCCGTCCCGGTGCCCTCGGCGGCGTCCAGCTCGGCGGTCCGCTCGGCGATCAGCCGGGAGGCGCCGGCCGGCAGGCTGTCCTTGGCGTGGACGAAGTGCAGCCAGCGGCCGGTCGCGCGGGCGGCGCCGGCGGCCCGGGCCGCCGCGTCACCGGTGCCTTCCGGCAGCGGTACGACCACCGTCTCGGGGGCGTGGCCCTCGGCCGTCTCCCGCGCCCAGTCGCCGACCGCGGCGACGATGACCTCGGCGGCGGGGAGGGGGCGGGCTTCCAGGGAGTCCAGCAACTCTGTCAGATGCCCCTGTGCGTTCGGTCCGTAGACGATGACGCTGAGTTGGGGCATCGCAGTGGACTCCTTCGACTGGTCGGCTGAGGCACCCTTCATAACATACTGTCACTAAGCGGATGAAAGGGATAACCACGCGCGGAGTAAGAGAGGGCCCGAGAAGGAAGACCAGATTCCGTGGCCTGCGGTTTCTCTCCCGGTAACTTTTATGCCACGTTCTTACTTCGGGTCGGTCAGGCCGCCTTCTTGGGTGCCGGCTTCTTCGCGGTCTTGTCGCTCTTGTCGCCGGTGAAGGCCTCGTACTCCTTCATGACGTCCTCGGTCGGCCCGTCCATGCGCAGCTCGCCGCGCTCCAGCCACAGGACCCGCTCGCAGGTGTCGCGGATCGACTTGTTGTTGTGGCTGACCAGGAAGACCGTGCCCGCGCGCTCGCGCAGTTCACGGATCCGCTCCTCGGAGCGCATCTGGAACTTGCGGTCGCCGGTGGCCAGCGCCTCGTCGATCAGCAGGACGTCGTGGTCCTTCGCGGCGGCGATGGAGAACCGCAGCCGGGCGGCCATGCCGGAGGAGTACGTGCGCATCGGAAGGGTGATGAAGTCGCCCTTCTCGTTGATCCCGGAGAACTCGACGATGTCGTCGTAGCGCTCCCTGACCTGCTCCCGGGACATGCCCATGGCCAGACCGCCGAGGTAGACGTTGCGTTCACCCGTCAGGTCGTTCATCAGGGCCGCGTTGACGCCGAGCAGCGAGGGCTGGCCGTTGGTGTAGATGTGTCCGTTCTCCACCGGGAGCAGTCCGGCGACGGCCTTCAGCAGTGTCGACTTGCCGGAGCCGTTGGTGCCGATGAGCCCGACGGCCTCACCCTTGTAGGCGATGAACGACACGTTCTTCACCGCGTGCACCCGGCGCACGCCGGCCGCCTGCTCGGCCTGCTTGCGGCGCAGCATGCGGTTGAGGGCGGCGGTGGCGGTGCCGCGGCCGGCGCCGGTGCCGTTGACCCGGTAGACGATGTCGACGTTCTCGGCGATGACGGTGGGGATCTTCTCGGTGGGGGTCTGCTCAGCCACGGCCGTACGTCTCCTCAGCCTTCCAGAAGTAGATGAATCCGCCGATGCCGGCGAGCAAGGCCCAGCCCGTGGCCGCCGCCCAGACGTGCGGGGGCAGCTGCTTGCCGTGGAAGCTGTGGATCAGCGCGTACCGCATGAGGTCGATGTAGACGGCGGCCGGGTTGGTCTCCAGCATGATCGTGACGATGTGCGGCAGGTGGTCCTTCTTGGTGAGCTTGCTGATGCTCCACATCACGCCGGACACGTACATCCAGGTGCGCAGGATGAACGGCATCAGCTGCGCGATGTCCGGGGTCTTGGCGCCCCACCGGGCCATGAGCATCGACACGCCCGCGTTGAACAGGGACTGCAGGATCAGGGCGGGGATCGCGATCAGCCAGCGGGGGGTGACCGGGAGGCCGAAGGACAGGATGATCACGACCAGCGCGGTCATCGAGAACAGCAGCTGCTGCAGCTGCTGGAGGCAGAAGGAGATCGGCAGCGCGGCCCGCGGGAAGTGCAGGGCGCGGACCAGGCCGAGGTTGCCGGAGATCGCGCGGGTGCCCGCCATGATCGAGCTCTGCGTGAACGTCCAGATGAACACGCCGGTGACCAGGAACGGGATGTAGTCCGGCACCCCGTGGCTGGTGCCCAGGAGCACGCCGAAGATGAAGTAGTAGACCGCGGCGTTCAGCAGCGGGTTCATGACCTGCCAGATCTGGCCGAGCTTTGCCTGGCTGTACTGGGCGGTGAGCTTGGCGGTGGCGAAGGCGGTGATGAAGTGGCGCCTGGCCCACAGCTGGCGGACGTACTCCGGCAGGGAGGGGCGGGCGCCACTGACCGACAGGCCGTGCCGGGCGGCCAGCGCCGCGAGGTCGTCGTCGGCCGGGGCCTGGGTGGGGGGCGGTGTGTCGAGGACCTGGCTCACATCCGCTGCTTTCGCTCGGGGGAGGGGATGCCGCGGCCCGGCCGGCTGCCGGGGCGCACGGTCACGTGGTCCGACGTTTCCTTACGTTTCTCTTCACGTTCTCTTACGTCGGAACGGGACCGTATCGTCGCAACGTGAGCGTAGAACCAATCGACGTCGGGACGCAACCGTTTCGTCGTAACGGCCTATGCTGTGGGTCATGACGACGAACGCCGACGAGCCCTCGACGCGTCCGCGCCGCCGGACCCCTGCCGGGGCCGCCGTACTCCGGGAGGATGTGACCGAGGCCATCCGGGCGGCGGTCTTCGAGGAACTCGCGGCCGCCGGATACGCGCGGATGTCCATCGAGGGCATCGCGCGGCGCGCGGGTGTCGGCAAGACGGCGGTGTACCGGCGGTGGCGGTCCAAGCTGCACCTGGTCCTGGACGTCGTCTCGGCGATGGCGGTGCTCGGCCTGCCGGTCCCCGACACGGGCTCCCTGGAGGGCGACCTCCGCCTCCTCTACGAGGTGACATCCCGGGCCCTGCGCCACCCGGTCGCCTCGCAGATCATCCCCGACCTCCAGGCGGAGGCGGCCCGCAACCCCGACATCGCCGACGCCTTCCAGAAGGCCCTGCGGGACGGCCAGGAGGGCGTGGCCAGCAAGATCGTCGCGGCGGCGGAGGCGCGGGGGGAGGTGCGCGCGGGCGTCGATCCCGACCTCGCGCTCGACCTGATCTCGGGCCCGCTGTACTGGCGCGCGGTGGTGATCCGCTCCCCGAAACTGCCCAAGGGCTACCTGGAGAAGCTGGCCCGGGCTACGGCGGGGGCGCTCAAGGCGTTGTGAGCTGCGGCACGGCTGCCCGGCTACCGCCCATACGGCCGAGCCCAGGCAGGGCCACACCGCGCCCGGGGTTTCCGGTACGGCGTCGAGCGGGTCCCGGCACTCCAGTGCCACGCGGAGCAGGTCGTGCAGCGCCGCCGTGCCCTCCCACGCCGCGCGGTCGCCGTGCGTGAGCACGGAGAGGCGGCGGGCGGCGTCCATGGTGGGCTCCACCGCTGAAAGCGCCGGAAGACATCGGGCAGGTCCAGGCCGCCGTGGTCCAGCAGGACTCGGCGACCAGGACCGCCATCCGGGTGTCGTCCGTCGTCTCGCCGGGCTCCCAGCCCCCGCCTCCGCCCATCTCACCGCCGTGTCCGGGACTGGGGGAAACGGGCGCAGAGCCTACGACCGCGCCGCCTCCGGGTGGTGGTGCACCCAGCCCTCCCAGGCCGAGGTGATCATGTCCTGGACGTCGTACTTGGCCTGCCAGCCCAGTTCCGTGGCGATGCGGGTGGCCGAGGCGACGACACGGGCCGGGTCGCCTGGGCGGCGCGCGGTGACGGTCGGCGGGCGGTCGTAGCCGGTGACCGCGTTGATGCGGTCGATCATCTCGCGGACCGACACACCCTCGCCCCGACCGATGTTGAGGGTCAGATCGGTGCCGGGGGAGGAGGCCAGGGCGCGGGCGACGGTGACGTGGGCCTCGGCCAGGTCGACCACGTGGATGTAGTCGCGCACACAGGTGCCGTCCGACGTCGGGTAGTCGTCGCCGAAGATGCGCGGCGACGCGCCCTCGGTCAGCTTCTCGAAGACCATCGGGATGAGGTTGAAGACACCGGTGTCGGCGAGTTCGGGGCCGGCCGCACCCGCCACGTTGAAGTAGCGCAGCGATGCCGTGGACATGCCGGTCGCCCTGCCCGTCGCGCGGACCAGCCACTCGCCGGCCAGCTTCGTCTCGCCGTAGGGGGACAGCGGCAGGCAGGGGGTCTCCTCCGTCACCAGGTCGACGTCCGGCATGCCGTAGACGGCGGCCGAGGAGGAGAAGACGAAGGACGGGACCTCCGCCTTCGTCACCGCGTCCAGGAGGGTGCGCAGACCCTCCACGTTCTCCCGGTAGTAGTGCAGCGGTCGCTCCACCGACTCGCCCACCTGCTTCTTCGCCGCCAGATGCACGACCCCGCTGATCTCGTGCTCGGCGAGCGTGCGGGCCACACGCTCGGCGTCCAGGACCGAGCCCCGCACCAGGGGAACCTCCGCCGGTACGCGCTCGGCGACGCCGGTGGACAGATCGTCGTAGACGACCGTGCGCTCGCCCGCCTCGGTCATCGCCCGTACGACATGTGCCCCGATGTATCCGGCACCGCCGGTGATCAGCCAGGTCATTGCGGCCGTCTCCTCGTCAGTTGGCCCGTTCAGCCGCTCGGTGGAGCAGCGGGCGTCTCTCTCAGTGAAGCAGTGGGAGTCCCGCCGGATCAGCGGGTGCCCCGCAGGGGTCTCAGTGAAGCAGGCGGCGGAGACGGCCGCGCGCCACCTGCCATACCCCGCGCACGCCGGTCGCCACACGCACGGCCAGTGCGCCGGAGTGCGTGGCGTACGGCTGCACCAGGAGCACACCGTGCCGGGCACTCGGGACGGCGCGTCGGCGCAGTCGGCCGGCGCCCGTCAGGGCGTGCGCCGTCACTTCCCGCTGTGCGCCGTCGGCGAAGCGCACGGTCAGCCGCAGATCCCAGGTGCCCGCACCGAGCCCGGCCAGGTCGACGGGCAACTCAGCCGACCACCAGCTGTCCGCGCCGTCCTCCGCCCCAGAACGCACGAGCGGAACCGTCAGGCGCCCCCGCGTCCAGTCGTCGTTGTCGCGGGACTGCCACTCCACGTCCACCTCGCGTGGGCCCGCCTCGGTCAGCCTGCCGTACAGCTCGTGCAGGCGCAGACGGAGCAGCGAGGTACGCGCGCGTGGTCGGAGTTCCGCGTCGACCGCGAGTGGGAGGACGCTGGTGGGGCGGGTCAGGAGCGGGGTGAGGGTGACCTGGGGGAGGTCGGTGGACCAGATCGGGACGCCGTCGGGGGTGCGGGCGTAGGGCGGCAGCAGGCGCGCCGGGCGGGCGGCCAGCTCGCGCAGCCGGGGCAGGTCGCGGGGCTCGGGCGACTCCAGGACGACCCGGGCGAGCAGCCGGCCCGGAGCGCCCGGGTTCAGCTCCCAGTCGGCGGCGTCGTAGCGCGCGAGGTACTCCCGGGTGTGCTCCCACCACGCGCGCCGGTAGTGCGCGTCGCGCAACCCCAGCTCGCGTGCGTACATACGCACCTCGTGGTCGAGGAACTTGGCCCGCGCCGCCCGCGCCAGCTCCTTCTGTCCGGCGCTCAGCAGGATCTCGTACGCCAGCGCGCACGCCTCCACGCGCGACTTCCAGTTGTCGATGTGCTCCCGGTCCAGCGAGAGCGACAGCTGCTCGGCGGCACGGCGCACATGCCACACGTACACGCGGTCCGGTACGAGCGCGAGGCGCGGGCCCGCGGCCAGCACGCGCGCGGTGAAGACGATGTCCTCGTAGAGGAAGCGGCCCTCGGGGAAGCGGATGCCGTGCTCGCGCAGGAAGTCGGTGCGGTACAGCTTGTTGACGCACAGCGTGTCGTGGACCAGGCGCGGCCGCTGCGCGGGGCGCGCGAGCACGGTGTGCGCCGTGTAGAGGGGCGCCTGCCAGGGTTGTTCGCGCCCCGAGGGCAGTTCCCGGCGCACGCACAGCCCGCTCGTGACCTCGGCGTGCGCCCCGGTGGCCGCCGTCAGCAGCGCGTCCACCGCACCGGGCGGCAGCACGTCGTCGCTGTCCAGGAACATCACGTACGGTGTGGTCACCGCGTCGATCCCGGCGTTGCGCGGACTGCCGCAGCCGCCACTGTTCACGTCCCGGCGCACCACACGCAGCCGGGGCTCGTCGGCGGCCAGCCGGTCGAGCAGCTCGGCGCTGCCGTCCGTGGAGCAGTCGTCCACGGCGACGACCTCGGCGACCGCCGGCCCCTGGGCGAGCGCCGAGCGCACGGCCTCACCCACATGGGTACTGTCGTTGTAGCCGATGACGACGACACCGACCTGCGCCGGGCGCGGCGACTCGGCGGTGCCAGCTGTATCGGATGTGTCGGTCGGGTCTGATCGCATCGGGTCCACAGGCCGGGAGCGTAGATTTGTTCGGTAATACGCCGTTAAGAGAGGCTTAGCGCCCGGTCCGGAAGACGGTCGGAATCGGGTCGGGGTTCCGTTGTTTGCACGGTCTTTTCATCCGGACCCGTCGATCGCCACAGCCGGATGAACGACAGCCCGGCCGCGGCCGCCAGGATCCCGTTGCGGGCCAGCATCAGCAGACAGCCTGCCCAGGTGCCCTGGACCACCTCGGCGTAGTGCATCGGGAACACCAGGGTGCTCAGCGCGGCCGCCGCGAGGACCAGCGCCGCCACCGGCCGCTGGCTGGTGTGCCGCGAGGTCAGGCACACCGCGGCGAGACCGAGCAGCCAGACCATGTACTGGGGGCTGATCACCCGGCTGGTGACCGTGAACAGCAGCACCGCGCTCAGCGCCGCGTCGTACGGCGTGGCCTCGCTCCAGCGCTGCGCCTGCAACCGCCACAGCACCAGCAGCGTGAGGGAGGCCGCCGTCAGCGTCAGGGAGAGGGTGGCGACGGCGTACACGTGCGGGCCGACCAGCTCGGTGGCGCCGTACCGGTAGCGCGCCCGGCCCGGCCAGCCGGCGTGCCGGGCCAGGTTCAGCACCGTACCGCCGAGCGACTCGATCTGCACGCCCCGCCCGCCCTGCCCCGAGAGAAAGGACAGGGGGTGGTCGAACAACACGGCGAGCGCCATGAGTGAGGCGCCTCCGGCGGCCGCCGCCCACCCCCACGCCCGGCGTGACGCCGGCCCCCGGGGCGTGCCCAGCAGCACCAGCCCCGGCCACACCTTCACCAGCGCGCCCAGTGCCCCGAGCACCCCGCACGCGCGCGTGGAGCGCTTCATCGCCAGCAGGGAGAGCACCGCGAGGGCGGTGACCTGGACGTCGTACCGGGCGAGCGGGAGGTGCAGCAGCAGCGGCAGGCCGCCCGTCCACAGGGCCGCGCCGAGCAGGCTGTGCCCGGGACGTCCGCCCGCGCGGGTCAGCGCCGCCGTGACCAGCGCGTCCATGGCCAGCGTGAGCACGACGAACGCATGGAAGTACGTCAGCCACGGCAGCAGGCGCGGCGCCAGCAGCAGCGCGCCGGCGCCCGGCGGGTACTGCCACAGCGTGTCGTGCGTCGGGAACGAGCCGTGCGCGAGGACGCCGTACCACTCGACGTACAGCAGCGACACCTCACGGGACACGATGCCCCCGCCCAGCAGCGGGGCGTTGTCGTGGGCGAGCAGCCACAGCATCAGGGCGCGGCTCGCCAGCCAGAGGGCGGTGACCCCGAGCACCGGACGGGAGTTGACACGGAGACGGTTCATCGCATGGGAGCCTAAGCGCCGCGGATGGCGTATCCGTGCTGATACGCCGTCATGACCGGAAAAGCATTGACCAATCGCGAAAGATCGGGCGGACCGTGGTGAACATCGGGCTTCCTGTGAAACCGCAGTCGCGCAGTGCGGCTGCGACGGCAGTCGTCGCGCCGGCCGGCGGGGCGACGCGCGTGCCCCGCGGCCACCGCGCCAGGATCCGCCGCCGGACCCCCGTGGGGGTGCCCGCGCTGGTGATGCTCGCGGTCGGATCATGGGGACTGGACCGGGGCGGGATGTGGCGCGACGAGGCGGTCAGCTTCCAGGTCGGCCGGCGTACGGTGCCGCAGATCTGGCTGCTGCTGCACCACGTGGACGCCGTGCACGGGCTGTACTACCTGCTCGTGCACGCCGTCCTCGCCGTCCACCCCGGCGAGGTCGTCCTGCGGCTGCCGTCGGTGTGCGCGGCGGCGGTCACGGCCGCGCTGGTGGCGGCGCTCGGCACCCGGCTGGCCCGGCCGCGCGTCGGACTGTGGGCCGGGCTGCTGTACGCCGTCGTGCCGATGGCCGGCCACTATGCGCAGGAGGGCCGGTCCTACGCGCTGGTGGCCGCCGGGGCCACCGGGGCGACCCTGCTGTTCGTACGGGCCGTGCGGCGCGGGTCCTCGGGTTCCTGGGCGGCGTACGGCACCGTCCTCGGCCTCACCTGCTGGCTGCACGAGTTCGCGGTGCTGCTGCTGTGCGCCCACGCGGTGTCACTGGCGCCGGCCCGGGTCGCGCGGCAGGTGTGGCGGGCGTGGGGATGTGCGGCGGGCGGGGTCGTGGTGTCCCTGCTGCCGATGGTTCTCGTGTCGCGGGGGCAGGCGGCGCAGGTGGCATGGCTGCGGAGGCCTACGGCGGTTACGGCGGAAGGGCTGTTGCGGGCGTTTCTCGGGCCTTCGGGTGCGGTGTGCGCGGTGTGTCTGGTCCTTGCGTCGCTCGGGTTGGCGGGGCTTGTGGGGCGGCGGGGCGACATCACTCTTGCGGGGGTGGCGCTGCCGTTGACGGTGGTGCCGCCCGCGGTGTTGATGCTGGCTTCCCAGGCCTCGCCGCTGTTCGTCGATCGCTATGTGCTGTACGCGCTGAGCGGGGCGCCGTTGCTGGTGGCGGCGGGGGCCGAGCGGGTGGCGGGGGTGGTGAGACGCCCTCTGCTGCGGCGCCCTCTGCCGCAGCGCCGCAGGGTCTTGCAGTCCCGCCTCGTCACCCTCACCGGCGTCCTGGCGATCGCGCTCGCCTTTCTCCATCAGCTCCCCCTCCTCCGTGCGGACCGCAGCCCGGGCACCCGGCCCGACGATCTCGCGGCCGTTTCGCGGGTCGTGGCACGGGAGTTGGCGCCCGGTGACGCCGTGCTGTTCCTGCCGGCGAGTGCGCGGAACGTGGCGCTGACCTATCCGGGCGCGTTCCGGGGGGCTCGGGACGTGGCCCTGGTGGAGGGGGCCGCCGGGTCGGGCACGCTCTACGGGCGGGAGGCCGGGCCTCGTCGGATGCGGCGGCGGATGGAGCGGCTGGACCGGGTGTGGGTCGTGGCGGACCCGGATCTGCTCGCCGGGCGCTGGAGCCCGCACAAGCCCACCGAGCGGGCCAAACTCGCCGTACTGCGGCGGGACTTCACCGTGCGGGAGGAGGTCCTGCGGGGCGGGATGGCCGTACGGCTGTACGTCCGTGACGCCATGGAGCCCCGTGACCCCGTCAAGCCCCCGTCGGCGCCGGCTGGTTCTCCTCGTCCGCCGCTGTCGCGGCCGCCGCGTCCAGCGCGGTCGTGAGCCGGTCGAGGCGCTCGCGCAGCTCGGTGATCTCCGCCAGGTCGAAGCCGGTCGCCCGGGCGATGCGGCGCGGCACCTCCAGCGCCCGCTCGCGCAGCGCCGCGCCCTCCTCGGTGAGCCGGACCCGCACCGAGCGCTCGTCCTGGGCGCTGCGCTCCCGGCGCACCAGACCGGCCCCTTCCAGCCGCTTGACCAGAGGGGAGAGGGTGCCGGAGTCGAGCCGCAGATGCTCGCCGAGCTTCTTGACGGGCAGGTCGCCCTCTTCCCAGAGCACCAGCATCACCAGGTACTGCGGGTAGGTGAGCCCGAGGTCCTTGAGGATCACGCGGTAGACGCCGTTGAAGGCGCGGGACGCGGCGTGCAGGGAGAAGCAGATCTGACGGTCCAGGCGGAGCCAGTCGGCTTCGGCGGGGGAGACGGGCGAGGTGGTCATGGATCCAGGATAGCTCTTGCGGCCCATTTAGTTGTGCACAACTTAATTGTGTGCTCTACTTATATCCGCAACCACGCGACATCAGCCTCGCGACGGACACCGCATCGAACACCGAGAGGACGAGTCCCCATGGACGCGCTCTACACCGCAGTCGCCACCGCCACCCACGGCCGTGACGGTCGTGCCGTCTCCTCCGACGGCAGGATCGACCTCCAGCTCGCCCCGCCGGTGGAGCTGGGTGGCAACGGCCAGGGCACCAACCCCGAGCAGCTCTTCGCCGCCGGTTACGCCGCCTGCTTCGGCAGCGCCCTCGGCCTCGTCGGCCGGCAGGCCAAGGTCGACGTCAGCGACGCCGCAGTGACCGCCGAGGTCGGCATCGGCAAGCAGGGCGAGGGCTTCGGGCTGAAGGTGACGCTGCGCGTCGAGCTGCCCGACACCGTGGACGAGGAGACCGGCCGTAAGCTGGTCGAGACCGCCCACCAGGTCTGCCCCTACTCCAACGCCACCCGCGGCAACATCGACGTCGACCTCGTCATCGAGTGACCCATGCGCCCCGGGGTGCTGGTGGCCGCCTCGGCACCGGCACCCCCGCGCCCTACGCCGACGTCAGCCTGCCCCGGCCGGCCGTCTGGCCCGGGATCCGGACCGCACCCGGGCCGGTCATCGGCTCGCCCAGCAGCAGCGTCCGTACGACCCGCTCGGCGGCCTGGCCGTCGTCGAACTCGCAGAACCGGGCCCGGAAGACCGCGCGCAGCCGGGCCGACTCCTCGTCCCGCCAGGACCCCGAGGCGAACAGCCGGGCCAGCTCGCGGTAGGAGCGGGCGACATGGCCGGGCGGCTCGGCGGTGATGTCGAAGTAGGCGCCCCGGCTCGCCGTGAACGCGGGCCAGTCGTCGGCGTGCAGCACGATCGGCCGGTCCAGGCAGGCGTAGTCGAACATCACCGCCGAGTAGTCCGTGACCAGCACGTCCGCCGCGAGCAGGACGTCCTCCAGGCGCGGCTCGTCGGTCGCGTCGACCACGATCCCGCGCCGGGCCAGCTCGGCCAGCCCCATCCCGCGCGCGGGACCGGTCGCCAGCGACGGGTGCAGCCGGACCACGAGGGTGAGCCCCTCGCCCCGGCCTCCGCCCAGGCTTTCGCCCAGGTCCGCCGCGAACCGGGCGAGGTCGATCCGGTCCACATGCCCGCTGCGTCGGTAGTCCCGGCGGGTCGGTGCGTACAGCACGACCGTGTCGGTCTCCGGGATGCCGTACCGCTGCCGGAAGTCGCTCGCGCCGCCGTTCACCAGCACGTCGTTGCGCGGGCTGCCGGTGCGCAGCGAGGTGAAGTGGCAGGGGTAGGCCCGTTCCCAGACCAGCTCGGAGTGGCGGTTGGCGACCAGGCTGTAGTCCCAGCGGTCGGCCCGGCGCAGCATCTGCGGCACGTCCAGGCCGAGTCGGGCGCCCGGCTTGTCCAGCAGGTCGGCGCCCATGTACTTCAGCGGGGTGCCCTGGTGGGTGTGGATGTGCACGCTGCCGGGCCGCTTGGCGAGCGTGCCGGGCCAGTTGACGTCGTTCACGAAGAACTTCGCCCGCGCCGTGACCTCCAGACAGCGCCGGGAGCCCACGACCACGTGCTCCACCTCGGGCGGCAGCTGGGCGGCGGCCTCCTCGTCCTTCACCACCCACACCCCGCGCAACTGCGGTGCGACCTTCCGGGCCTTGGCGTACACGGCGGCCGGATCGCCGAGCATGCCCCGGTGCGAGGACGCCGAGTAGACGACCAGCTGCGGGTCCAGTGGGCGGTGCACGTGCACGGCCGCCCAGCCCGAGCGGGCCCGCGCGGCGGCCGCACCGCGGACCAGACCGGCACGGCGCGCCGCCTCCTCCCCGGCCCGCGCCGCCTGCCGCCTGATCCGGTACCCCGTCCAGGAGCCCTCCAGCAGGCCGGCCCCGCCGCCGGCCAGGGCGCCCTGTGCCGGCTTGTGACGGCGGTACATCTCCCGCGTACGCCGGAAGAACTCGGCCTTGTCGGCGGGCGGCAGCCGGTCCGGCTTGGCGAGGATGTCCAGGCAGTGCTCGCCCATCTTGCGGTGCAGATACGGCCGCCAGTGCGCGAGCCGAGGGTGCTGCTCGACGAACGCGAAGACCCGTTCGTACTGGTCGTGGATGTCGAAGTGCTTGCGGCTGGTCGTGGAAAGGATGTTGCCCTGCCGGCGCTGCCGGTAGTTCAGGCAGATCCGGTCCAGCGCGGCGATCCGCCGGGCGCTGAGCATGACCGGGAAGGTCCAGGGCGTGTCCTCGTAGTAGCCCGGCGGGAACGCGAAGCCCTCCGACTCCACGAACTCCCGCCGGTAGACCTTGTTCCACACCACCATCAGCAGGTCCAGGATCCGCGGGAACTCGTCCGCGGTGAAGGTGCCCGGGCCGGCCTCGGCGAGCACCTCGGCCAGGGCGTTGCGCCGGGTGCCGCCCCACCAGTAGGTGCGCGCGTAGTCGAAGACGAGCACGTCCGGGTCCTCGGCCTCCGCCAGCCGGTCGGCGACCGCCCGCAGCGCGCCCGGGGTGAGGGTGTCGTCGCTGTCCAGGAAGAACAGGTAGTCGCCGGTGGCCTGCGGCATGCCGGCGTTGCGGGCCCGGCCGAGGCCCATGTTCTCCGGCAGGTGCAGCACCTTCACCCGCGGGTCGCGCTCGGCGTACTCGTCGAGGATCGCGCCGCAGCCGTCCGGGGAGCGGTCGTCCACGGCGATCAGCTCGAAGTCGTCGAAGGACTGCAGCAGCACCGAGTCCAGGCACTCGCGCAGAAAGCCCTGCACCTTGAAACAGGGCACGATCAGGCTGAAGCGGGGCACGGCGGGTCAGCTCCTCACGAGGGTCGCGGCGGCGGGGGCGGGGACGCGCTGTGCGAGCGGGATCACGGGCGGGAGCGCCTCCGGCGGCTCGCCGAGCAGCACCCGCCGTACGACGCGTTCGGCGGCCCGGCCGTCGTCGAACTCGCAGAACCGCCCCCGGAACGCGGCCCGCAGCGCCGCGGCCTCCGCGCCCGCGTACGAGCCGTCACGGAAGACGGCGGCCAGCTCCTCCGGGGTGCGCGCGACCGGTCCCGGCGGCTCGGCCATCAGGTCGAAGTAGACGCCCCGCGTCTCCTGGTACACCTCCCAGTCGTCGGCGTACACGACGATCGGCCGGTCCAGGTTCGCGTAGTCGAACATGATCGATGAGTAGTCCGTGACCAGCGCGTCCGCCGCCAGGCACACGTCCTCGGAGGAGCGGTGCGCGGTGACGTCGATGATGCGGCCGTCGCTGCGGCCCAGCCGCCCCTGGTCGTAGAAGTAGTGGGCGCGCAGCAGCACGACGACGTCCTCGCCGGCAGCCTCGCAGAAGGCCGCCAGGTCCAGGCCGGGCTCGAAGCCGGTGTGGTGGTCGCGGTGGGTGGGTGCGTAGAGGACGGCTGTCCTGCCCTCCGGGACCCCCAGCCGCCGCCTGATCCGCGCCACGTCCTCGGCGGTCGCCGTGTAGTACACGTCGTTGCGCGGATAGCCGTACTCCAGCGCCTCCCAGGAGCCGGGGAAGGCGCGCTCCCACATCTGGGTGGAGTGGCGGTTGGCGGAGAGGTTGAAGTCCCATCGGTCCACCCGGCCCAGCAGCCTGGTGAAGCTGCCCGACTGGGCGGCCACCACCGGGTACGTCGACTGGTCCACGCCCATCGTCTTCAGCGGGGTGCCGTGCTGGGTCTGGAGGTGCACACTGCCGGGGCGCTTGACGATCCCCTCGGCGAAGTTGGCGTTGTTGATCAGGTACTTGGCCCGGGCCAGCACCTCCCAGTAGCGGCGGGAGCCGATGACCGCGTACTCCACGCCCTCCGGCATCGCGTGCGCCTGGTCGGCCTCGACCAGGAACACCGAGCGCAGGTGCGGGGCGAGTTCGCGGGCCTTGGCGTGGATCGCGGCCGGGTTGCAGGCGTAGCCCCGGCCCCAGTAGGCGCAGTACACGGCCAGGTTCTCGTCGAGCGGACGGTGCAGGTCGCGGTGGTAGCGCAGCCGGGTGCGCACCGCGCGCGGGCGCGGCAGGCGCTCGGCTGCGTTCGAGGCCAGCTGGTTGGCGCCGCGCAAAGCCCGGAACGCGCTGTACGCCCCGGTCGCCAGCAGCCGGTGCTGCACCCCCAGGCTGCCGTCCGGCGCCCGGAAACCGGCCGGCCGGTGGCGCCGGTAGAGACGGGCGGCACGGCGGAAGAACGCCCGGTGCCCGGACGGCAGCCGCTCCGGCCGGGACGCGGTCTTCAGCACATGGGTGAACAGCTGATCGAAGAGCGCACGCGTTCGCTCGGCGGGCAGATCCTGCTCGGCGGCCCGGGTCAGCACCAGCTCCACCTGGTCGAGCAGGTCGTGCTGGTGCGGTCCCGGAAGATTGAGCCGGCTGCCCTGCCGGCGCAGCCGGTGCCGTACGACGACCCGGCGCAGCACCGCGATCCGGCCGGCCGCGAGCGTGGTCAGCCCGCCCCAGCCGAGGTCGGTGAAGTGGCTGTCGGGAAAGGTGAGTCCGTGCTCGGTGAGGAAGCTGCGGCGGTGGACCGCGCTCCACGCCGGGAGCTGCACGCCGGTCAGCTCCGGCAGGTCGGCGGGGGCGAAGGCGCCCTTCGGGGCCCCGGCGAACAGCGGCCTGGCCGGGTTGGTCGGCTCCCCCTCCCACCAGGGGGCGCGCTCGTGCTCGACATAGAGCACGTCCACGTCGGCGGTCTCGGTCAGCCGGGCGTCCAGCGCCGCGAGCGCGCCCGGCAGCAGCAGGTCGTCGCCGTCGAGGAACAGCACATACGCGCCGGTCGCGGCCTGGAGCCCCGCATTGCGCGCCCCGCCCAGACCGGCGGACGGCGGCGAGTGGACCGGGGTCACCCGGGAGTCCCGCTCGGCGTGTCCGGCGGCCACGGCGCCGGCCGGGGAGTCGGGGGCGTCGCAGACCGGGATCAGCTGCAGATCGCCGAACGACTGGCCGAGAACCGAGTCCAGCGCCTGGGACAGCCGGGCGGCGACCCCGTGGGTCGGGACGATGATGCTGAAGCGGGGCATTCTGTTCTCTCTGTTGAGGGGCACGGGAACTCCCGGAGGGACCAACGGCGTTCAGCGCCTCTCGGTGACGGGAAGGGGGACGGCGGGTTGCGGCACGGTGGCCAGCGGCGAGCGCGCACAGGCCGACGGCACCGGCTTGCGCTCCAGGAGCGGCACCACCGGCGGCAGACCCGTCTCGCCCAGCACCACATGCCGTACGACCCGCTCGGCGGCGCGTCCGTCGTCGTACGGGCAGAACCGCTCCCGGAACGCCGCCCGCAGCTGGGCCGAGCGCGAGCCGCGCCAGTGCCCGGTCGCGAAGACGTCGATCAGCTCGTCCTCGCTGCGGGCGACCGCGCCCGGCGGGAAGGCGCGCAGGTCGAAGTAGGTACCGCGGGCCGCCCGGTACGCCTCCCAGTCGCCGGTGTGCACCACGATCGGCCGGTCCAGGTTGGCGTAGTCGAACATGATCGACGAGTAGTCGGTGAGCAGCACGTCCGAGGCCAGACACAGCGACTCCACGTTCGGACGGTCACCGACGTCGATGATCCGGCCGCCCGTGCCCAGGGGGCCGGCGCCGTGTAGGGGGTGCGGGCGGGCCAGGATCACGAAGCGCGGGCCGAGGCGGCGCACGATCCGCTCCAGGTCCAGCAGCGGACGCTGGGTGCGCAGATGGTCGCGGAAGGTCGGCGCGTACAGGATCGCCACCGCGCCCTCCGGGATGCCCAGCGACTCGCGCAGCCGGGCCACGTCCGCGGCGGTCGCCCGCTGGAAGACGTCGTTGCGCGGGGCGCCGTACTCCAGTGTGGTGTAGTGGCCCGGGAAGACCCGCTCCCAGGTCAGGGTCGAGTGCCGGTTGCCGGACAGGACGAGGTCCCACTGGTCGACGCCGCGCAGCAGCCGGGCGAAGTCGGTGCCGCGGGCGGCCGCGGGGCGCTCCTGGAGGTCCAGGCCCATGTGCTTGAGCGGGGTGCCCTGCCGGGTCTGGACCAGGATCTGCCCGGGCCGCTTGCGCAGGTCCGGGTCCAGGACGTCGTCGGTGACCAGGTACTTGGCGCGGGCCAGCGCCGTCCAGTAGGCGGCGGTACCGGGCCGCAGCCGGCGCGGGCCGGGCGGGACCGCGTGCTCGTGCTCGGGGCGGGCGATCCAGGCGGTGCGGATCTGCGGGGCGTGGGTGCGGAACGCCTCCTCCAGGGCGCCGGGGTCGCCGCCGTGGCCCCGGCCGGCACCGAAGGTGAACACCGCCCGGTCGGTGCGGACGGGCAGCCGCAGCTGGATCCGGTAGTGCAGCCGCAGCACGCCGGTGCGCACCGCGCGGGCCAGCTTCACCACTGTCTTGGACATGCGCCGGCGCACGGCCGAGACCAGCTGGAACGCGCGGAAGGTGCGGTGCAGACCGAAGCGGACCAGGACGTTGCGCCGCCGCATCCGGGTGCCGGGGACCCGGTAGCGGCGGTAGTGGGCGCGGGCCCGGCGCAGGAACTCGCCGTGGCTGCCGCGCGGCAGCCGGTCCCGCTTCGTGAACACCGTGGCGTAGTGGTCGATCATGCGGCGGAACAGCTCCGGCCGCCACCGCGCCAGTTCGGGATGGGCCTCGACGTACGCGAACACCCGGTCGTACTGCTCGAAGAGATCGAAGTGCTTGCGGCTGGTGGTGCCGAGGATGTTGCCCTGCCGGCGCTGCCGGTAGTGCACGCACACCCGGTCCAGGGTGGCGATCGACTCCGCCGCCATCAGCACCGGGAAGGTCCAGGGGGTGTCCTCGTAGTAGCCCGGCGGGAAGGTGAAACCGTGGCCGGCCACGAACTCCCGCCGGCACGCCTTGTTCCAGGCCACCATCAGCACCCTGAGCAGACCCGGCCGGTCCTCCAGGCGGAACGGCGCCGGGCCCTGCTCGGTGAGCGGGGCGGACAGCTGGTTGCGCACGGCCCGGCCGTCCCAGTAGGTGCGCGCGTAGTCGTACACCAGGACGTCCGGCTCGCCGGACTCCTTGATCCGGTCGGCCATCGAGCGCAGCGCGTCCGGGGTGAGGGTGTCGTCGCTGTCCAGGAAGACCAGGTAGTCACCGGTCGCCTCGGCCATCCCCGCGTTCCGGGCCGGCCCGAGCCCCTGGTTCTCGGTCAGGTGCACGGGCCGCACGCGCGCGTCCCGGGCCGCGTACTCGTCGATGATCGCCCCGCAGGCATCCGGTGAGCAGTCGTCGACGGCGATCAGTTCCAGATCGGGATACGACTGCGAGAGCACCGAGTCCAGGCACTCGGAGAGATACGCCTGGACCTTGTGCGCGGGGACAATGACACTGAACCTGGGCAAGGGACATCCATGGGTCGTCGGTCGGCGCGGGGGTTTCTGACCGGAACGGCCGATGGTGTGAATTGGTTACGGTTCGTGCGGCATATGGGGGACCCCAGGTGCTGTGTCTTCCGGGGGACAGCCCCAGACCTCCGGCCCGAAAGGGCGGGCCCGGGAAGGCCCGCCCTCGTCGCAGCCGGTGGCTGTGGCTACTTGACCGCGCCCGCCATCACCCCGGACACGAACTGCCGCTGGAACGCGAAGAACACGGCCAGCGGGATCACCATGGAGATGAACGCGCCGGGTGCCAGTACGTCGATGTTGTTCCCGAACTGCCGTACCTGCGTCTGCAGTGCGACGGTGATCGGCTGGGTGCCCGACTTGGTGAACACCAGCGCGACCAGCATGTCGTTCCACACCCACAGGAACTGGAAGATGCCGAGGCTGGCGATCGCCGGCCCGCCGAGCGGCAACACCACCCGTGTGAACAGCCGCAGTTCACCGGCGCCGTCCAGGCGGGCCGCCTCCAGCAGCTCGCGCGGGATCTCCGCGAAGAAGTTCCGCAGCAGGAACACCGCGAACGGCAGTCCGAAGCCGGCGTGGAACAGGATCACCCCGAGGATGGTCCCGAACAGGCCGATCCTGCCGAACAGTTCGGCGATCGGGATCAGCGCCACCTGCACCGGCACCACCAGCAGGCTCACCACGCCCAGGAACCACCAGTCCCGGCCCGGGAACTCCATCCACGCGAAGGCGTAGCCCGCGAGGGAGCCGACCACGACGACCAGCAGCGTCGCCGGGACCGTGATCAGCACGGTGTTCCAGAGGGAGTGGGTGATGTCGCCGTTCTCCAGCAGCTTCCGGTAGCTGTCGAAGGTCAGCTGGGACGGCTTGGTGAACACCTTCCACCAGCCGCTCGCACTCATGTCCTCGGGCGCGCGCAGCGAGGAGATGAGCAGACCGATCGTCGGCACCAGCCAGAACAGGCCCACGACGATCAGGAACACCCGGACCAGGCCGCCGCTCAGCTTCTCGGCGATCCTCGAGCCGAGGGACTGCCGCGCCTTCACCGTCCGGACGGGCCCCACCTTCCCGATGCTCCCGGCGGTCGCCGTCATCGCCGCACCTCCCGCCTGAGCCGGCGAATGTTGAACAGCATCACGGGAATCACCAGCACCAGCAGCAGCACCGCGATCGCGCTCGCGACGCCCGGCTGGTTCTCCGCGAAGCCCTTGCGGTAAAGCTCCAGGGCGAGCACGTTGGCGTCGTCCTGGGAGGAGCCCGGGGCGATGATGTACACGAGGTCGAACACCTTCAGCACGTTGATCATCAGCGTGACGGTGACGACCGCGAGGACCGGCGCGAGCAGCGGCACGGTGACCTTGCGGAACACCTGCCACTCGGTGGCGCCGTCCACCCGCGCCGCCTCCAGCAGCTCCCGGGGCACACCGGCGAGCCCGGCCGCGATCAGCACCATCGCGAAGCCCGCCCACATCCACACGTACGCCCCGATGACCGCCGGGGTGACCAGCGCCGGGCCGAGCCATTCGACGCCGTTGTACGGCTCCTTGAAGTTGCCCGCCGGGAGCCGCAGCCGGGCCCCGTCGGCGGAGGCGGGCAGCGTGAAGGTGCCGTCGCCGGCGGCCTTGGTGGAGGCGACCACCTTGCCGTCCTTCACCGCCTCGATCCGCATCCCGGCGTAGCCCAGCTCGGACGGGTCGGGCGTGCCGAGCCGTCCCACGCCCTTGCCGCGCGTGAAGTCCTGCCAGGTGGTGCCGGTGATCCTCCCCGGCTCGGGCCTGGCGGCCACGGCCTTCTTCGCGCTGTCCGGCATCTGGTCCGGGGCGACGCCGACGAGGGGAAGGGTGACCGCCTGGCCCGCGTGGACCTGGGCCCTGGTGATGAAGCCGCCGTTCTGCGCGACCAGCGGCGACTCGCGGCCCGGGTGGGCCTTCGGGAACGCCGACGACTGCGCGAACGTGTCGTGGACGCCCACCCACACGGCGTTCGCGACGCCCTTGTGCGGATCCTGGTCGTACACCAGCCGGAAGATGATCCCGGCCGCCAGCATCGAGATCGCCATCGGCATGAAGACGACCAGCTTGAACGCCGTTCCCCAGCGCACCCGTTCGGTCAGCACCGCGAAGACCAGACCGAGCGCGGTGGAGACCGTGGGCGCGAACACCACCCAGATGACGTTGTTCTTCAGGGCGGTGCGGATGCCGTCGTCGGTGAAGAGCGTCCGGTAGTTGTCGACGCCGGTGAAACCGTCGCCGGAGGCGTTGTAGAAGCTGCGGATGACCGAATACCCGATCGGGTAGACCACGAGCGCGCCGAGCAGCACCAGGGCGGGCAGCAGAAACAGGGCTGCCACGGTCCTGCGGGTGCCGGTCACGCTCCTACGACTGCGGGGCGCGGCGGGACCCGGTGGGGCCCCCGCCGCCGTTGCCGCCGACGCCATGGCCGGATCAGCTCCCGTTTCCGTACGCGGCCGCCGCGTCCTTCTCCAGCTTCGCCTGGGTGCCCGCCACGTCCGTCGGGTTCTTCAGGAAGTCCTGCAGGTCCTTCCACTCACCCTTGCCGGGGGTGCCGCCGAAGGCCTGCGGGGCCTGGTCGGACATGTCGAAGCGGAAGTCGTCGCCGGACGCGATCAGCGCCTTGGCGATCTTCTGCTGCACCGCGTTCGGGTACGCCGAGATGGGCACGTTCTTGTTCGGCGAGAGATAGCCGCCGAGCTTCGCCTGGATCGTCGCCGCGTCCGGGGAGGCGAGGAAGGTGACCAGGGCCTGCGCCGCCTTGGAGTCCTTCAGGATCACCGCCGCGTCACCGCCGGAGACGACCGGCGCGGTGGAACCGACCGTCGGGAACGGGAACACCTTCGCGTCCGTGCCCACCTTCGCCTTGGTCTCACCGATGTTGACCTGCACGAAGTCGGCCTCGTAGACCATCGCGGACTTCGGCTGGTCACCGCCGGTGAAGGTCTGGGTGACCGAGGTCGGGAACTCCGTCTGCAGCGCGCCGTCCTGGCCGCCCGCGAGATAGTCCTTCTTGCCCCAGATCTGGGCGAGGGTCGTCAGCGCCTGCTTGACCGAGGGATCCGTCCACTTGATCTTGTGCTGGGCGAGCTGGTCGTACTTCTGCGGGCCCGCCTGGGACAGATAGACGTTCTCGAACCAGTCCGTCAGCGTCCAGCCGTCCGCGCCGGCCACCGAGAACGGCGTGACACCCGAGTCGTACACCGCCCGGGTGGTGGTCAGCAGGTCCTGCCAGGTCTTCGGCTCCTTGGCGCCCGCGTTCGCGAAGACCTTGGCGTTGTACCAGATCAGCGACTTGTTGGCGGCCTTGTAGTACATGCCGTACTGCTTGCCGCCGACCTTGCCGATGTCCTGCCAGCCCTGGGAGTAGTTCTTCTGCAGCTGCTTCAGGGCGTCCGGCCCGAGCGGCTTGGCCCACCCGCGCTGCACGGCCTGCTTGATGGCGCCGGGCTGCGGCAGCATGGCCACGTCCGGCGGCTGGCCACCCGCGATCTTCGAACCGACGAAGTTGATGATCGGGTCCTGGGCGGGCACGAAGGTGACCTTCGCGCCGGTTCGCTTCTCGAACTCGGCCAGGACCTGCTTGAAGTTCTTCTGCTCCTGACCGGTCCAGACGGCGGCGATCTCCAGGTTCGCGCCGTTCAGCTTCGGCAGGCTGACGGTGGAGCCGGTGGCTGCGCCGGTCTTCCCGCCGCTGCCCTTCTCGCCGTTGTCGTTGCTGCTGGAGCAGGCGCCGAGGGCGAGGGCTCCGGTGAGCAGAGCGGCGAGTGTGGTGACGGTCCTCTTTGTCCGGATGGTGCTGCTGCTGTGGGTGCGCATCACTTCCCCGTTCGTCGTTCCTCGTTGAACGTCGTCGAGTGTGTCCCGTGCGGTCCGGTCTACGCCGGGCCGCTCGGGGGCGGCAAGAGCGCCTGCGGTGTCGAGCGGCGCATCGTGACCGGCTCGTGACCGGCGGTGTATGCGTCTTTCCTGGTTACAACAGGGTCTCCGGCTACAGCAGGGACGGCACCTTTGCCGCCGACACCTCCCGGGCCGCCCGCTCCACCGCGCTCGCCAGCAGGGCCAGGTCGGTGGGGCCGTTGCCCAGCTCCCGTACCGGCCGGCGGGCCGGGGGGTCGCCCATGCGCTGCCAGTCCAGCGGGACCACCGTGGGCCGCTGGGTCGCGGTACGCGGGATACGGCCCGTCACCCGGCCGCCCTGGAAACCGACGACCCGCCCGTCCGCGTACGCCAGCCGCCCACGCCCCGGCGCCGGTTCGTCCGGCCCCTGCTGGGGAGCGTCCAGCACGACCCGCAGGGCCGCCCGCCGCGCGGGCTCGGTCTCCGCCGTACGACCGCCGGTCCCGGACGCCGCCACCAGATGCACCCCGAGCCGCCCGCCCTCCCGGGCCACCGACTCCAGCGCGCGCATCACCGAACCGGCGGCGGGCCGGCCCGGCGAGCCGAGCGGGGGCGAGACCAGCGCGTCGAGGTCGTCCACGACGACCACGAGCCGCGGCAACGGCGGCGCCGCCCCGTCCCGCTGCCGCGCGGCCCCGCCCGGCCGCAGCCGCAGGGTGGAGCTGGGCGGCGCCTCTATGTCACCGCCGGCGGGGGCCGGGGTGCGCTGGGCGACGATACGGCCGGACATCGCACGCCCCGCATGCCACTGCGCGAAGTCCGTCCGCCCCAGCAGCTCCGCGCGCCGCTTCAGCTCGGCGGCCAGCGACTGGGCGAACTCCCGCATGCGTACGGGGTCGTTGGCGATGAGGTGGGTGGTGACATGCGGTATGTCGGTGCACACGCGCAGTCCTTCACCGTGCGCGGGGCCGGTCCCGACCCCGTCCCGGCCGTCGATCAGCACGAGGCCCAGCCGGTCCGGCCGCTCGGCGGCGGCCAGCGAGGCCACCACGGCCCGCAGCAACTCCGTACGACCGCTGCCGGCCGGCCCCTCGATCAGCAGATGCGGTCCGTCGGCCACCAGGTCGGCGGTGAGCGGCCCGCGCGGCCCGGCACCGAGTATGGCCCGCGCCCGGCCGCCCAGGGCCTGGGTGTCGTCGGCCGCGTCGGCCCAGCGCGCCATCAGCGACGCCGGGGTGGCCCTGGCCAGCCCCAACTCGTCCAGCAGCCGCGCGGACTGCGGCAAGGGCGCCGCCACGCGCGTGTCCCGCTCGCCGGCCGGGCTGTCCGGCCGCAGCGGCGCCAGCGCCCGGGCGAACCGCTCCGCCCAGGCGACGGACACGGCGTCCACGGCGGCGACCGTCCCCGGTCCGACGGGTCCGCCCGGCGCCACCCGCAGCAGGCGCAGGGCCGTCGTGACATCCCCGCTGAGCAGCGCCACGGCACCGCAGTGCCGGAACGTCGGCGTCGCCGCGCACGCGGCCTCGTACGTCCGCGTCACGGGGGAGGCGGGCGAGGCGGGCTCGGTCTCGGCGAGACAGACCACATGGATCCCGGCCCGCGGCCCGGCCACGGCCAGCCGCGCGACCGCGTCCCGCAGCGCGCTGCCGCCGGGGTCTCCGTCCACGACGACGACGGTGTAGGGCCCGGGGAAACCACTCAGCGCGTCGATCTCGGCGTCCTCCTTGGCCCAGGAGGGACGTCGGGCGGGGGTCGAGACGGTGGCCGACGGGCGGGCGCCGCCGGGGGCAGGGGTGGTCGGCATGGGCCCGGGTGCGGGATCGCCGGTTCGGCCGGGGGCGAGTCCCTGCGACGGGGGGCCGGCAGTGCCGGAGGTGGTGTGTGCGGGGGTGCTGGGGTGGCCAGGGTGGCCATAGGTGCCAAGGGTGCCAGGGGTGCCGTGGTGGCCGGGGTGGCCAGGGGTGCCGGCGTGGCCGGGGTGGCCAGGGGTGCCGGGGTGGCCAGGGTGGCGAGGGGTGCCGCCAGGGTGGCCAGGGGGGCCGGGGTGGCCGGAAAAGCCTTCCTGGGTGGGGGTGCCCGGAGTGACGGGGGTGTCCCACTCGCCCAGCGCCGGATGGGCCTGGGTCCCGGGCGCCGCGGCGGGGGTGCCGGGCCGGGCGGAGGTCGCTCCCTGGGCCCGGGTCCCCTGAGCACCGTCGGCCGGGCCCTGCGCGGCAGGGCCGAACCCCGCGGCGGGGGTGCCCGGGACGAGGTCCTGGGCTGGTGCGCCCGGTGTGATGGCGGCGCCGCCGCGGTCGCTCGTGGCCGGGCCCGCCTCGGAGGGGCCGGCCTGGGTGAGTGTGCCCGAGAGGGAGCCCTGCACGGCGGCGCCCGGTGCGGTGCCGGGCGTCGTGGTGCGGGTGGGGTGGGCCGCGGTTCTGCCGGTCGCGGCGAGGTCGTCGACCCGGCGCAGGAGTTCCTCCGTGCGGGCCGCCGCCTGCTCGCGGTCGTAGGCCAGCAGCAGCCGGCAGTCCTGGCCGTGGCCCGGCCGGACATGCGGGAGCCAGCCCAGCCAGGACCACTCGGCCGTGCGCTCCTCCACGGGGCGGGAGCGGTCGGCGCTGATCAGCACGATCTCCAGCAGGTCGGGCGAGTGCAGCGCGGCCAGCTGGGCCAGCACCGCGCGGGTCAGCCCGGACAGCCGGGGGCGCGGACCGGCCAGGCCCAGCGCGCCCGCCTCGCGCAGTGCCGCCGTCACGGGCACCGCGGGCACCAGGCCGGATCCGTCCGGCGCGCTCCGGTCCGCCGTGCCGAGCCGCACGGTCAGCGCCTCCGGATGACCGGGCCCGCGCTCCCACAGCCGGGCCCCGGGACCGAGTGCCGTCAGCAGCAGTGCGGCCGGATCCGGCCAGGTCTCGGGCTGCTGCGGCGCGGTGGCCGGGCCGGTGCCGACACGGGCGGCGGTGCCGTCGTACGCCTCGGGACCGGCGGACTGCTCGCCACGCGCACCGGCCAGTCGGCGCGCCCAGGCGCCGAGCCCACGCCGGCGCGCGCCCTGCGGGGCGTCGAAGCCTCGGAGGGGAGTGGCCTTGCGCCCGCTGTCCAGCGGCTCCCCGCCCGTACCCCCGACTCCGAAGCGCCCCGCGTGCGTGTCCCCACCGGAAGCGGCACCGGACGCGTTCTCGATCCGGGGCGCCCCGGACTGCCCCGGCACCACGGTCGACCCCCGCCGATGCTCCTGCCCACCACTGCCGGAGGTCCCCCAGCCACCGGAGCCGTAGCTGTGCTGCCCGGTCTCGGAGGCGCCTGCGGCACTGACGGACGGCGGTCCGCTCAAGCCACCGTCACCGGCAGGCGCCGACGGCGCCTCACCCCCATCGGGGCCCCCCGCGCCCGGCAGCGCGTCCCGGACGACCCGAAGGCACCCCTCACCGTCGGCGACGGTCCGCGCTCCCGGTCCCCCGGACGGAGCAACCCGAAGCGCCGACTCCCCGATCCGCAGCAAGCCCCCGGCAGGGACCCGCACGGGACGCTCGCCCACCCGCACCCCGTCGAGCGCCGTGCCGTTCGTGGAGCCGAGGTCGGCGACGGACACCTGTCCGTCCGCGCCTACGGTGACCACGCAGTGCAGCCGGGACACGTCGGGGTCGTCCAGCGGCACGTCCGCGTCGGCCGAGCGGCCCACGGTGATCCGGCCGCCGTGCAGCAGATGGACCCCGCCCGCGTCCGGGCCCGCGACCACATGCAGCTGGGTCGGCGCGTCGTCGAGTTCGGGATGCGGCTCGGCGGCCGCCGGGGCGCCCAGGGACAGCACCGCGCCGTCGACCAGCGGAGGCTCGCCGAGGGTGCAGCGGCGGGGATCGAGCCGCTCGGTGCCGGCGTACAGCACCGGCGCGCCGCCGGTGTCGCGGCCCTCCCCGGTGACCGCGCCGGCCAGCGCCGACGCGACCGCGGCCAGGTCCGTGCCCGTGGGCGCGGTGACCAGCACGTCGCGGCTCGCGGCGCGGCCCCGCTGCGGGGGCGGGCCCAGCGGGTCTACGACGGTCAGCCGGATCTGCATCGGCGTCAGCGGTCCCTTCTGCGCGGGTCTGCGCGGGACGGACTACCCCCCACCCCACACGAGCACGTCGGCCAGTACTGGAAGGCATCCTCGCACCTGCCACCGACAACGCGCCCGGGACCCGGCACCAAGTGATCTTGATTGGTCGGCTCTGCCCCCAAAAGTGCCTGACCAGTGGCGCACGGGCGATCACTTGAGATCGGTCACGTCCGGCTCCGGCAACCAGGAGACCGGGACGCGCGTCTTTCCGTCGACACGTGGTGCCGACAAGGGCGGCACTACAGTGGTCCGGAGCAACCGGAACGACAACCGGAACGCAGGCAAGCAAGCATCAGCAAGCAGCAGGGAGCGCGTGACGTGCGGCCAGTCGGCAGCAAGTACCTGCTTGAGGAGCCGCTCGGACGCGGCGCCACAGGCACCGTCTGGCGTGCCCGCCAGCGCGAGACCGCGGGCGCCGAGGCGGCCGTACCCGGGCAGCCCGGCGAGACGGTCGCGATCAAGGTGCTCAAGGAAGAGCTGGCGAGCGACCCGGACATCGTGATGCGCTTCCTGCGCGAGCGCTCGGTCCTGCTCCGCCTCACCCACCCGAACATCGTCCGGGTCCGCGACCTGGTCGTCGAGGGCGACCTGCTGGCGCTGGTGATGGACCTCGTCGACGGCCCCGACCTGCACCGCTACCTGCGCGAGAGCGGCCCCCTCACACCGGTCGCCGCCGCGCTGATGACCGCGCAGATCGCCGACGCGCTCGCCGCGAGCCACGCCGACGGCGTCGTCCACCGCGACCTGAAGCCCGCCAACGTGCTGCTCATGCAGGCCGACGGCCAGATGCACCCGATGCTGACCGACTTCGGCATCGCCCGCCTGGCCGACTCCCCGGGCCTGACCCGTACCCAGGAGTTCGTCGGCACGCCCGCGTACGTGGCACCGGAGTCCGCCGAGGGCCGCCCGCAGACCTCCGCCGTGGACATCTACGGCGCCGGCATCCTGCTGTACGAGCTGGTCACCGGCCGCCCGCCGTTCGCCGGCAGCACCGCGCTGGAGGTGCTGCACCAGCACCTGAGCGCCGAGCCGCGCCGCCCCTCCACCGTCCCGGACCCGCTGTGGACGGTCATAGAGCGCTGCCTGCGCAAGAACCCCGACGAACGGCCCAGCGCCGAGAACCTGGCGCGCGGTCTCAGGGTCGTCGCCGAGGGCATCGGCGTGCACGCGAACGCGGCCCAGATCGCCGCCGCCGAGGGCGTGGGCGCGCTGCTCGCCCCCGACCCGGCCCCGACCGCCGTCCCGGGCGTGCCCGGCGCCGCCGACCCCACCCAGGTGCTGCCGAACACCGGCTCCCGGGGGGCGTACGACCCGAACGCCGCGACCAGCGTGCTGCCGCACACCGGCGGCCCGGCCGGCGCCGCCGACCCCACCGCCGTACTGCCGAGCACGGGCGCCGCCGACCCGACGGCGGTGCTGCCGAACACCGGCCCGCAGGGGCAGCAGCCCGAGCAGCCGCACCCCTGGCAGACCCAGCTGCGCGCCGCCCGCGACCGCAACGAGCAGACGCAGATCCAGTACCTGTCCCCGGAGGACGACCCGCTGCACCACCGGCCCCAGCGGCAGGTGGCCCGTCCTCAGCAGCAGCCGCGGCAGGCCCCGCAGGTCCGCCCGCAGCAGCCGCAGCCGCGCGGCCGGCAGCAGGGGTACCAGCAGGGGTACGGCTATGCGCCGCAGCAGCAGCCCCAGCAGTACGCCCCGCCGCAGGCGCCGCAGCGGTACGCGCCGCCCGCGCCGGAGCCGCAGCGGCCCGCCCGTGAGCCCCGGGCGCCCCGGCAGCGCAGCGCCAACCCGATGAAGATCCCGGGGCTCGGCTGCCTGAAGGGCTGCCTGTTCACGATCGTCATCCTGGTCGTGGCGAGCTGGATGATCTATGAGCTGACCCCCGTGCACACCTGGATCGGCCAGGGCCGGAGCTACTGGCACGAGGTGAGCCACTGGGCCGGCCAGGTGAGCAAGTGGGCCAAGAACCTCGGCGGCTCCTCCGGTAGCGGCAACTGAACGCACGCACGCGTGGCGACCGATCACGCGAACTCGCGGTAGCCGACCGCGAGTTTGCGGATTTGTCGACATCTGGCGGGTGATTTCCGTCTCCGCGGTGAAGGTTGGCTCCTCGGACGCGTAGTTTTGTCGGCAACACGCGTCTGGTAGGAGCAGTCTTGGCACGGAAGATCGGCAGCCGGTACACCGCGAACCAGATCCTCGGGCGGGGCAGCGCCGGCACGGTGTGGCTGGGCGAGGGGCCGGAGGGTCCCGTCGCGATCAAGCTGCTGCGCGAGGACCTCGCCTCCGACCAGGAGCTCGTCGGACGCTTCGTCCAGGAGCGCACCGCGCTGCTCGGCCTGGAGCACCCGCACATCGTCACCGTGCGCGACCTGGTGGTCGACGGCAACGACCTGGCCCTGGTCATGGACCTCGTGCGCGGCACCGACCTGCGCACCCGGCTGGAGCGCGAGCGCCGGCTCGCCCCCGAGGCGGCCGTGGCGATCGTCGCCGACATCGCCGACGCGCTGGCGGCGGCCCACGCGGCCGGGGTCGTCCACCGGGACGTCAAGCCCGAGAACGTCCTCCTCGACATGCAGGGCCCGCTGGGGCCGGGCGGCTCGCACCCGGCCCTGCTGACGGACTTCGGCGTCGCCAAGCTCATCGACTCGCCGAAGCGGACCCGGGCCACGAAGATCATCGGCACGCCGGACTATCTGGCCCCGGAGATCGTCGAGGGCCTGCCGCCGCGCGCCTCCGTGGACATCTACGCCCTGGCGACGGTCCTGTACGAGCTGCTCGCGGGCTTCACCCCGTTCGGCGGAGGCCACCCCGGTGCGGTCCTGCGCCGCCATGTCACCGAGACCGTCGTACCGCTGCCCGGTATCCCGGAGGAGCTGTGGCAGCTGATCGTGCAGTGCCTGGCCAAGGCGCCCGCGTCCCGGCTGCGCGCCTCCGAGCTGGCGGCGCGGCTGCGGGAGCAGCTGCCGACGCTGGCCGGACTGCCGCCGCTGGACGTGGACGAGCCGGAGCTCTCCGAGGGCGAGGCGGAGGAGGAGCCGGGGCCGGCGGCTCCGCCGGGTGAGCCGGTACGACGGCGGGGCGCGGTGTCGCTGGTGCCGGGCGCCAGGCCGGACTCCAACCGGGACACGCACACGTCGATGAGGGTGCCGGGGCCGGACGAGCTGGCGGGCGGCGCACACGGGACCGCTCGCGCGCCTCGGGCCAGCGGTGCGCCCCGGCCGGGGTCGGCCCGGCACAGGGCCGCGGTGCGGCGGCGAAGGGTGACTCTGGGAGTGGCCGGAGTGGTCCTGGCCGCTGTCGTGGGCGTCGGTGCGTGGCTGGCGTCCTCCGACGGGGACTCGGACGCGCCGCAGAACACCCACAGCACGTCGACTCCGTGAGGTGACCCACCCAGGGGGCGCCTGCGGCACCGGGTGCAACCCGGCCGAGGTCGGTTGCCACAGCCGTTACGCTTGAAGGCGTGGCAGTCGTCGATGTATCCGAAGAGCTGAAGTCCCTCTCCTCGACCATGGAGTCGATCGAGGCCGTCCTGGACCTCGACAAGCTGAGGGCAGACATCGCCGTGCTCGAGGAGCAGGCGGCCGCGCCGTCCCTCTGGGACAACCCGGACGAGGCGCAGAAGATCACCAGCAAGCTCTCCCACCTCCAGGCCGAGGTCAGGAAGGCGGAGGCGCTGCGCGGCCGGATCGATGATCTCGCCGTCCTCTTCGAGATGGCCGAGGAGGAGGACGACCCGGACACCCGCGCCGAGGCCGAGTCCGAGCTGGCCGCGGTGAAGAAGGCGCTGGACGAGATGGAGGTCCGGACGCTGCTGTCCGGCGAGTACGACTCCCGTGAGGCGCTCGTCAACATCCGCGCCGAGGCCGGTGGCGTCGACGCCGCCGACTTCGCCGAGCGACTCCAGCGCATGTACCTGCGCTGGGCCGAGCAGCGCGGCTACAAGACGGAGCTCATCGAGACGTCGTACGCCGAAGAGGCCGGCATCAAGTCGACCACCTTCGCCGTCCAGGCTCCGTACGCCTACGGCACCCTCTCCGTCGAGCAGGGCACGCACCGCCTCGTGCGCATCTCGCCCTTCGACAACCAGGGCCGCCGCCAGACCTCCTTCGCCGGTGTCGAGGTGCTCCCGGTCGTCGAGCAGTCCGACCACGTCGAGATCGACGAGTCCGACCTGCGCATCGACGTCTACCGGTCCTCCGGCCCCGGTGGCCAGGGCGTCAACACGACCGACTCCGCGGTCCGCATCACCCACCTCCCCACCGGCATCGTGGTCTCCTGCCAGAACGAGCGGTCACAGATCCAGAACAAGGCCACGGCGATGAACGTCCTCCAGGCCAAGCTGCTGGAGCGCCGCCGGCAGGAGGAGCAGGCCAAGATGGACGCCCTCAAGGGCGACGGCGGCAACTCCTGGGGCAACCAGATGCGTTCCTACGTGCTGCACCCGTACCAGATGGTCAAGGACCTGAGGACGGAGTACGAAGTGGGCAACCCCGAGGCCGTGTTCAACGGTGACATCGACGGGTTCCTGGAGGCCGGTATTCGCTGGCGCAAGCAGCAGGAGAAGTAACTTTGTCGACATGACAACTGCCGCCCGGGAGGCGGCAGTTGTCTTTTGTCTGGGTTCTACATCACACTCACAGGCTTCAACTCATTACAAACGCCCCCCGATGGGACATTGCGCCCGCAACGGCCTTGACGTTGCTTTGAAAAATCGGAAGGGTGAAGCGCGGCATGCGTACTCAAGGGGCGCATGTGAACCGGGGGAATGAGTTGACGCGGACTTCGTCACCGGCTGCCTCCCGTCGATCACGGCAACGCCCCATGCGCCGCCTCATTGACGAACAGCTACTGGGGGTAGCAACCATATGACGAAGAAGACGCGGATCCGGGTCGCGCGGATAGCCGCCGGCGCCGTGATCGCGGCCGGTGCGTCACTGACCGCGGCCGGCGCGGCCTCCGCCCTGGACCTCAATGTCCAGGCGGGCCCGATCAGCCTGGGCGCGCACGCGAACGGCGAGGGCGACGACGGCGGCACCGACGGCGGTGACGGCGGCTGCGACCTCGGCATCTGCACCACCACCGGCGGGACCACGACCGGCGGCGACACCACCACCGGCGGCGACACCACGACCACCGGCGGCGACACCACCACGGGTGGCGACGCCACGACCGGCGGCGACACCACGACCACCGGTGGCGACGCCACGACCGGCGGTGACACCACGACCACGGGCGGCGACGCCACGACCGGCGGTGACGTCTCCATCGGCGGCGTCATCGGCGGCGGCGACACCAACGGTGGCGACAACGGCACCGGTGGCGACAACGGCACGGGCGGTGACAACGGCACCGGCGGCGGCAACGGCAACGGTGGCGGCAACGGCAACGGCGGCTCCTCCACCACGGGTGGCGGCAGCACGGGCGGTGGCAGCAGCACCGGCGGTTCCTCCAGCACGGGCGGCGGCAACACCGGCGGCTCCTCCACCACGGGCGGCAGCAGCACCGGTGGCTCCAGCACCGGCGGCAACAACGACACCCCGCAGGGCGGCGGCAACGACAACGCCTCGCAGGACGAGGGCTCCTCGGCCCTCACCGACACCGGCTCCGACACCCAGGCCCAGGGCCACGACAAGCAGCTTGCCGAGACCGGTGCCGGTCAGACCGCGTTCCTGGTCATCGGCGCCGCGACGATGATCGCCGGCGGCATCGGCTTCCGCGTCCTGCCGCGTCTGGCGGGCGGCCGGGGCGGCGCGGCCGCCTGAGCGTAGCCGTACGCTCACACAGCGCGCGCGGCGCGTACACCGAAGGGCCCGGAGCCTGGCGCTCCGGGCCCTGACGCGTTTCTGGGGCTCTTCTTACGCGGTGGTTGTGACCGCAGCGCTCACGCGGTCTGATGCGCCAGCAGCGCCACCGCGGCGATCAGCACCGCCAGCAGGGCGATCAGCGCCATCGGGTTCACCCCGCCCAGAAAACCCTCTTGCTGCAGTCGCTCGCGGTTGGCACGGCACACCGGGCACCGGCCCTCGCTCACGGGCGCCGCGCAGTTCGCGCACACCAACCGGTCGTACGTCATGCGCTCGCCCTCCTTGCACCGGCCATCACTCGTACAACGCTCATGGGAACGAGAACGTTCCCCCCTCCACTGTGCCAGGTTCCCGCGGAGCCTGCGCGGGGCCTCGGAGAGCCGAGAGAGAACAGCGACCGGTACAAAAACGTACAAGCCTTACCCAACCTCGACCTGCGACTGCACTTGCACACCGGGTTCGCGTATGGTCACGCTCATCTACCCCCGGCGACCCGTGGTGCATCCGTGATCCGATTCGACAACGTCTCCAAGGTCTACCCCAAGCAGACCCGCCCCGCACTCAGGGATGTCTCCCTGGAGGTGGAGAAGGGCGAGTTCGTGTTCCTCGTGGGGTCCTCCGGCTCCGGAAAGTCCACCTTCCTGCGGCTGCTCCTCCGCGAGGAGCGGTGCAGCCACGGCCAGGTGCACGTGCTGGGCAAGGACCTCGCGCGCCTCTCCAACTGGAAGGTGCCGCAGATGCGCCGCCAGCTGGGGACGGTGTTCCAGGACTTCCGGCTCCTGCCGAACAAGACCGTCGCGGAGAACGTGGCCTTCGCCCAGGAGGTCATCGGCAAGTCCCGCGGCGAGATCCGCAAGTCCGTGCCGCAGGTGCTCGATCTCGTCGGGCTCGGCGGCAAGGAGGACCGGATGCCCGGCGAGCTCTCCGGCGGTGAGCAGCAGCGCGTGGCCATCGCGCGGGCCTTCGTCAACCGGCCCAAGCTGCTGATCGCCGACGAACCCACCGGCAACCTCGACCCGCAGACCTCCGTCGGCATCATGAAGCTGCTCGACCGCATCAACCGGACGGGCACCACGGTCATCATGGCGACGCACGATCAGAACATCGTGGACCAGATGCGCAAGCGCGTCATCGAGCTGGAGAAGGGCCGCCTCGTCCGCGACCAGGCCCGCGGCGTCTACGGCTACCAGCACTAAGCAAGTTCACGACGGAAAGGCTCGACAAGACGCCATGCGCGCCCAGTTCGTCCTGTCGGAGATCGGTGTCGGTCTCCGCCGCAATCTGACGATGACCTTCGCCGTCATCGTCTCCGTCGCCCTGTCCCTGGCGCTCTTCGGCGGCTCGCTGCTGATGAGCGACCAGGTGAGCACCATGAAGGGCTACTGGTACGACAAGGTCAACGTCTCGATCTTCCTGTGCAACAAGCACGACGCCGACTCGGACGTCAACTGCGCCAAGGGCGCGGTGACCGAGGACCAGAAGAATCAGATCCTCTCGGACCTGCACAAGATGCCGGTCGTCGAGAAGGTGGCGTACGAGTCGCAGGACGAGGCCTACAAGCACTACAAGGAGCAGTTCGGCAACTCCCCGCTGGCCAGTTCGCTCACGCCGGACCAGATGCAGGAGTCGTACCGGATCAAGCTCAAGGATCCACAGAAGTACCAGGTGATCGCGTCGGCCTTCAACGGGCGCGCGGGTGTGCAGTCCGTGCAGGACCAGAAGGGCATCCTGGACAACCTCTTCCAGCTGCTGAACCTGATGAACCGGGGCGCGCTCGGCGTGATGGCGATGATGCTGATCGTCGCGCTGCTGCTGATCGTCAACACCGTGCGCGTGTCGGCGTTCAGCCGTCGGCGCGAAACCGGGATCATGCGCCTGGTCGGTGCCTCGGGCTTCTACATCCAGGCGCCGTTCATCGCCGAGGCCGCGGTCGCCGGACTCATCGGCGGCGGACTCGCCTGTGTGGCCCTGGTGGTCGGCCGGTACTTCACCATCGACCACGGCATGGACCTCGCCCACAAGCTGACCCTCATCAACTTCGTGGGCTGGGACGCGGTGTTGACCAAGCTGCCGCTGATCCTCGCAACGAGCGTTCTCATGCCGTCACTTGCCGCGTTCTTCGCGCTGCGCAAGTACCTGAAGGTGTGACGCACGCCAAGAGGGCCGTACGGGCATCCGCCCGTACGGCCCTTCGCGTTGTCCTAGACTCACCGCCATGCCGGGCCGAGGACTCACCGCAACGCCAGGCCGAGACCTGTTCGGCCAGCCCCGCCGCGTCAGCCGCGGGGCGGCCCTGACACTGGTCTTCGCCGGCGTCCTGGTCACCGGCGCCGCCACCGGTTCCTTCCCGGAGCCCGACGCCACCGCGCGCAGGACCGTCGCCGGTCCGGCGCCCACCGCCACCGCGCACGAGGACGTGCAGAAGGCCGCCGCCGAGGCGATGGCCGACGGCAAGTCCCCGATGGAGGCCGCCGCGCGGGCCGTCAGCCGCAGCGGGGACCGCTGGGGCGCGGTGTACTCGGAGGGCGAGTACCAGGAGTTCCAGGAGGCCCTCGACGGCCGCTACACCGGCGTCGGCCTGTGGGCGCGGCGCGAGCGGGACGGCCGGATCGAGGTGACCAGGGTGCAGCCCGGCTCGCCGGCCGCCGCGGCCGGGATCCGCACGGGCGACCGGCTGCGCAGCGTCGACGGCAGCAAGGTCGACGGGCGGCCGGTCACCGAGGTCGTCTCCTTACTGCGCGGCGACGCCGACGACGCGGCCGCGGGCACGCCCGTCACCCTGGGCCTGCAGCGCGGCACGCGCGCGTGGACCGAGACGTTGCACCGGGCCAGTCTGTCCACCGACTCCGTGACCGTGCGCCGACTGCCCGGCGGGGTCACCGTCATCAGGATCGCCGCGTTCACCAAGGGCTCCGGCGCCGCCGTCCGCGCCGCGGTGCGGCAGGCCCCGGCCGACGACGGGATCGTCCTCGACCTGCGCGGCAACTCCGGCGGCCTGGTCACCGAGGCGGTGGACACCGCCTCCGCCTTCCTCGACGGTGGCCTCGTCGCCACCTACGACGTCAAGGGCGCCCCGCGCTCGCTGCACGCCGCGCCCGGCGGCGACACCGGCCGGCCCCTGGTCACCCTGGTCGACGGCGGCACGATGAGCGCGGCCGAGATGCTCACCGGGGCGCTGCAGGACCGGGGCCGCGCGGTGGTGATCGGCTCGCGCACCTTCGGCAAGGGCTCCATCCAGATGCCGACGACCCTCCCCGACGGCTCGGTGGCCGAGCTCACCGTCGGCCATTACCGCACCCCCTCCGGCCACGCGGTCGACGGCCGGGGCATCACCCCCGACCTGGACGCGGGCCCGGAGGCCCTGACCCGGGCCCAGACGGTCCTCACCGGCCTGGGCGACCCCTCGTAGCCACTCGTAATCGGCTGTACTCACACCCCCTGAGTGGTGCCAAAATGGTCGGCACTATGGCTAAGGAAAAAGGGCGCAAGCTGATCGCGCAGAACAAGAAGGCGCGGCACGACTACCACATCCTCGACACCTACGAGGCCGGACTGGTCCTCATGGGCACCGAGGTGAAGTCGCTGCGCCAGGGACGGGCCTCGCTGGTCGACGGCTTCGTGCAACTGGACGGTCACGAGGCGTGGCTGCACAACGTGCACGTCCCCGAGTACAGCCAGGGCACCTGGACCAACCACAGCGCCCGCCGCAAGCGCAAGCTGCTGCTGCACCGCGCGGAGATCGACAAGCTGGAGTCCAAGTCCCAGGAGACGGGTCACACGATCGTGCCCCTCGCCCTGTACTTCAAGGACGGCCGCGCCAAGATCGAGATCGCGCTGGCCAGGGGTAAGAAGGAGTACGACAAGCGCCAGACCCTGCGCGAGAAGCAGGACCGGCGCGAGACGGACCGGGCGATGGCGGCGGCGCGCCGGAAGCAGCGGGGCTAGCGGGAATACGCTGGCACCGACCTGCGTTCTTCCCGTACGATGGCATCAGCACCGGACGTCAGCGCCCGGTGTGAACCTTGAGAAATCAACATGGGGATGATCGGTTTCGACAGCGGCTGTCGAAGCAGGGGAAGCGTGTCGAGGAAGCGGCCATGATCTCGTAAACCACAGGCCGAAAAAAATAATCGCCAACACCAAGCGCGATTCCTTCGCCCTCGCTGCCTAAGTAGCGACTTGCGAAGTGTCAGCCCGGGGCTGTTCCCGACCCGGATCCTGGCATCAGCTAGGGAACTAAACCTTGATCCCGGTCACGGGGTGAAGAGGGAAACCAAACAGTGACTGAGCCCGTCGGCGACTTGTTCGCGTGATCGCCGGGGCCGAGAAAAGCGAAGCGGACTGCACACGGAGAAGCCCTGATTCCGCACCGTTGGACGCGGGTTCGATTCCCGCCATCTCCACCATCTCCATACAAGGGCCCGGCGGTCGACGACCGCCGGGCCCTTGTCGTGTGGTGACGGCAGACGGGACGGCCACGGCACCAGACGGTCGCGAAAGGGCTTCCGCTGACGAGGGCCCTGGTCCTATCGTCTGAGCCCGTGATCAGAAACGGTGTTCCACTGCCCCCGACGGTCTACCCGCTCGCCAAGGGACGTGTGTGGGCCATGCTGGCCGGCTCTCTGGTCTTCGTCGCTCTGGGCGTTGTTTTCCTGGTCGTCCACAGCACCGTGAAGATCACTGTGGCAGGGGCGCTGGCCGTGCCCTTCTTCGGGTTCTGCTCTGTGATCATCATCCAGCGCCTGCTCCGAAGCCGACCGGAGTTGGTGCTGGACGACGCGGGAGTGGACCACGTGAGGCTGGGCCGGTTCGGCTGGGACGAGATAGCCGCCGTGCGGATACGCGAGCAGCGGGTGCGTAACACCTCGCAGTGTTTCATCGAGCTGGTGCTGCACGATCCCGACGCCTACCTGGCTCGAGCACCCAAGATCGTCCGCAGCACCGCGTCCATGAACGCACGCCTCGGCTTCGGCCCGGCCAACATGGCCACGAACACCTTGCCGGTGCCGCCTGAGGCGGTCCTGGACGCGATGCGGCGTCATTGCCCCGGACTCGCAGTACAGCACTGAGCGCGCCCGTTCGCCGACCGGCAGAACCTGGGGGAACGAGGTGCGCAGCACGCAGATGAGCACGTCGGAGACGTCGTCCGGCCGGCGCGAAGCGAAGGCCGACCGGTGTTCCGTGCGGGGTGCAGGGCCACTGCCCCGGCCGACGCCATGATCAACACGGCCGTGGTGGCAGCCACGGCCGGCACGGCGTACGCGGCCGTGGGGGAGAGGTGCTCCGCCGCCCAGCCGCCCCATGCCGACCCGCACGCGATCCCCGTCAGCAGCCCGGTCACCATCAGGCTCATGCCCTCGTTCAGACGGTCGGCCGGGGTGCGCCGCTGCACCAGCGTCATCGCCGTCACCATCGTCGGCGCCGTCGCCATCCCCGCCACCAGCAGCGCACCCGCCAGCGCCCACAGCGAACCGGCGACCCCGGCGGCAGCCCACGGCAGCGTCATCAGCACGGCCATGCCGACCAGGCAGTGCCCCAGCCGCACCCCCGTCGGCTTCAGCGCGCCGTACAGCAGACCCGCCGCGCACGAGCCCGCCGCCTGCAGCGCGAGCACCGCGCCGGCCGCCGTACGGTGACCCTGCGCGTCGGCGTACGCGATCGTGACGATCTCCATCGAGCCGAACACCGCTCCGGTCGCGGTGAAACAGGCCAGCAGTGGCGGGATGCCCGGGCTGCGCAGCGGCGAGGGCGCCTGGGAGCGGGCCCGCGGCGGCGGCTCGGTGGCCCGCTGGGCCGTGAACAGCAGCATGCCGGCCAGCAGCAGCACCGCGCCGACCAGCGTGCCCGCCTCGGGGAAGAACGTGCCGGTGAGGAAGGAGGCCAGCACCGGGCCGAGCATGAAGCACAGCTCGTCGGCGGCCTGTTCGAAGGAGTTCGCGGTGTGCAGCGAGCCGGGGTCGTCGCGCAGCAGATGGGCCCAGCGGGCGCGGGACAGGCCGCCGATGTTCGGGGTGGCCGCGGTGAGGGCGTAGGTGGCGAACAGGGTCCAGTCCGGAGCGTCGCAGCGCACGCACAGCAGCAGGGCCAGGCTGCCGAGCACGGAGACGAGCGTGGCCGGTACGGCGATCCTGGCCTGCCCCCGGCGGTCGACGAGCCGGGCGATCCAGGGCCCGGCCAGCGCGGTCGCCGCGAGACCGGTCGCGGTGACGGCACCGGCGAGGGCGTACGAGCCCCGCGAGCCGGCGATCATCACGACGGCGCTCACGCCGAACATGCCCATGGGCAGCCGGGCGAGGAGGTTGCCGGTGGTGAAGGCACGGGCACCGGGGAGCGAGAAGAGGCGGCGATAGCCGCTGCTGGTGGATATGACCGAGGGCATGGGTCAACCCTCGCCGCGAGTGGATCACGGGGTCCAACACCTTCTCGGTGCCGATTCACGCACCTGCGTTGTAAGTTCGCGGGCATGCCCGTCCCCGCCGACATAGCACCCCGGCTGCTGCGCGCCTTCGTCGCCGTGGCCGAGGAACTGCACTTCACCAGGGCCGCGGCCCGCCTGTACGTCGCCCAGCAGGCGCTCAGCCGGGACGTACGGCGGCTGGAGCGGGAGTTGGGCGCCGAGCTGTTCGTGCGGACGACCCGGCAGGTGACGCTGACCGCGGACGGCGAACGGCTGCTGCCGCACGCCCGGCGGGTGCTCGCCGCCCAGGACGACCTGCTCGCCGCCTTCGCCTCCGGCCGGGCCCGCCCGCTGCTGGTGGACCTCAACTCGCCGGGCCTGACCACCGGCCGCCGCGTGCTGCACCGGGCCCGCGAACTCGCCCCGGACTGCGAGCTGATGGCCCGCTACGAGAGCGGCCTGACCGGGGCCGCCGCCGAACTGCTCGCCGGTCGGCTGGACGCCTCCTTCGGCCGTTTCGCCGGCCTGGACCCGGCGCTGCGGTCCGGTCTCGCGCAGCAGCCCGTCCGCCACGAGCCGATGGCCGTCGTACTGCCCGAGGACCATCCGCTGGCCGCCCTCGCCGAGGTGCCGCTGGCCGCGCTGGCCGGCGAGACCGTGTACGCCGGTGCCGGGAACCCGCGCACCCTGGAGTGGACCGACCTGGCGACCCGGCTCTTCGAGGGGCGCGGTATCCGGCTCGCCGCGCCGCTGCCGCTGGCGGTCGGGGACGAGGAGTTCGAGCGGATCATGGCCAAGAACCGGCATCCGGTACTGGCCGTCGTGGACTTTCCGGCGCTGCCCCGCACGGTGCGCCGGCCGCTCGTCGATCCCGTCCCGCTGTCGCCGGTCTCCCTGGTGTGGCGCAAGGGCCTGGTCCATCCCGGGCTGGACGCGCTGCGCCGGGCGGCGGCCGAGCTCGCCGGGGCGGAGGGGTGGCTGCGGCGGCCGGCCGAGGGATGGATCCCGGCCGTCGACGCCGCTGTCATGCACCTCTGAGCGGGCCTCACCGGCCGCCTCCGCGCCGAGTGAGAGCAACGTTCCCTTCCGGTCACCCACAGCCACAGTCCGGAAACGCGCCCTCCCTACCTTCGGGCTCAGTCGGTGGATGGCAGGTCGCCGGCAGACCGAGCAGCCGGAGCCCCCGTGGAGGCGTGATGACAGCCCCAGCCCCAACAGCCCCAACCCGTCGCAGCGGCCGCTGGATCGAGCGCTGGGACCCGGAGGACGAGGGATTCTGGAAAGCGACCGGAGAGCGGATCGCCAACCGGAACCTCTGGTTCTCCGTCCTCTCGGAGCACATCGGCTTCTCGATCTGGACCCTGTGGTCCGTCCTCGTCCTGTTCATGGGTCCGGAGTACGGCCTCACGCCCGCCGACAAGTTCCTGCTGACCTCGATGGTCACCCTCGTCGGCGCGGTCGTACGCGTCCCCTACACCTTCGCCGTGGCCCTCTTCGGCGGCCGCAACTGGACGATCATCTCGGCGAGCCTGCTGCTCATCCCGACGATCGCGGCCTTCGCGGTGATGACACCGGGCACGTCCTTCACCACGTTCCTCGTCGTCGGCCTGCTGGCCGGCATCGGCGGCGGCAACTTCGCCTCCTCCATGACCAACATCAACGCCTTCTTCCCGCTGAAGAAGAAGGGCTGGGCGCTCGGCCTGAACGCGGGCGGCGGCAACATCGGCGTGCCCGTCATCCAGCTCGTCGCCCTGGCGGTCATCGGCGCGAGCGGCGGCCCGCGGGTCCTGCTGGGCATCTACATCCCGCTGATCGTCGTGGCCGCGGTGCTGGCCGCCCTCTTCATGGACAACCTGGCTTCCGTGAAGAACGACACCGGCGCGGCCAAGGACGCCGCCAAGGACGCCCACACCTGGATCATGTCCTTCCTCTACATCGGCACCTTCGGCTCCTTCATCGGCTACAGCTTCGCCTTCGGCCAGGTCCTGACGATCCAGTTCGGCCGCACCCCGCTGCAGGCGGCGTACCTCACCTTCATCGGCCCGCTGCTCGGCTCCCTGATCCGCCCCCTCGGCGGCCGGCTCGCCGACCGTTTCGGCGGCGCCCGCATCACCCTGTGGAACTACGTCGCCATGGCCGCCGCCACCGGCGTCCTGATCGCCGCGAGCCAGCAGAAGTCGCTGCCGGTGTTCGTGTCCGTCTTCGTCGTCCTGTTCGTGCTCAGCGGCCTCGGCAACGGCTCGACGTACAAGATGATCCCGGGCATCTTCCAGGCGAAGGCCCTGGCCAAGGGCCTGGAGGGGGAGGCCGCGGTGGCCTACGGCCGCCGGCTGTCCGGCGCCTCCATGGGCCTGATCGGCGCGGTCGGCGCGCTCGGCGGAGTGGGCATCAACCTCGCCTTCCGCCAGTCCTTCCTGTCCTACGGCACCGGCACCGGAGCGTTCGTCGCCTTCCTCGCCTTCTACGGCGTCTGCTTCGCGGTGACGTGGGCCGTATACCTTCGCCGCCCGGCGCGAGAGACCGTGGCAATGGCGGCTTCGGAGACAAAGGCGCAGCTCAGCTACGCGGAAGTGTGACGTAACACCGGTGCAATGAAGCCGAACCGAGCCTGTCACGCGCCGTTGACAGGCTCGGTTCGCGCGCCGGTCAGCCAGGAGAGGCCCCCATGTACGACGAAGATCAGCAACCCGGAGCCGTCGAGCACGGTCCGCTCGCGGGATTCACCGTGGGCGTCACCGCCGCGCGCCGGGCCGACGAGCTGGGCGCCCTGCTCCAGCGGCGCGGGGCCGCGGTCCTGCACGCACCGGCCCTGCGCATCGTGCCGCTGGCCGACGACGGCGAACTCCTCGCCGCGACGAAGGAGATCATCGACCAGGTGCCCGACGTGGTCGTGGCCACCACGGCGATCGGCTTCCGGGGCTGGATAGAGGCCGCCGACGGCTGGGGCCTCGGCGAGCAGCTGCTCGGCGGGCTGCGCGGCGCCGAACTCCTGGCCAGGGGCCCCAAGGTCAAGGGCGCGATCCGCGCGGCCGGCCTGACGGAGGCGTGGTCGCCGTCCTCGGAATCCCTGGCCGAGGTCCTGGACCGCCTGCTGGAGGAGGGGGTGGACGGCCGCCGTATCGCCGTACAGCTGCACGGCGAGCCGCTCCCGGGCTTCGTGGAGTCCCTGCGGGCCGGGGGAGCGGAGGTGGTCCCGGTCCCGGTGTACCGCTGGATGCCGCCGGAGGACATCACCCCGCTGGACCGCCTGCTGGACGCGACGGTCTCCCGCTCCCTGGACGCGCTGACCTTCACGAGCGCCCCGGCCGCTGCCTCCCTGCTGTCCCGCGCGGAGACCCGGGGCCTGTTGGAGGAGCTGCTGTCGGCCCTCGCCCACGACGTCCTCCCGGCCTGCGTGGGTCCGGTCACGGCGCTCCCCCTCCAGGCCCAGGGGGTGGACACGATCCAGCCGGGACGCTTCCGCCTGGGTCCCCTGGTCCAGCTCCTGTGCCAGGAACTCCCGGCCCGCGCCCGCGCGTTGCCGATCGCCGGCCACCGGGTGGAGATCCGGGGCCACGCGGTCCTGGTGGACGGCGCCCTGAAGCCGGTCCCCCCGGCGGGAATGTCCCTGCTCCGGGCCCTGTCCCGCCGCCCCGGCTGGGTGGTGCCGCGGGCGGACCTCCTGCGCGCCCTGCCGGGCGCGGGCCGCGACGAACACGCGGTGGAAACGGCGATGGCGAGGCTCCGCACGGCCCTGGGCGCCCCCAAGCTGATCCAGACGGTGGTCAAACGCGGCTACCGCCTGGCCCTGGACCCCGCGACGGACGCGAAGTACGCGGACGCGTAGGGGCGATGGCGGGTGCGATCGGCAGTTCCGTTCCCCGGGCTCCGGCAGGCGGCGCAGGTCAGACGGGTGGCCGGAGCGGGGGCGTGGAACAGACCTGCCCATCACGCCCGCTGGGCGCGGGATGCCGCGGTCTCGGTGGCGGGGGGCTTGGCGTGGTGGTCGCGGATGGCGTCCAGGACCTCGGGCAGGTGGTCGCGGGCCGCGGCGGAGCGCAGGTGGTCCAGGTAGTCGCGGGACTCGACGATCTTCCCGTCCCTGACGCGGAGGACGAAGACCGCCGGGATGGTGAAGGGCTCGCCGGTCTCCACCACGACGCCCTCGTACTGGAACTCGGCCACGACGACCTCGGGATCGGTGGTCTCGTGGACGTTGATCCGGGTCGGCCGGCGTCGCAGGGTCGGACCCTGGTAGGGCTGTGACCCCCCGCCGAAGTGGGCTCGCAGCTCGTCGCGGGAGCGCATGGGCGGCGCCCCCAGCGGGTGGAAGGGGTGCGAGACATCGGTGTGCTCGGCGTACAGGTCCACCACGTCCGCCCAGCGCTCTTCACAGACGCCGTGCACGAGTTTCAGGAAGACTTCGCGAGGAGTGTCGGTCATCCGCTCACGATAACTCCGCCTGGTTTACGGCGAGTTGTACTGCCTGCCGCGGACCTCGAACCACAGGGGCTTCCCGGCGCCCCGCTCCAGCGGGCCGTCACCGATCCGGAAACCGCCCCACCAGTGGTGATCACCGCCGCGGCGGCCGAGCAGTAGACCATCCGAGCCGAGGGGTTCCGGCCGCCGCTCCGGGCAGGCACTGTGAAGAGGGGAACCCCTCGGAGAACAGCCCCGCTTCCTGCCTAGGCGGTGACAGGCACATGGCACTGGGTTCGGTCACACCCCCGTACGAGCCACGGTTCGACGCCGGACGGATCTGTCTCGATCTCCTCGCGACCACGCATCCGGCCGAACGCCTGGACGGCGTCGAGGCGTTGTGCGCGTGGATCGGCGGGGTGGGGCTCGTGCCCGAGGGGACGGCGCTCGGGCATGCCGACGCCTCCTGGCTCGTCGGGTTCCGGGAACTGCGCGCCCACATCGGGATCTTGGTGCGCACCCCGCGTGCGCCGGACACGCCGCCGTCGTACGAGAGTGCGCTCCGGCGGGTCAATGAGGTGGCCCAGGCCGCCACCCCCGTCCCGCGTGCCGTACGTGGTGGAGACGGCGGGCTCACCAGGGAGTTGGCCGACCCGCCGACCTGTGCCGGGCTGCTCGCGCTCGTCGCGCGGGACGCCGTGGAACTGCTCACCGACCCCGCCGCGCGGGCGGCCGTGCGGGAGTGCGAGGGTGACAACTGCCCGCTCGTGTACCTCGACACCTCCCGGGGGCGGCGCCGGCGGTGGTGTTCCAGTGAGGTCTGCGGGAACCGGGAGCGGGTGGCCCGGCACCGGCGGCGGGCCGCGCTCGCGCGGGCGTGATTTCCGTAACACCGGGTTTGGTTGGGCCGTACACGGGCATCCCGCAGCCCTCCCTGCGGTGTGTCTGAAATGTGAAGATCAAGTGGTCGGATTGTGGTCGCATGTCCCGCTCGTGACGTCACCCACGAGAAAACTGTCACTTCCGTTTGAACACAGCGCCGCTTCCTTCCGTACGGGTGGGCGAGCGACCGACTGGGGGAACCCCCGGACACCGGAGGTGGGCGTGCGCAAGGATGCGGCCGTGGCCAATGAACGTGGATCGAGGGCCCGACATCGCATGTCCTCACAGCCCTCGGAACCCGATGAGGAGCTGATGCGTGCGCTGTATCGAGAGCACGCCGGACCCCTGCTCGCGTATGTCCTGCGGCTGGTCGCCGGTGATCGGCAGCGCGCCGAGGACGTCGTACAGGAAACGCTCATCCGTGCCTGGAAGAACGCCGGTCAGCTCAATCGGGCGACCGGTTCGGTACGCCCCTGGCTGGTGACGGTCGCGCGCCGCATCGTCATCGACGGCCACCGCAGCCGGCAGGCCCGGCCGCAGGAGGTCGATCCGTCGCCGCTGGAGGTCATCCCCGCGGAGGACGAGATCGACAAGGCGCTGTGGCTGATGACGCTGTCGGACGCGCTCGACGACCTGACCCCGGCCCACCGGGAGGTCCTCGTCGAGACGTACTTCAAGGGGCGTACGGTCAATGAGGCGGCCGAGACGCTGGGTATCCCCAGCGGCACGGTGCGCTCTCGGGTGTTCTACGCCCTGCGATCGATGAAGCTGGCACTGGAGGAGCGGGGGGTGACGGCGTGATGAGCAGTGGTTACGGGGGAATGCAGGGATTCGGTGCAGGTGGTCCGGGTATGTCTGGGCCCATGAACCCCCAATCGGGATCTTCGGTGCCGAGCGAGCACGAGACCGTCGGCGCCTACGCCCTCGGGATTCTCGACGACGCCGAGGCAACCGCTTTCGAAGCGCACCTCGCCGGCTGTGAGTGGTGCGCCCAGCAGCTGGACGAGCTGGCCGGGATGGAGCCGATGCTGGCCGCCCTCGCGGATCTGCCGGGTTCCGGCAGCACCCCCGCGATCGGCGAGTCGCTGTCCGCCAAGCCCAGCCCGCGGATCGTGGAGAAGCTGGTCGACGAGGTCGCGGAGAAGCGCGCCCAGAAGCGCCGGCGCAGCTTCTACATGATCGCGGCGGCCGCCGCGCTGATCATCGCCGGGCCGCTGGCCGCGGTGGCGGTGAACAGCGGCTCCGGTGGCGGGCAGGTCACCGCGTCCTCGGCGCAGACGACCTTCGAGGCCATGCCCGACAAGAAGTCGGCCACGGACCCGTCGTCCCGGATCAGCGCCACCGTCGCCATGGCCCAGAAGGACTGGGGCACCCAGACGGTCCTGGAGCTGAAGAACGCCAAGGGCCCGCTGAAGTGCTCACTGGTCCTCGTCGCGAAGAACGGGCAGCGCGTGACGATGTCGTCCTGGTCCGTGCCGAACTGGGGCTACGGCATCCCGAACGGGAAGACGCCGGAGTCCAGGAAACCGCTCTACATCGGCGGCGCGGCGGCCTTCAAGCCGAACGAGATCGACCACTTCGAGGTCGTCACCTTCCAGGGGAAGAAGCTGGTGCAAGTCGACGCGTAGTGCCTGCGGCGGGCTTGGCCGGGTCCCGGTTCGGGTGCGTCCTGGCCCTGCTCGCCTGCGGGCCGGTTGTGGCTGGTCGCGCCCACGGGGCGGAGCCGCATGTCGACGCGGCCCCGCGCCCCTGGGGAACTGCCGCCCCGTAGCTTTCATTGGTCCCCTTCGCGTACGGTTGACGGCTGCCCAGCACGTCAGAAGGGGGCCAGGTGGCCGCTCAGGTTCAGCAGTCCGCGGTCGGCTCGGTACACGACGCACACGACTCCGTCCGTGACCGAGAGATCAGCGTCGAGCAGGAACACCTGGACCGGGTGTACCGGCGGCTGGAGGAGAAGATCCACGAGGCCGAGTTCCTGATGCTCGACGCCGCCAAGCGCGGCCAGGTCGGCACCCCGGGCGCGCTGGCCGAGCGGGACGCGCAGGTCTTCCGGGCCGGCATCCACCTGAACCGGCTGAACAACGAGTTCGAGGACTTCCTCTTCGGGCGCATCGACCTCCTCCTCGGCAAGGACGGCAAGAAGGGACCCGACGGCGCCTACACCGCCGTGGAGCCCGCCGAGGGCGCCGTGCGGGAGGACAACACCGCCGACATCGCCGAGACCCTGCACATCGGGCGCATCGGCGTGCTCGACGAGGACTACGCGCCGCTGGTCATCGACTGGCGGGCGCCCGCCGCCGCGCCCTTCTACCGGGCCACTCCGGTGGACCCGGGGCGGGTCGTACGGCGCCGGGTCATCCGGTCCAAGGGGCGCCGGGTGCTCGGCGTCGAGGACGACCTGATGCGGCCCGAGCTGACCGCCTACCTCGACGGCCGTGAGCTGCCCGTGATCGGCGACGGCGCCCTCATGGCCGCCCTGGGCCAGGCCCGCAGCCACACCATGCGGGACATCGTCGCCTCCATCCAGGCCGAGCAGGACCTGGTCATCCGCGCCCCCGCCGCCTCGATCACGTACGTGGAGGGCGGCCCGGGCACCGGCAAGACCGCGGTCGCCCTGCACCGCGCCGCCTACCTGCTCTACCAGGACAGACGCCGGTACGCGGGCGGCATCCTGATCGTCTCCCCGACCCCGCTGCTCGTGGCCTACACCGAGGGTGTGCTGCCCTCGCTCGGCGAGGAGGGCCAGGTCGCGATCCGCGCGATCGGCTCACTCGCCGTGGACGCCGTCGGTGCCGAGGCCACGCTGTACGACTCCCCCTCCGTGGCCCGCGCCAAGGGCTCGTACCGGATGCTGAAGGTGCTGCGGAAGGCGGCCCGGGGCGCCCTGGAACTGGGGCCCGCCCCCCGGCCCGCCGGTGACGAGGACACCGGGCCGCGGGCCTTCGACGGACCGCCGTCCCGCCTCCGCGTCGTCGCCTTCGGACGCCGGCTGGAGCTGGAGTCGGAGGAGCTGGAACGTATCCGCCGCGCTGCCCTCGGCGGCACCGCGCCGGTCAACCTGCTCCGCCCGCGCGCCCGCAAGCTGCTGCTGGACGCGCTGTGGGCCAAGTCCGGGGCCGGGGCCCGGCACACCGACCCCGAGCTGGCCGCCCAGCTGCGCTCCTCCTTCGACGAGGACGTCACGACCGAGGACGCCTTCCTCGCCTTCCTCGACGCCTGGTGGCCCGAGCTGACCCCGAAGGCCGTGCTCGCCGCCATGGCCGACGAGAAGCGGCTCGGCCGCTGGGCCCGCCGGATCCTCAACCCCGGCGAGGTCCGCAGGGTCGCCCGCTCGCTGAAGCGGGACGGGTACTCCGTGCACGACATCGCCATGCTGGACGAGCTCCAGGCGATCCTCGGGGCCCCGGCCCGGCCGCGGAAGAAGCGCGAGCTCGACCCGCTGGACCAGCTCACCGGCCTGGAGGAGCTGATGCCGGTGCGCGAGGAGTCCCAGCGGGAGCGGGCCGAGCGCCTCGCGCAGGAGCGCACCGAGTACGCGCACGTCATCGTGGACGAGGCGCAGGACCTCACGCCGATGCAGTGGCGCATGGTCGGCCGCCGCGGCCGGCACGCCACCTGGACGGTGGTCGGCGACCCGGCCCAGTCCTCCTGGTCCGACCCGGACGAGGCGGCCGAGGCCCGCGACGAGGCCCTCGGCACCCGGCCCCGGCGCCGCTTCCAGCTCACCGTGAACTACCGCAACCCCGCCGAGATCGCCGAGCTGGCCGCCAAGGTGCTCGCGCTCGCCATGCCCGGCTCCGAGTCGCCCAGGGCCGTGCGGTCCACCGGGGTCGAGCCGCGCTTCACGGTCGTACGGGATTCCCTGGGGCGGACCGTGCGGGCGGAGGCCGAGCGGCTGCTGGACCTGGTCGACGGCACGGTCGGCGTGGTCGTCGCCATGAACCGGCGCGAGGAGGCCCGGCGCTGGCTGGCCGGGCTCGGCGACCGGGTCGTCGCGCTCGGCAGCCTGGAGGCCAAGGGCCTGGAGTACGACGCGACGGTCGTCGTCTCGCCGGCGGAGATCGCCGACGAGTCCCCGGCCGGCCTGCGCGTGCTCTACGTGGCGCTGACCCGGGCCACCCAGCAGCTGACGGTGCTGTCGGGGGACCGGGACGAGCCGGACGCGGCCGGGGTACCGGACCTGCTGCGGGACTGAGTTTTCTGTGAACTCGCCGCAGGGGGAATGGTCCTCGGCAGGTGTTTGTTAGCCTGGATGCGGCACCGGCTCGATCCAAGCCCCCGGGCCCAACCTTTGTCCCTGCGAGGGACCACTTGCCGCGAGGCGAGCATGGCGGGTCGGTGTCGTATGCGTGCGAGAGACCCACGTCCCAGTGACGTGGGTCTCTTTCTTTGCCTGATCGTTTCTCGTATGGTGGAAGCGGTTTTCCGAAATCATGCACCGCTCATGAACAAAACGTCCGCAATCCAGGGCGACTACCGCGTACTCCGCGGTAGGTGCGACGATCGGACGGCACAACTCGCGACACGGTGAAAGCAGAGGAAGTCGGCCATGGCAACGGCGCCCAGCGTCTCCTACTCGATGACCATCCGGCTGGAGGTGCCCGCGAGCGGAACCGCCGTCTCGCAGCTCACCACCGCGGTGGAATCCTCCGGAGGCTCGGTGACCGGCCTCGACGTCACCGCGTCCGGCCACGAGAAGCTCCGTATCGACGTCACCATCGCGGCCACCTCCACGGCCCACGCCGAGGAGATCGTCGAGAAGCTGCGCGGCATCGAGGGCGTCACCCTCGGCAAGGTCTCCGACCGTACGTTCCTGATGCACCTCGGCGGCAAGATCGAGATGGCGTCGAAACACCCCATCCGCAACCGTGACGACCTGTCCATGGTCTACACCCCGGGTGTGGCCCGCGTCTGCATGGCGATCGCCGAGAACCCCGAGGACGCCCGCCGCCTCACCATCAAGCGCAACTCCGTTGCGGTCGTGACGGACGGCTCCGCCGTGCTCGGCCTCGGCAACATCGGCCCCAAGGCCGCGCTGCCCGTCATGGAGGGCAAGGCGGCCCTCTTCAAGCGCTTCGCCGGCATCGACGCCTGGCCGATCTGCCTGGACACCCAGGACACCGACGCGATCGTGGAGATCGTCAAGGCGATCGCCCCCGGGTTCGCCGGCATCAACCTGGAGGACATCTCCGCGCCGCGCTGCTTCGAGATCGAGGCCCGGCTGCGCGAGGCCCTCGACATCCCCGTCTTCCACGACGACCAGCACGGCACCGCCATCGTCGTCCTCGCCGCCCTGACCAACGCACTTCGCGTCACGGACAAGGCGATCGAGAACATCCGGGTCGTGATGTCCGGCGCCGGCGCGGCCGGTACGGCCATCCTCAAGCTGCTGCTCGCCGCCGGCGTGAAGAACGCCGTCGTCGCCGACATCCACGGTGTCGTCCACTCCGGCCGCGAGGACCTGGTGAACGCCCCGGCCGACTCGCCGCTGCGCTGGATCGCCGACAACACCAACCCCGAGGGCCTGACCGGCACCCTCAGGGAGGCCGTGCGCGGCGCCGACGTGTTCATCGGCGTCTCCGCCCCGAACGTGCTCGACGGCGACGACGTGGCCGCCATGGCCGACGGCGCCATCGTGTTCGCGCTCGCGAACCCCGACCCCGAGGTGGACCCGGCAATCGCCCGCCAGACCGCGGCCGTTGTGGCCACCGGCCGCTCCGACTTCCCGAACCAGATCAACAATGTGCTGGTCTTCCCGGGCGTCTTCCGCGGCCTGCTGGACGCCCAGTCCCGCACCGTCAACACCGAGATGATGCTGGCCGCCGCGAAGGCCCTCGCCGACGTGGTCAGCCAGGACGAGCTGAACCCGAACTACATCATCCCGAGCGTCTTCAACGACAAGGTCGCGGGCGCGGTCGCCGGCGCGGTCCGCGAGGCCGCGAAGGCGGCGGGCGCGACGGTCTAGCCTTCTCCATGCCGCTCCGCCGGGTGACGGCGGAGCGGCGCCCGGGCGACGTCCCGGTGACGCCGTGCCGTACTGTGCAGGGGCTGTGAGGATCACCACGGCGGCCCCTGCACCGGCGCGTCGTGGAACCAGCCGATGCCGGGCGCCCTCTAGGGTGACGCCGAGCGGGCGCTTTTCGTGTGACTCCCCAGGGTGTTCTCACGACTCCTACGGGTGCCGGATTGGCTTTACCGCCGCAGGTAGGGGCAGGATGCGTCCCTGGGCGCGAGCGCATCGGCATCGCAGTGCCTCGGGCGGATCGTCGCGTGGCACACCCCAACGGCAAGAAAACACGGGAGTAACAACATGAACCGCAGTGAGCTGGTGGCCGCGCTGGCCGACCGCGCCGAGGTGACCCGCAAGGACGCCGACGCCGTGCTGGCCGCGTTCGCCGAGACCGTCGGCGAGATCGTCGCCAAGGGCGACGAGAAGGTCACCATCCCCGGCTTCCTGACCTTCGAGCGCACCCACCGTGCCGCTCGCACCGCGCGCAACCCGCAGACCGGCGAGCCGATCAACATCCCCGCCGGCTACAGCGTGAAGGTCACCGCGGGCAGCAAGCTGAAGGAAGCCGCCAAGGGCAAGTAGGCGCTCCGCTTGCAGCGCCGACTCGCTTGAGCGCCGTTCCGTTCGAGCGCCGTGGGCCGTGTCGTCTGTAGCTGGTCGCGCCCGCGCGGCGGAGCCGCAGATCGACACAGCCCCGCGCCCCTTCGGGGCGCGTCCACAGCGGGCGTGGACAACGACAATGGGGCGGCCCCTTTCGCCAAGGGGCCGCCCCATTGTCGTAGCGGGTTAACCGAGCGCCTTGCCCGGCAGCTCGACCTTCGCGCCGAGTTCCACGAGCTTCTCCATGAAGTTCTCGTAGCCGCGGTTGATGAGGTCGATGCCGTGGACGCGGGACGTGCCCTCGGCCGCCAGGGCCGCGATCAGGTACGAGAAGCCGCCGCGCAGGTCCGGGATGACCAGGTCGGCGCCCTGGAGCTTGGTGGGCCCAGAGACGACCGCGGAGTGCAGGAAGTTGCGCTGGCCGAAGCGGCAGTCGGAGCCGCCCAGGCACTCGCGGTAGAGCTGGATGTGCGCGCCCATCTGGTTCAGCGCGGAGGTGAAGCCCAGCCGGGACTCGTACACCGTCTCGTGGATGATGGACAGGCCCGTCGCCTGGGTCAGCGCGACCACCAGCGGCTGCTGCCAGTCGGTCTGGAAACCGGGGTGTACGTCCGTCTCCAGCGCGATGGACTTCAACTGGCCACCGGGGTGCCAGAAACGGATGCCCTCGTCGTCGATCTCGAAGGCGCCACCCACCTTCCGGTAGGTGTTCAGGAACGTCATCATCGAGCGCTGCTGGGCGCCGCGGACGTAGATGTTGCCGTTGGTCGCGAGCGCCGCGGACGCCCAGGACGCGGCCTCCAGGCGGTCCGGGAGGGCGCGGTGGGTGTAGCCGCCGAGCCGGTCCACACCGGTGATGCGGATCGTGCGGTCGGTGTCCATCGCGATGATCGCGCCCATCTTCTGCAGCACGCAGATGAGGTCCTCGATCTCCGGCTCGACGGCCGCGTTGGACAACTCCGTCACGCCCTCGGCGAGTACGGCCGTCAGCAGCACCTGCTCGGTCGCACCGACGGACGGGTACGGCAGCCGGATCTTCGTGCCCCGCAGGCCCTTCGGCGCCTCCAGGTACTGCCCGTCCGCACGCTTCTCGATCGTCGCGCCGAACTGCCGCAGCACGTCGAAGTGGAAGTCGATGGGCCGGCCGCCGATGTCACAGCCGCCGAGGCCGGGGATGAACGCGTGGCCCAGGCGGTGCAGCAGCGGGCCGCAGAAGAGGATCGGGATACGGCTGGAGCCCGCGTGGGCATCGATGTCAGCCACGTTGGCGCTCTCGACGTGCGTCGGGTCCATCACCAGCTCGCCGGGCTCCTCGCCCGGGCGGACCGTCACGCCGTGCAGCTGCAGCAGGCCGCGGACGACCCGCACGTCACGGATGTCGGGAACGTTGCGCAGGCGGCTCGGCGCGCTGCCCAGCAGGGCGGCGACCATGGCCTTCGGTACGAGGTTCTTCGCACCGCGGACACGGATCTCGCCCTCCAGCGGGGTTCCGCCGTGGACAAGCAGGACATCGTCGTTGACGGTCATGTATCTCGCGTTCCGATGAGTTGGGCAGGGGCCGGCCGATCACTGTGCGCGGGGGCCGGGAAGACAGGGTAATCGCCGATCACCCCCCGTCCGTAAGCCCAAGGACCGCCCAGTCGCGTCATAGGTGTGTCACAACACGAACCGTGCGCTATCGGGCACATGGGGTCACCGGTTCCGGGCGTGCGCCCGGGGCGCCCTCGTGCACCCTGAGCTGCGTTCACTCCCGCACCCCGATTGGCTCCCCACCGAAGGGGAAGATGCGGGATCATGTCTGGCATGACCGAGGTGTCCTCGCTCACAGGGCGGCTGCTCGTGGCCACTCCCGCCCTGGCGGACCCGAACTTCGACCGCGCTGTGGTGCTCCTTCTCGACCACGACGAGGAGGGCTCCCTCGGTGTCGTCCTCAACCGCCCCACCCCGGTGGACGTGAGCGACATCCTGGAAGGCTGGGCCGATCTCACCGGCGAGCCCGGCGTGGTCTTCCAGGGCGGTCCCGTCTCGCTGGACTCGGCGCTCGGCGTCGCGGTCATCCCGGGGGGCGCGAACGGCGACCTCGCCCCGCTGGGCTGGCGCCGGGTGCACGGCGCGATCGGTCTGGTCGACCTGGAGGCTCCGCCGGAACTGCTCGCCTCGGCCCTCGGCTCCTTGCGGATCTTCGCCGGATACGCCGGCTGGGGCCCCGGCCAGCTGGAGGACGAGCTGGTCGAGGGCGCCTGGTACGTGGTCGAGTCGGAGCCCGGGGACGTCTCCTCACCGGCCCCGGAGAGACTGTGGCGCGAGGTACTGCGCCGCCAGCGCAACGAACTGGCGATGGTGGCCACGTATCCGGACGACCCTTCGCTCAACTGATGCGTGTGTGGACGTGGGTCCGCGAGCGTGGATCACTCGTTCGAGTGATCGCCTGTCCTTTCGACTGTCGGGCCCATCTTCGATGAATAGCGTCACCGGCATGAAGTTGGTGGTCCAGGTGACGCTGTTGCCGACGCCTATGCAGGCGGCAGCGCTTGAGGCGACGCTGCGCGCCTGCAATGAGGCGGCCACTTGGGCCAGCGGTGTGGCGTGGGAAAAAGGTGTGCAGAGGAACTTCGCACTGCGCGAGCACACCTACACCGAGATCAAGGCGCGGTGGGGGCTGGGTGCACAGGCTGCCCAGCATGTGATCAAGAAGACGTGCGATGCGTATGCCACGCTTAAGGCCAGCCTGAGGGCGGGGAACCTGGGCAGGCCGGGCTCGAAGCGGTACCGGCGGGCTCTGGAGAAGCCGATTGCCTTCCGACCGGAGGGGGCTCAGCCGTACGACGACCGGATGCTGTCCTGGCAGATCCCGGAGCGCCGGGTGTCGATCTGGACGGTGTCGGGACGGGTGAAGGACGTGGCGTTCACTGCCGCGCCCGAGCAGCTGGCCACCCTTGCCCTGTACCGGAGGGGTGAGTCTGATCTCGTGTGCCGGGATGGCATGTGGTTCCTGAATGCCACCTGTGAGGTCCCGGAAGCGCCCTTGAACGCAGATCCGGTGGACTTCCTCGGCATCGATCTGGGCATTGTGAACATCGCCACGACGTCCGACGGAGAGATCATGGCCGGGCGGGAGCTCAACCGCATCCGGGTGAGGGAGCGGCGGTTGCGCGCCAAGTTGCGGAAGAAGAGCACCGCCTCAGCCAAGCGCCGCTTGAAGAAGCGCAGGAGCAAGGAGGCGCGGCGGGCGAGGGACATCAATCACAAGATCGCGAAACGAGTGGTGGCCGAGGCAGCGCGCACCGGTCGTGGGATCGCCCTGGAAGAGCTGACGGGCATCCGCGAGCGGGTACGGCTCAACAAGCCCCAACGGGCCACCCATTCCAGCTGGGCTTTCGCGCAGTTGGGGCAGTTCATCGCGTACAAGGCCCGCCGGGCGGGGGTACCGGTGGTGTGCGTCGATCCGGCGTATACCTCACGTACCTGTGCCGAGTGCGGGCACGTCGACAGGGCGAATCGGGTCTCGCAATCCCGCTTCGTGTGCCGGTCCTGCGGATTCGTTGATCACGCGGACCGGAACAGCTCCCGCAACATCCGCGCCAGAGCGTGGGCGTTGTGGCGACGCGGGGCGCAGTCAACCGCCCCTGACCTGCCCGGGAAGTGTCCGGGCGGGACTGGACGCAAACGGCGTGTCACAGCCAGTGATGACCGTTGTGCAAGCCCTGGGCCCGCAGCCCCGGGCGGTTGATTACCCTGGGCTCTATGAGCACTCTCGAGCCCGAGCGCGGGACTGGTACGGGGACCCTCGTAGAGCCGACGCCACAGGTGTCCCACGGCGACGGTGACCACGAGCGCTTCGCCCACTACGTCCAGAAGGACAAGATCATGGCGAGCGCCCTGGACGGCACCCCCGTCGTGGCGCTGTGCGGCAAGGTCTGGGTGCCGGGCCGCGACCCGAAGAAGTACCCCGTGTGCCCCATGTGCAAGGAGATCTACGAATCCATGGGCAGCGGCGGCGACGACAAGGGCGGCGACAAGTAGGCGTCCGTCCGGGTGCGTGAGGTCCCCCGGTGCGTGTGCGTGCGCGCGCCGGGGGCTTTCGTGTTCTCTGGTCAGGATTGGTCGAGACCTGTAACCTCCGTCTTCGGTTGTGCGTAGCGGAACGGCCGTTGCACTCTGTGCAACGCAGGCGTGGAGGTGCGGCGGGCGACATGAGCGACACACCCCTCTTCCCCCAACCCGATGTGGCGCTGATCCCCGCGCCCAGCCGGGTTTCGGCCTCGCTGCCCGGTGGCGGCACCGGACTCGTCATCGACCCGGACACCGAGATCGAGGCCACCGAGGGCACCGACCGGGTCGCACGCTGGCTGCGGGCGACCGTCGGCGCGGCGACCGGGCTGCCGCTGGCCCCGCACCGCGACAGCGGCTCCCGCGTCCTGCTGCGGATCGTCCCCTCGCTCGAGGACGAACTCGGCAGCCCGGAGGCCTACCAGCTGTGCGCCGACGGATGTCTGATCCGCATCGACGGTGCGAGCGAGGCCGGCCTGTTCTGGGGCGCCCAGACCTTCCGGCAACTGCTCGGTCCTGAGGCATTCCGGCGCGCTCCGATCAGCGGGCGCACCGAGTGGGAGTTCCCGGCCGTCACCATTCGCGACGCACCCCGATTCCGCTGGCGCGGTCTTCTCCTGGACGTGGCACGGCACTTCATGCCGAAGGAAGGGGTGCTGCGCTATCTCGACCTGATGGCCGCGCACAAACTCAACGTCTTCCACTTCCATCTGACCGACGACCAGGGCTGGCGGATCGAGATCAAGCGGTATCCGAAACTGACCGAAACCGCTTCCTGGCGGGCACGGTCGAAATTCGGTCACCGGGCCTCCCCGCTGTGGGAGGAGAAACCGCACGGGGGCTACTACACCCAGGACGACATCCGGGAGATCGTCGCCTATGCCGCCGAGCGGCATATCACCGTCGTCCCGGAAATCGACGTACCGGGCCATTCGCAGGCCGCCATCGCCGCGTACCCGGAACTCGGCAACACCGACGTCATCGACACCACCACCCTTGAGGTCTGGGACGACTGGGGGATCTCCGCCAACGTACTCGCCCCCACTGACACCACCCTGCGGTTCTACGAGGGGGTGTTCGAGGAGGTCCTGGAGCTGTTCCCGTCGCAGTTCGTCCATGTCGGCGGCGACGAGTGCCGCAAGGAGCAGTGGACCGGGTCGGTGACCGCCAAGTCCCGGATCGCGGACCTCTCTCTCGCCGACGAGGACGAGCTGCAGTCGTGGTTCATCGGCCACTTCGACGCCTGGCTCGCCGCGCGCGGGCGCCGGCTCATCGGCTGGGACGAGATCCTGGAGGGCGGGCTCGCCAAGGGGGCCGCGGTGTCGTCCTGGCGGGGTTACGGTGGCGGGATCGCGGCGGCGCGGGCCGGCCATGACGTCGTCATGTGCCCGGAGCAGTACGTGTATCTGGACCACCGTCAGGCGCCGGGAGAGGACGAGCCGGTGCCGATCGGGTTCGTGCGCACCCTGGAGGACGTCTACCGGTTCGAACCCGTTCCGGAGGGGCTCACCGAGGCGGAGGCCCGGCATGTGCTGGGCACTCAGGCCAATGTGTGGACCGAGGTGCTGGAGGACACCGCGCGCGTGGACTACCAGACCTTCCCCCGGCTCGCGGCCTTCGCCGAGGTGGCCTGGAGCCGGCTGCCCGCCCCCGCGGAACGGGACTTCACCGGCTTCGAACACCGTATGACCGCCCATTACGCGCGACTCGACGCCCTCGGCGTCGCCTACCGGCCGCCCGCCGGGCCCCGGCCGTGGCAGAAGCGCCCCGGTGTCCTCGGCCGCCCCATCGAGGGGCCTCCGCCGAACAAGTGACCGTCCGCTCCGTGCAGCCGTTCCGAACAAGTGTTGGAAAACCGCGCCAAGCGTCACCGAAGAGTGTCATTCGACGCGCACCGGCGATGCCGTACAAAAACGGAACATCTCCGCGATGAGGTGGGCGAATGCCCCCTACTGCCTCCTAGCGGACCCCCGTCCTCGGCCCTTGCGAAGATGTGCCAGAGTTGCCACGTCCGCCCTGTGAGCACGTACCGTACGGCCACACAGGTGGGACCAGGTGGGGCAGCGGGAAGGGGCAGCCGGTTTTGACCACGCACGCACCGCAGGCGGAGCAGGCCGTCACGCTGCCCACGACCCTGGACGAGGCCGTGGCGGCCCTCGCGGCCATGCCCACCGCCGTGCCCGTCGCGGGCGGCACCGACCTGATGGCCGCCGTCAACTCCGGCCAGCTCAGGCCCGCCGCCCTGGTGGGTCTCGGGCGGATCAGCGAGATCCGCGGCTGGCAGTACCAGGACGGCCACGCGCTGCTCGGCGCGGGCCTCACGCACGCGCGCATGGGCCGCCCCGACTTCGCGGCCCTGATCCCGGCGCTCGCCGCCGCCGCGCGCGCCGCGGGTCCGCCGCACATCCGCAACGCGGGCACCCTGGGCGGCAACATCGCCTCGGCCGCCCCCACCGGGGACGCGCTGCCGGTGCTGGCCGCCCTGGAGGCGACGCTGATCATCGCGGGCCCGGGCGGAGCCCGCCGCGAGGTCCCGGTGTCGCACCTGCTGGCCGGCATGGAGATGCTGCGCGGCGGTGAACTCATCGGCTACGTGCGCGTGCCGCTGCTGCACGCCCCGCAGGTCTTCCTGAAGGCGACCGGACGCACCGGCCCGGGCCGCGCACTGGCCTCCGTGGCCCTGGTCCTCGACCCCGCCCGGCGCGGAGTGCGGTGCGCCGTCGGTGCCATAGCGCCCATGCCGCTTAGGCCCCTGGAGGCCGAGCAGTGGGTCGCCCAGCTGATCGACTGGGACAACGACCGCGCGCTCGTCCCGGAGGCCCTGAACGCCTTCGGCGAGTACGTCGCCGCGGCCTGCATCCCGGACCCGGCACCGGAGCCCGACGGTTCCGTGGCCCCGCTTCCGCCCGCCGTACTGCATCTGCGGCGGACCGTCGCCGCACTGGCCCGACGAGCACTGGGGAGGGCGCTGTCGTGACCGACGACCAGCACGGACAGGGCACGCCCCAGGGCGGCGGACGCTGGGACCCGCTGCCCCAGGGCGACTACGACGACGGCGCCACCGCCTTCGTGAAGCTCCCCGAGGGCGGCATCGACGCCCTGCTGTCCGGCGACAGCCCGCTGGCCGCGCCGGGTCACGGCTATGTGCCGCCGCCGATAGCGGTCGCCCCCGGCACCGGCGACCCCGCCCAGGCCGGCACCTGGGCCGCGCCCGCGGGCGGCGCCGAGTGGCCCGACCCGAACGCCACGCCCCAGACGCAGGCCGCCGACGACCGGTTCACCTACAGCCCCGGCGCGACCCAGCACTGGACCTTCGAGGAGCCCGCGGCACCGGCCGCGTCCGGGCACGACGTCACCGGGCAGTGGTCGATTCCGGTCGCCGACGGTGATCTTCCGGATGAGTCGGGCGAGTTCACCACGTCGTCCCTGGTCGAGCAGTGGGGCGGCACTCCGCCGGCCACCCTGCCCGGCGGCGCGCCCGCGCCCTGGGCGACGGGGGAGGCGGGCCGCTCCTGGGACCGGTCCGCCGAGACCGGTCACACCGGCTTGCCCGACCACACCGACGCCCATCCGGCGGATGGTCCGGCCGGCCAGGCGGCGCCGGGGTACGCACCCGCACCGGACGAGCGGTACGGGCAGGGGCCGGCTGGTCACGAGGGGAACCAGGCGGGAGGAGCCGGCCGCGGGGACGCCGGGCAAGCGCCCGTCGGTCACGAGGACGGTCGGCGGGCCGGGGCCGCTGAGGGGCGCGTCGGGAGCCGCCGCGTCGAGGCCGGTCACCCCGGCGGGTTCGGTGAGTCCGCCGAGCCTGCCGAGTTCGACGAGTACGGGGAGTTCGGCGAGACCACGGAACCGGCGCGGCCCGGCGTGCCGAGCCGGTTCCCGGAGCAGCAGGGCGGGCCGGCGGCGGGAGCCGGGCCGGACAGCGACGGCCACGGCCCCGCGGAAGCCTCTGGGCGCCCCGCTGACGGCCCAGCAGTCCACGAGGGCCCCCCAGCCCGCGCCGACGTGCCACAGGCGGCCACAGCCCCCACAACGCCCACAAGCCGCGCCGGGGCTGACGCGGCGACGGCAGAGCACGCGGCATCGTGGACCCCGGCCTCCGCAGCCGTACCGGAGCATGCCGCCGACGCGCCCGAGGCCGCCGGGGCAGCCGGATCCGGCGCGGACGACGAGGGCGCCGCCGGGGACCGCGCGCCCCGGCCGCAGGAAGCCGCCGCCGAGGAACACGCTGAGCACACCGCCCCCCTCCCGCCGCACGACGACCACCCGCTCGCCTCCTACGTCCTGCGCGTCAACGGCGTCGACCGGCCCGTCACCGACGCCTGGATCGGCGAGTCGCTGCTGTACGTCCTGCGCGAGCGGCTCGGGCTCGCGGGCGCCAAGGACGGCTGCTCGCAGGGCGAGTGCGGGGCCTGCAACGTCCAGGTCGACGGCCGTATGGTCGCCTCCTGCCTGGTCCCGGCGGTCACCGCGGCCGGCAGCGAGGTGCGTACGGTCGAGGGCCTGGCCGCCGACGGACAGCCCTCCGACGTGCAGCGTGCGCTCGCCCGGTGCGGGGCCGTGCAGTGCGGTTTCTGCGTGCCCGGCATGGCGATGACCGTGCACGACCTGCTGGAGGGCAACCCCGCGCCGACCGAGCTGGAGACCCGGCAGGCGCTGTGCGGCAACCTGTGCCGCTGCTCCGGCTACCGGGGCGTTCTGGAGGCCGTCAAGGAGGTCGTCGCCGAACGCGAGGCCGCGCACGCCGCCGACGCCGGGACGGACGCGAACGAGGCCCGTATTCCCCACCAGGCGGGCCCCGGCTCCGGCGGCGTCAACCCCTCGGCGTTCGAGGCGCCCGGCGCGTTCGACACCCCGCAGGCCGCCCCCGGCGGCTACGCCGACACGCCGCCGTACGGCACACCCGACCCGTACGGCACACCGCCGCACGGCACCCCGGGACCGCACGGCCCGCACGACCCGCACTACGGCCAGGACGGAGGCCAGGCGTGAGCAACGAAGCCGCCACGGCGACGACCGCCGCGGAACCCGCCCCCGAGGCCGAGGCGTTGCCGCACGGCATCGGCGCCTCCCTGCCGCACGCCGACGCCCGCGCCAAGACCGAGGGCACCTTCCCGTACGCGGCCGACCTGTGGGCCGAGGGGCTGCTGTGGGCGGCCGTCCTGCGCTCCCCGCACGCGCACGCGCGCATCGTGTCCATCGACACCAGCCACGCGCGCGAGATGCCCGGCGTACGGGCCGTCGTCACGCACGAGGACGTGCCCGGCACCCCCCGCCACGGCCGGGGCACCCCCGACCGGCCGGTGTTCGCCTCCGAGGTCGTGCGGCACCACGGCGAGCCCATCGCGGCCGTCGCCGCCGACCACCCGGACACCGCGCGGATGGCCGCGGCGGCCGTCATCGTCGAGTACGAAGTACTCGACCCGGTCACCGACCCCGAGCAGGCCTTCGAGGCCGAGCCGCTGCACCCCGACGGCAACCTGATCCGGCACATCCCGCTCCGGCACGGCGACCCGGAGGCGGTCGGCGAGGTCGTCGTCGAGGGCCTGTACCGCATAGGGCGCCAGGACCCGGCCCCCATCGGCGCCGAGGCCGGCCTCGCCGTGCCGCGCCCCGACGGCGGGGTGGAGCTGTACCTGGCCTCCACCGACCCGCACTCCGACCGCAACACCGCCGCGGCCTGCTACGGCCTGTCCCCGGATCGGGTGAAGATCGTCGTCACCGGGGTGCCGGGCGCCACCGCCGACCGCGAGGACCAGGGCTTCCAGCTCCCGCTCGGCCTGCTCGCCCTGAAGACCGGCTGCCCGGTGAAGCTCACGGCGACCCGCGAGGAGTCCTTCCTCGGCCACGCCCACCGTCATCCGACGCTGCTCAGGTACCGCCACCACGCCGACGCCGAGGGCAGGTTGGTGAAGGTGGAGGCGCAGATCCTGCTGGACGCGGGCGCGTACGCCGACACCTCCTCCGACGCCCTGGCGGCCGCCGTCTCCTTCGCGTGCGGCCCGTACGTCGTCCCGAACGCCTTCATCGAGGGCTGGGCCGTGCGCACCAACAACCCGCCCTCCGGCCATGTGCGCGGCGAGGGCGCGATGCAGGTGTGCGCCGCCTACGAGGCCCAGATGGACAAGCTGGCCAAGAAACTCGGCCTGGATCCGGCCGAGGTGCGCCTGCGCAACGTCCTCGCGACCGGTGACGTCCTCCCGATCGGCCAGACGGTGACCTGCCCGGCGCCGGTGGCCGAACTCCTGCAGGCCGTCCGGGACTTCCCGCTCCCGGCCCTGCCCAAGGACACGCCCGAGGAGGAGTGGCTGCTGCCCGGCGGTCCCGAGGGCGCGGGCGAACCGGGCGCGGTGCGCCGGGGCGTCGGCTACGGCCTGGGCATGGTGCACATGCTCGGCGCGGAGGGCGCCGACGAGGTGTCCACGGCGACGGTCAAGGTCCACGACGGGGTCGCCACCGTGCTCTGCGCGGCCGTCGAGACCGGCCAGGGCTTCACCACCCTCGCCCGGCAGATCGTCCAGGAGACCCTCGGCATCGAGGAAGTCCACGTGGCGCCGGTCGACACCGACCAGCCGCCGGCCGGCGCGGGCTGCCGTGGCCGCCACACCTGGGTGTCGGGCGGCGCGGTGGAGCGCGCGGCGAAGATGGTCCGCACCCAGCTCCTGCAGCCGCTCGCGCACAAGTTCGGCATGTCGACGGAGCTGCTCCAGATCACCGACGGCAAGATCACGTCGTACGACGGCGTGCTGTCGACCACCGTCACCGAGGCGATGGACGGCAAGGAGCTGTGGGCGACGGCCCAGTGCCGACCGCACCCGACCGAGCCGCTGAACGCCTCCGGCCAGGGCGACGCCTTCGTGGGCCTGGCCTTCTGCGCGATCCGCGCGGTGGTGGACGTCGACATCGAGCTGGGCTCGGTGCGGGTGGTGGAGCTGTCGGTCGCCCAGGACGTGGGCCGGATCCTCAACCCCGCCCAGCTCACGGCCCGGATCGAGGCGGGCGTGACCCAGGGCGTCGGCATCGCGCTGACGGAGAACCTTCGTACGCCCCGTGGCCTGATCCGCCACCCCGACCTGACCGGATACGCCCTTCCGACCGCGCTGGACGCCCCGGACATCCGGATCGTCAAACTGGTCGAGGAACGGGACGTGGTCGCCCCCTTCGGGGCCAAGTCCGTCAGCGCGGTCCCGGTCGTGACGGCACCGGCCGCGATCGCCTCCGCGGTCCGCGCGGCCACCGGCCGCCCGGTCAACCGGCTCCCCATCCGGCCACAGGCTGCGGTGGTCACGGGACAGTGAGCGCCCGGAGGCTCAGGCCACGGCGGTGACGCTCCCCGCCCAGGCGCAACGCATCCCGGTGCCCCGACGTCCTTCCCGGTGAGGGCCGTTGTCAGTGGTGCGGCGTAGTGTTCCGAGCAGTGGGGGCACTCGCACTCACGGACTCACGTGCGGACCGACGCGCGTGGGCACCGACGGGGAAGATCGCGGGGGAGCGATGAGCACGACCGACGCCGGGGTTCCGGCGATCACGCTGACCGAGGCAGAGCTGGACCGCTATGTCACACACGGGCCGACGCGCGGCCTGCTCAGCGGTACCGGACTGCCCGCGGACACCGACCTGCTGACCTTCTCCCCGCTGCGCACGCACGGCCTGCGCACGCTCGCCGACGCCGCGGACGGCCCGTTCCGGGTGGCGGACGAGCTGAGGGACCGGCTGGTGATAGGCGAACTCCTCAACCCGGCGGGCATGGAGCGCGAGTCGATCCTGCTCGACGGCGGCACCGGCGAGCTGACGACGGCGTACCTGGTCGACCCGTCCGAGCCCCGCCCCTTCGCTCCCTCCCTGGCCACGCTGCTGCGCTTCGCCGCGGTCACCGAGGAACTGGCGGGCCTGCGCGGCCGTTTCGCGTCCCTGGCGGGTCAGTACGGCCCCAGGACGGCCGCCGAGGCGACCCGCCGTCTGCTCTCCCTCTTCGAGGAGGGCGCAGGCGGCGAGGTCCCGCCGTACTGGAAGGCGGCGGCGCTGATCCGTCCGCTCGCCCTCGTCGCCGGTCCCGGCACCGCCTCCGGCCTCACCCTGGACGTCCCCGCCCGCGTCCTGGACCAGGAGTTCGGACACGGCAGGGTGACCCGCTTCGAAGAGGTCGACTTCCCTTCGACCCTCACGCACGAGCCGACCCGGCGCTTCCTGCGCGAGACCGGGCTTCCGGAGGAGGCGGTCCTCTTCCACGCCGACACGGACGTCCCGCTGCCGACGCTCCGGGAGTACTTCACGGAGGAGCACGCCGGCGACTACCCCCTGGACGAACTCCCGGCCCACGCCGACCACTTGATCCGCCTGGGCCACCTCGTCGAGGACAACAGCCTGGTGGTCGACGGCAGAACGGGCGCGGTGCTGACCTTCAGCGAGCCGGAGGCCACGCTCTACCCCCTCAACACCGACGTCTCCACCCTCGCCTTCACGCTCTGGCTCCTCCACCACGAGCGCACCATCGACGAACACCTCGCCAACGAACTGACGACGGAAGCGTACGACCAACTGGCCGCGGCCATGATCCACACCCTGTCGGCCGTCGACCCCACGGGCACGGCCCCCGGCACCGACTGGCACTACTGGACGGAACTGTTCCAGGACGAGGCGGGCGGGGTGCTCTGAGGCACAGCGCTTCCTGAGCGGGGTCGGACACCTTCATGACCAGCTCTGGGTCACTTGCGCGAAACCGCTGGCCATGCCGACGAGTAGTTGCCATGCTGATCGACCATGTCGACCAGCGCTACCTCCGGCGGCAAGAGTCGCCTTCTGCCTTGGCTTGTCGGGGTAGGTGTCGCCGCCCTCGTAGTTGTGCAACTGCTGGCGTTGTTCCTTTCGCGGCAACTTGCCGACTACACCGCCGGCTACGTCAATCGCCATGGCTACACGCACACCTTGAAGGAGGTGTGGTGGTGGCTGCACTACGGAGGCCTGGTAGTGATGGCGGGTGTCGCAGCGGGTGTAATCACCTCCTGGTTCGGGCAGGTCGACAAACAGACCATTCAGGAAAGCCGCGAACGCGTACGCGCCGCAGAGCATGATCTGGAAGCGGCGCTGCTGGTCTCGCAAGAGCAGTTGGGCAGCGCAGCCCCTGCGGGCGATTCAGGTGATCTTAGGCTCGAGGATCCAAGTGACGCCGCTGAGTTGGCGATCGAGCTGGAGGGGATTCCGGCCCCGTCCCGCTTGACTTGGCCGCGCCTATGGGCCCTTACTCATTCTCGTTTGGAGCTGTACCACGACATCGCGACTGGTCAGGCGCGCAAATCATTTCGCAATGCGCAGGCGGCCATGGTCGTCGGCTTTGCGCTACTAGTCCTCTTCGTTGGTATTGCGTTGAATGCGAGTACGACGGCGGGGAGTGTCGTGGCTGGTGGCTTGGGGGCGGTGTCAGCGGCGCTCGCCGGATATGTGAGTCGCACGTTCGTGAAATCGCAGGAGGTTGCCGCCTCTCACTTGCGCGCCTACTTCGACCAGCCACTGGAGTTTTCCCGGTATTTGGCTGCTGAGCGACTGATCGCGGACGCGGGGCTGAGTCAGGAGCAGCGTGCTGCGGTGATGACCACGTTGATCCAGTCGATCGTTGTCGGACCGGGTGCGCCAGCCCAAGCGAATCCTGGTGGCCAAGAGCAGTCGCGGGCAAATTGAGACGCACGCTGAGATGGATGACCGAATGGGCGGCACCCTCCAGGGGTACCACCCATTTGCTTTACCTGGTCAGATATGCAGAGGCCGTGGCGGGATTCGAACCCACGTAACTCGCTTTGCAGGCGAGCCCCTGAACCACTCGGGCACACGGCCGTGTTGAGTTGTTGTTCTCGGCCGTGGCGGGAGTCGGACCCACGTGACTCCCCGCGAGCGGAGCTCGCTGATGGGCGCAGCGCAGGCGAGCCCTGAACCACTCGGGCACACGGCCGTGTTCGTGGAATGACGTTATGGCGCGGTGCTCCGCGGGCTCAAGGTGAATGGCGGTGCTGCAATACGACTGCCACACGGCGTTCATGAACGGCCCGGGGTGTACGACCAAGGTCGCAGCGTGAGCGGGACTTCCGACAGGGGTCAAACCGTGCTGTGCGCCTTACTCTGGCGGCCATGAGTGCCCTTGAGTCGCGTGATGCCGATGTCGTGAGCCCCGTCGAGCAGGGCGACGGTGTGCTGAGCCGGGCCTACCGGGCGCTCAGTGTCGGGATCGTGTCCGTCGTGCTGCTGATCGCCTTCGAGGCGACCGCCGTCGGCACCGCCATGCCGGTCGCCGCGCGGGAGCTGGACGGCGTGGCCCTGTACGCGTTCGCCTTCTCCGGGTACTTCACGACCAGCCTGTTCGGCATGGTGCTGGCCGGCCAGTGGTCCGACCGGCGAGGGCCGCTCGGGGCGCTGACCACGGGGATCGGGGCCTTCGCCGCCGGACTCGTCGTCGCCGGGACCGCGCAGGTCATGTGGGTGTTCATCCTCGGCCGGGCCGTGCAGGGACTCGGCGGCGGACTGGTCATCGTCGCGCTGTACGTCGTCGTCGGCCGCGCCTACCCCGAGCGGCTGCGCCCCGCGATCATTGCGGCGTTCGCGGCCTCCTGGGTCGTACCGTCCGTCGTCGGCCCGCTCGCCTCCGGTGCCGTCACCGAGCACCTCGGCTGGCGCTGGGTCTTCCTCGGCATCCCGGTCCTCGTCGTCTTCCCGCTCGCCCTCGCCCTGCCGCAGATACGGCGGAGGGCGGCGGGCCCGGTGGACGAGGAGACCGGCGCCCTCGCTTTCGACCGGCGGCGGATCCGGCTCGCCCTCGGCATCTCCCTAGGCGCGGGCCTGTTGCAGTACGCCGCGCAGGACCTGCGCCCCCTGTCCCTGCTCCCGGGGCTGGCCGGCACCGCCCTGCTCGTTCCCGCCGTCCTCGGTCTCCTCCCGCGCGGCACCTACCGGGCGGCCCGCGGCCTGCCCTCCGTCGTGCTGCTGCGCGGGCTGTCCGCCGGTTCCTTCATCGCCGCCGAGTCCTTCGTGCCGCTGATGCTGGTCAGCCAGCGCGGGCTGTCGCCGATGCTCGCCGGGTTCTCGCTGGCGGCGGGCGGCGGCACCTGGGCGCTGGGCTCCTGGGTGCAGTCCCGGCCGCGCGTGCGGCCGTACCGGGAGCGGCTGATGACCGTCGGCATGGTGCTGGTCGCCGCCGCGATCACGGCCGCGCCCAGCGTGCTCCTGCACTCGGTGCCCGTCTGGACCGTCGCCGTCGCCTGGGCCTTCGGCTGTTTCGGCATGGGCCTGGTGATCTCCTCCACCAGCGTGCTCCTGCTGAAGCTGTCCGCCCCGGAGGAGGCCGGCGCCAACTCCGCCGCACTTCAGATCTCCGACGCCTTCTCCAACGTCGTCCTCCTCGCCGCGACCGGCGCCGCCTTCGCCACCCTGGGCGGCGGCAGCGCGGCGGCCGGCACGGCCACGGCCACCGACGGCACCCACCCCGCCGCCTTCGCCGCCGTGTTCCTGCCGATGGCGGGGGTGGCGTTGGCGGGGGCCTGGGTGACAACCCGACTGAGGGCGCGATGACCTGGGAAATCCGGTCGCCGGGCGGCCTGTCGCACCCTAGCCTTCCCGCATGTCCGAGCTGATCCTCTCCCTCGACCTCGCCACCCGGCGGGCGCTGGACGACCTCGCCGACGCCTCCGGCCGCCGGATCGACGAGGTCGTCCTGGCGGCCGTGCACCGGTATCTGCACGAGGAGCAGGCGATCGTCCGCGCCCATGCCGAGCGCCTCGCCCGCAGCCACGCCGAACTGCTGCGGAGGCTGGGCGAATGAGCCGCCATCTCACCGTCGCCGAGGTCACCGCCGTCGCCGAGATCGCCTTCGGCGGCCGGCCGCCCGAGGCACGCGAGCCGGGACTGCTGGACTCCGCCGTGCACCGGCCGCGGTCCCGGATGTTCGGTACGGCCGCCTACGAGGACCTGTACGAGCAGGCCGCCGCCCTGCTGCACGCCCTCGCCGCCAACCACCCCCTGGTCGACGGCAACAAGCGCACCGCGTGGCTGGCCACCGCCACCTTCCTCGCCGTCAACGGTGTGGATCTCGCGGACGCCGACCAGGACACCGCGTACGACCTGGTCATCGATGTGGCCTCCGGTGACCTCGGTGATGTCGGGGTGATCGCGGGGCGGCTGCGGCGGCTGTGACGTGGCTCCCACCCACGGGGGACCCGGCCTCGTTCGCGCGTTGACACCACCGGGGCGCCGGTAGGGTGGCCCGGTTGTCATACGTAGCCGAGCGCCCAGCCCCAATAAACGGAGACCGTGACTACCACCGCCGCTTCCTCCGCTCACTCCCACCATCTGTCGCCCGCCTTCCCGGGCCGCGCGCCCTGGGGTACCGCCAGCAAGCTGCGTGCCTGGCAGCAGGGGGCGATGGAGAAGTACATCCAGGAGCAGCCGCGTGACTTCCTCGCCGTCGCCACGCCCGGCGCCGGCAAGACCACCTTCGCGCTGACGCTGGCCTCCTGGCTGCTGCACCACCACGTCGTGCAGCAGGTGACCGTGGTCGCGCCGACCGAGCACCTGAAGAAGCAGTGGGCCGAGGCGGCCGCGAGGATAGGGATCAAGCTCGATCCCGAGTACAGCGCGGGGCCCCTCGGCCGGGAGTACGACGGCGTCGCCGTCACGTACGCCGGTGTCGGTGTGCGGCCCATGCTGCACCGCAACCGGGTCGAGCAGCGCAAGACCCTCGTCATCCTCGACGAGATCCACCACGCCGGTGACTCCAAGTCCTGGGGCGAGGCCTGCCTGGAGGCGTTCGAGCCCGCCACGCGCCGGCTCGCCCTGACCGGTACACCCTTCCGCTCCGACACCAACCCCATCCCCTTCGTGACGTACGAGGAGGACAACGCGGGCATCCGGCGCTCCGCCGCCGACTACACGTACGGCTACGGGTCCGCCCTGTCGGACGGGGTCGTGCGGCCCGTCATCTTCCTCTCCTACAGCGGCAACATGCGCTGGCGCACGAAGGCCGGCGACGAGGTGGCCGCCCGGCTCGGCGAGCCGATGACCAAGGACGCGGTCAGCCAGGCCTGGCGTACGGCGCTCGATCCGCGCGGTGACTGGATGCCCAGCGTGCTGCGCGCCGCCGACCAGCGGCTGACCGAGGTCAGGAAGGCCATCCCGGACGCCGGTGCCCTCGTCATCGCCTCCGACCAGGACTCCGCGCGCGCCTACGCCAAGCTGATCCGGGAGATCACCGGTACCAAGGCCACGCTCGTGCTGTCGGACGACGCGGGCGCCTCGAAGAAGATCGACGAGTTCAGCGACAGCAACGACCGGTGGATGGTCGCGGTGCGCATGGTGTCCGAGGGCGTGGACGTGCCCCGGCTCGCGGTCGGCGTGTACGCGACGACGATCTCCACCCCCCTCTTCTTCGCTCAGGCCGTCGGGCGTTTCGTACGGTCCCGGCGCCGCGGCGAGACCGCGTCCGTGTTCCTCCCGACCGTGCCCGACCTGCTGACCTTCGCAAACGAGATGGAGAAGGAACGGGACCACGCCCTCGACAAGCCGAAGAAGGAGGGCGAGGAGGACCCGTACGCCGAATCCGAGAAGGAGATGGAGGAGGCGAACAAGCAGCAGGACGAGGACACCGGCGAGCAGGACATGCTGCCCTTCGAGGCGCTGGAGTCCGACGCCGTCTTCGACCGGGTGCTGTACGACGGCGCCGAGTTCGGTATGCAGGCGCACCCGGGGAGCGAGGAGGAGCAGGACTACCTCGGCATTCCGGGCCTGCTGGAGCCCGAGCAGGTGCAGCTGCTGCTGCAGAAGCGGCAGGCCCGGCAGATCGCGCACAGCCGCAAGAAGCCGGACAGCGAGGCCGATCTGCTGGAGCTGCCCGCCGAGCGGCGGCCGGTGGTCAGCCACAAGGAGATGATGGAGCTGCGCAAGCAGCTCAACACGATGGTCAGCGCGTACGTCCACCAGAGCGGCAAGCCGCACGGGGTGATCCACACCGAGCTGCGCCGGGTCTGCGGCGGGCCGCCCAGCGCGGAGGCCACGGCGGGGCAGCTGCGGCAGCGGATCGCCAAGGTGCAGGAGTGGGCGACCCGGATGAGGTGACCGTTCACCCGCGTGTCAGTTCCTGGGGCCTGTGCGTATCCGGACGAATTCAGGCAGGCTGGAACTGGCCTTGCCCGGATTCTGGACGGAGACTTCCGCTCAGCGAACCTGCTTCGCTACTGTCCCGCTACGCACACGCCCCGTGGCAGCGCCGCCGCGGAGCGCAGCCGTGAAGCGACATGGCCCGGAGCCGCCGGGCGTCCTGCCGATCGGCGGCCTCTGAAGCGCGTCGCCGACGGGACTCGGCGACGCATCCGCCGCTCAGGGGTCCGCCGACCTCACCGCCGAAGGAGTGGGCGTCGTGACCGCGGAGACCTCTCAGACGCTCGATCGGGGACTGCGTGTCCTCAAGCTGCTGGCCGACACCGACCACGGGCTGACCGTCACGGAGTTGTCCACAAAACTGGGCGTGAACCGTACCGTGGTGTACCGGTTGCTCGCCACGCTGGAGCAGCACGCGCTCGTCCGGCGTGACTTGGGCGGGCGAGCCCGGGTCGGGCTCGGGGTGCTGCGGCTCGGCCGGCAGGTCCATCCGCTGGTGCGGGAGGCCGCGTTGCCGGCGCTGCGGTCGCTCGCCGAGGACATCGGGGCGACGGCGCATCTGACGCTGGTGGACGGGACGGAGGCGCTGGCCGTCGCCGTGGTCGAGCCGACGTGGACCGACTATCACGTGGCGTATCGCGCCGGGTTCCGGCATCCGCTGGACCGCGGGGCGGCCGGCAAGGCGATCCTCTCCGCGCGGCTGTCGCCGTCCGCGGATCCCGGGTACACCCTCACGCACGGGGAACTGGAGGCCGGGGCGAGTGGGGCCGCGGCACCGCTGGTGGGGGTCACCGGTGTCGAGGGCAGCGTGGGCGTCGTGATGCTGGCGGACTCCGTGCCGGAACGGGTCGGGCCGAGGGTGGTGGAGGCGGCCCGGGAGGTCGCCGAGGCCCTGCGCTGACCAGCTGAGGAGCGCCCCGAAGGGGGGCGGGGGAACTGTGTGGGCAACCCGCCACGCACCCGCACCCGGCACACGACCGCCGGCACCGTTTGCTCACCCGGCCAAACAGCCACCCGTACCTTTGGCCGATCCGCACACCCCGCCACCTCTCCCCCTCCGCATCATCAAGGGCCATACACCCGAGGCGGAGGGAACAGCGCGGTGGACACAGTGGGCACGCGGCCGGAGGCCGCAGCACAAGAAGCAAACAGCACACGTCGGCTCACCCGGCGCCAGCCGGTGCAACGCCTCGTCGGGGAAGCCGCCGGCAGCCCCCTCAGGCGGACCATGGGCGTGGCCCAGCTGACGCTGCTCAGCGTGGGCGCCACCCTCGGCACCGGCATCTTCGTGGTGCTCGGACAGGCCGTGCCGGAGGCGGGACCTGCCATCGTCGTCTCCTTCGTCCTCGCCGGCGTCACCGCCCTGTTCTCGGCGCTGTCGTACGCCGAGCTGGCCGGCATGATCCCCGGCTCCGGGTCCTCGTACAGCTACGCCTACGCCACCCTCGGCGAGCTGGTCGCCTGGGTCTGCGGCTGGTGCCTGATCCTGGAGTACGGGGTGTCGGTCGCCGCCGTCGCCGTGGGCTGGGGACAGTACGTCAACGAGTTGCTCCAGCTCACCTTCGGCGTCACGCTGCCCGACTCGCTCAGCGCGCCGCCCGGGGCCGGGGGCACCCTCAACATCCCCGCCGCCCTCATCGTCGTACTCGCCATGGTCGTCCTGCTCCGCGGGGCCAAGGAGAGCGCCGTCGCCAACACCATCATGGTCGGCATCAAGATCGCGGCCCTCGTGCTGTTCTGCGCCGTGGCCTTCACCGCCTTCCGGGCCGGGAACTTCCACCCCCTCTTCCCGCTCGGTGCCGCCGGCATGAGCGCCGGAGCCGCCTCGCTCTTCTTCTCCTACATCGGGTTCGACGCCGCCTCCACCGCAGGTGAGGAGGCACGCAACCCGCAGAAGGACCTGCCGCGCGCCATCATCCTGTCCCTCCTCCTCGTCACCGCCCTGTACGTGCTCGTCGCCGTCGCCGCGCTCGGTGCCATGCCGTGGAAGCAGTTCGCGGGGACCGAGGCCACGCTCAGCGAGGTGCTCGTGCGGTCCGTCGGCGGCGGGAACCTGTGGCCGATCCTGCTGTCCATCGGCGCGGTCGTCGCCACCACCAGCGTGGTGCTCACCGTGCAGTACGGCCAGATCCGCATCCTCTTCGCCATGGCCCGGGACGGGCTCGTGCCGCCCCTGTTCGCCAAGGTCCACCCGCGCACCGGCGTACCCCGCGCCAACACCGTGATCGTGTCCGGATTCATCGCGGTACTCGCCGCCCTGGTCCCGCTCGGCAGCCTCGCCGACGCCACCAGCATCGGCACCCTCTTCGCGTTCATGCTGGTCAACCTGGCGGTCGTACTGCTGCGCCGGCGCAGCCCCGGCATCCCGCGCTCCTTCCGGGTGCCGTTCTCGCCCGTCACGCCCCTGCTCGGCGTCGTCTTCTGCGTCTACATGCTGGGCAGCCTGGGCACCGACACCTGGATCGCCTTCGGGGCATGGATGGCGGCCGGGCTCGTCATCTACGGCCTCTACGGCATCCGGTACTCCAAGCTCAACGGCCCCCAGGGTCCCCGGGAGGACCTCGCATGACCACCCCCGCCCCCCTCGACCTCACCGCCGACGTCGTCACCCTCACCCGTGCCCTCGTCGACCTGCCCTCCGAGAGCGGGCGGGAGGCGGAGATCGCGGACGCCGTCGAGGAAGCCCTGCGCGCCCTGTCCCACCTCACCGTCGACCGGATCGGCAACTCCGTCGTCGCCCGCACCCACCTCGGGCGCGGTGAACGGGCCCTGATCGCCGGGCACCTGGACACCGTTCCGGCCGCCGGGAACCTCCCCTCCCGGCTCGCCGACGACCGCGTGCACGGGCTCGGCGCCTGCGACATGAAAGGCGGCGTGGCGGTGGCGCTCCGGCTCGCCGCCACCGTTCCGACGCCCGTGCGAGACCTGACGTACGTCTTCTACGAGTGCGAGGAGGTGGAAGGGGACCGGAACGGGCTCGCCCGTATCGGAGCCGAGCGGCCCGAGCTGCTCGCCGACGCCGGGCTCGCCATCCTCATGGAACCCTCCGACGCGGGCGTGGAGGCCGGCTGCCAGGGCATCCTCACCGCCGACATCGTGGTCAAGGGCGCCCGCGCCCACACCGCCCGTGCCTGGCAGGGCGTCAACGCCGCCCACCGGGCCGGCCGGGTCCTGACGCGGCTCGACGAGCACCGGCCCGAACGGCTCCTCGTCGACGGGCTGGAGTACCGGGAGGGGCTCAGCGCCGTCGCCGTACGGGCCGGGGTCGCCGGGAACGTGGTGCCGGACGAGTGTGTCGTCACCGTCAACTGCCGTTTCGCGCCGAGCCGTTCACCCGAGGAGGCCGAGGCGTACGTGCGCTCGCTCTTCCCCGAGTACGAGGTGCGCGTCACCGAGGTCGTCGGCGGTGCCCTGCCGCACCTGGACCGGGTCGGCGGGCTCGTCGCCGCACTCGGTGCCGAGCCGCGGCCCAAGCTCGGCTGGACGGACGTCGCCCGGTTCGCCGCGCTGGGCGTGCCCGCGCTCAACTACGGCCCCGGGGACCCCTCCCTCGCCCACACGGCGGGGGAGTACGTCCCCGTGGAGCACCTTCGGCGGTGCGAGGACCGGCTCAGGCAGTGGCTCCTCTGAGCCCCGCCAGCACCCGCAACTGAAGCCAGAGCACCAGCCGTTCGTCGGGGTCGTCCAGGTCGACCCCGGCGTGCTGCTGGAGCTGCCGGAGGCGGTAGCGGCAGGTGTTCGGGTGCACGGCGAGGAGCTTCGCCGCGCCCGCCATGTCGCAGCCCGCGTCGAACCAGCAGACCAGCGTTTGGGCGTACTCCGTGCCGTGCACGGCGTCGTACGCCAGCACCCGGCGCCACGCGCCCGCGCTCAACTCCCGTCGTTCGCCCATCACTTCGGCCAGCCGCAGCAGCGTCACCCGGGGCCGTACCTCGTCCACGACCGCCACCGGCAGGTCGGCGTCCAGCACCCGCAGCACCAGATCCGCGTCCGCCCGTGAGTCCGCGAGCCCCGCCGCGTCCGGCACGACCTCGCCGAGCGCCGCCCGCACCGGCACCCGCAGCGCCTGCCCGGCCCGCGCCACGATGTCCTCGGCCAGCCGCTTGTGGCTGTGTTCATTTGTTCGCCGCAGGGGCGCTCCAGCCGGTGCCGAGCGGCCGGCCGTGCTCACCCCTTCGGGCCTCCGCGCGCCCGCCCGCTCGACACCGGCGCGCCCCTGCTCGCGGGCTCCCGGACCGGGCAGCACCGCGTACACCACCCCGTCCACCAGCACGCCCGCGTGCCGCCCGTAGCGCGCCTCGCACTGCAGCCGTACGACGTCCAGCAGGCGCAGCGCCGTGCGCTCGGCGTCCGGGACGCTCGCGGCGGAGTCCAGTACGAAGGCCGCCACCCGGGCGGGACCGGCGAGGCCCAGGCGCTCGGCGGCCGTGGCCGGGTCCGGCGCCGTGCCGTCCAGCAGCCGGCGCAGCAGCTCGCTGCCCCGGTGCCGGGCCAGTTCGCGGGCGGCGCGCGCCCGCAGCAGGAGCAGGGCGGCGGTGGAGGTGCCCTGGGCGAGGGTGTCCTCGGCGTCCGGGGCGAGCGAGCCGCCGTCGATCACCCACACCGAGCCGAGCGTCTCCCCGCCGGCCCGTACCGGCATCGCCAGGCGGGGCAGCTCCCCGTCGGTCAGCGCGGGCAGCCGGATCGGGCGGTCGGCCGCGAACAGCCGGCGGTACTGCTCGGTGTTCTGCGCGCTGGCCGGCACCTGCCGGCCGAGGATGCCCTGCCGGCGGTCCTCGTCCATCGGCTGACCGGGAACGGTGGAGTAGGCGAGGATCCGCTGCCGTGGGTCCTCGATGGCGGTGGCCCCGCCGGTCGCCGTCGCGATCGCGTCGGCCAGCGCGAACAGGTCGCCGAGCCCGGTGTCGGAGGGCACGGCGGCGGGCTGGGCGGCGATGGCCGAAGCCAGCAGCAGATGGACGTGGTGCCAGGCGGCGTCCTCGGCGACCGACAGCAGGGCCACGCCGTGCTCCTCCGCCTGCGCGACCGGGCCGTCCGCGCCGCGCACCACCACCCCGGCCAGCCCGGCCTCGGCCGCCGCCCGCAGCAGCGGCCCGGACTCCGCCGCCGGCACGCCCACCGCGAGCAGCAGCGCGCCGGGCTGCCGGGGGAGTGGGCTGCGGCCGTCGTGGAGGACCACCTCGGTCACCGGTACGGCCTGCCCGGCGGGGGCCGTGTGCAGGCGCAGAGCGGGCCCGCCGACGACATCCAGGAGGTCACCGAGCGTGCAGGTGTCCATGAGGGTCTCCAGCGGACTGTTGGCGGATGGTGAAACGAACGTACGTGTGCGTTGGCTGCTCGCACAACACACGCGGAGCCGACTCCTCCGAGACTCGTGCCATGACAGCAGGAGTCACCATCCGTACCGTCCACGACGTCGCCTCCCTCGCGGCGGTGGCCGACTACTTCAGCGACGTCTGGCAGACGCCCCGTACCGCCCCGCCCTACCCGGCCGAGGTCCTGCACAGCCTGGTGCACGCGGGCGGCGCGGTGCACGCCGCGTACGACGGGCAGCGGCTCGCCGGTGCGTCCGTCGCCGTCCTCGGCGCCGACCGCGGCACGTACTCGCTGGTCGCCGCCGCCGACCGGGGGCTCGGGCACGCCGTGAAGCTGGCCCAGCGCGACTGGGCCCTCGGCCTGGGCGCCCGCACCATGCGCTGGACCTTCGACCCGCTGGTCGGCCGCAACGCCCGCTTCAACCTGGTCAAGCTGGGCGCCACCGGCACGGAGTACCTGGTCGACTTCTACGGCCCGATGACCGACGGCGTGAACGACGGCGATGAGAGCGACCGGCTGACGGTGACGTGGGACCTCGGCACGGACCCGGGCACGCCCGCGACGTCGTACGACCTCGTACCCCGCGGACCCGTCACCGCCACCGCCCCCGACGGCGGCCCCCTCGCCCGCCGCGACGAGCGCCACCTCTGGTGCCGGGTGCCGGAGGACGTCGTCAAGCTGCGCGCCGCCGACCCGGCGCTGGCGCTGCGCTGGCGGCACGCGGTGCGCGAGGTGCTGCTGACGGCCTTCGAGGACGGGTTCAGGGCGACCGGGATGTCCCGCGACGGCTGGTACACCCTCACCAGCGAGGGGGTCACGGCGTGAAGCTCGAACGCGTCGAGATCGTGCACGTGGCGATCCCGCTGGTCACCCCGTTCCGTACGTCCTTCGGAACGATGACGACGAAGGACACCTTCCTGCTGCACGTCGTCACGGACTCCGCCGAGGGCTGGTCGGAGTTCGCCGCCGACCCCGAGCCGCTGTACTGCTCGGAGTTCGTCGCCGGCGCCGAGATCGTGCTGCGCGACTTCCTGATCCCGCGCGTGGCGGCGCTGGGGGAGGTCACGACCGCCGCCCTCGCCCCGGCCGTGGCGAAGATCAAGGGGCACGAGCTGGCGAAGGCGGCCCTGGAGACGGCGCTGCTGGACGCCGAGCTGCGGTCGTACGGCATGTCGCTCGCGACCTGTCTGGGCGCGGTACGGGACCGGGTGCCCGCCGGGGTGTCGGTCGGCATCAAGAACTCGGTGCCGGAGCTGCTGGACGACGTCGAGCGCTATCTCGCCGAGGGGTACGTCCGCATCAAGCTCAAGATCGAGCCGGGCTGGGACGTGGAGCCGGTACGGGCGGTCCGCGACCGCTTCGGCGACGCCCTGCCCCTCCAGGTCGACGCCAACACCGCCTACACCCTCGCGGACGCCGAGCACCTGCGGCGCCTGGACGACTTCGGGCTGCTGCTGATCGAGGAGCCGCTGGAGGAGAACAACCTGCACGCCCACGCCCAGCTGCAGAAGCGCCTGCGCACCCCCGTCTGCCTGGACGAGTCCCTGCACCACGCCTCCGACACCGCCGCCGCGATCGCGATGGACGCCTGCCGGGTGGTGAACGTCAAGCCCGCCCGGGTCGGCGGCTACCTGGAGGCCCGCCGGGTCCACGACGTGGCGCACGCGCACGGCGTCCCGGTGTGGTGCGGCGGCATGCTGGAGACGGGCATCGGCCGCGCCCCCAACCTCGCCCTGGCCGCCCTCCCCGGCTTCACCCTGCCCGGGGACACCTCCGCCTCCTCCCGCTACTTCGCCGAGGACATCACGGAGCCCTTCGTGCTCCAGGACGGCCATCTGCCGGTCCCGACCGGCCCCGGGATCGGCATCGAGCCCCTTCCGGAGGCCCTGCGCCGTTTCACCCGGGAGCGACGGGACCTGTACGGGGCATAAGGCACAGCTGCTGGTCACGTTAGATTGATCCCGTGCTCTCACGTCTCACGCGTCCCCAGGCCGTAGCCGTCTGCGCTCTGCCTGTCGTGGCCCTGCTGGCCACGGCGGCGTTCGCGCCGCTGCCGTTCTCGCTGGCGCAGCCCGGGATGACGGCGAACGTGCTCGGCGAGAACAAGGGCGCACAGGTGATCACCGTCTCCGGCGCGCAGGTCCGCAAGACCAGCGGGCAGCTGCGGATGGTGACGATCGAGGCGACCGGCCCGGACGCCACGGTGACCCTCGGGGACGTGGCCGGCAACTGGTTCCGCACCGACCGGGCCGTCATGCCGCGCGACGCGGTCTACCCGAGCGGCAACACCGTCAAGGAGATCGAGAAGCACAACGAGGCGCAGATGCGGCAGTCCCAGGACGCGGCGACCCAGGCGGCGCTGAAGTACCTGGGGCTGAGCGCCGACAAGGTCAAGGTCACGCTGAGGCTCGCCGACGTGGGCGGGCCGAGCGCGGGTCTGCTGTTCACGCTGGGGATCATCGACAAGCTGCACGGCGACGGCAGCGGCGGCGACCTCACGGGCGGCCGCACCATCGCCGGTACGGGCACGATCGACGCCTCCGGCAAGGTCGGCGCGGTCGGCGGAGTGGCCCTCAAGACCCAGGCCGCCCGGCGCGACGGCGCCACGGTCTTCCTGGTCCCGAAGGCCGAGTGCGCCGACGCCAGGGCGGAACTCCCGAAGGGCCTGCGCCTGGTCCCGGTCACCACGCTCAAGGGCGCCGTGAACTCCCTTCAGGCGCTGGAGAACGGCAAGGGATCCGTGCCGAGCTGCTGAGCCTCAGTCGGCTTCCAGGGGATGCTGCCGGCGCAGGCCGGGGAAGCGGGCGAAGTCGCGGTCCGCGGAGTAGAAGGTGGCGCCGGACTCGATGGCAAGGGCGGCGAGGTACGCATCGGAGGCAAGTCCGCCCCGGACTCCCGTCTGCCGGCACAACCGGTCGAAGATCTCCCAGTGCCGAGGGCCCTCGACCACGGGAATGGTGGTCGGTGCTTCGCGCAGGGCCTGCGCCTCGTGCTGGTCAAGGTCCTTGCGGAAGGCGTACACCAGGACGTTCACGCCGCAGAGGATCACTCGAGTCCGTCCATGAGGTCGCGCACGGAGGCGTTGTCATCGAGATTGACGCCGGGGCGCACGCCGCCGCCACCGTAGGTGGGCAGCCTGATGGTGCTCTTGGCCGCCGCCACATCCCGCGCGAACCGGTCCTCGGGGAGGTCGACTGTGGTCCTCATGCATCGAAGTCCAGGGATGGCCCATCATGATGCGTCACTGTCCGCAGCCGCCTGCTCAACCAGCGGGATGATCCGCAGCGGAACCGGGTTCTCCATGACGATCGCCGTGGAGGCCCGGACGATGCCCTCGAAACCGACGACCCGGTCGATCACCCGCTGGAGATCGGCGTTGGAGCGGGCCACCAGACGGCACAGCATGTCGCCGCTGCCCGTGGTGGTCAGCAGCTCCAGCACCTCCGGCACGGTCGCCAAGTGGGCCCTGACATCGGGACCTTGGCCCTGCCGGATCTGCAGTGTGGCGAAGGCCGTCACCGGGTAGCCGAGGGCCGCCGGATCCACCTGCGGACCGAACCCCCTGATGACCCCGTTCGACTGAAGCCGGTCCAGGCGCGCCTGGACCGTGCCCCGGGCGACCCCGAGCCGCCGGGACATCTCCAGCACGCCGATGCGCGGCTCGCGGGCGAGGAGCACGATGATCCGCCCGTCCAGATGATCGATCGCCACGGCACCTCCAGGGATGGGCATCCTGTACAGATAGACCGCCGACACGGTCGTATCACTGAACAGATTGCCCAGTGGAAACGGAAACTATTGCGCACCTTGCAGGGCCGGTCCACGCTTCCGCTATGACGCAGACCACTCACCACACTCCCGACACCGCCCGGCAGGCCGACCCCTTCCCGGTCAAGGGAATGGACGCGGTCGTCTTCGCCGTGGGCAACGCCAAGCAGGCGGCGCACTACTACTCCACCGCCTTCGGCATGAAGCTGGTCGCCTACTCCGGACCGGAGAACGGCAGCCGCGAGACCGCCAGTTATGTGCTCGAGAACGGCTCCGCCCGCTTCGTGTTCACCTCGGTGATCAAGCCGAGCAGCGCCTGGGGCCACTTCCTCGCCCAGCACGTGGCCGAGCACGGCGACGGCGTCATCGACCTGGCCATCGAGGTCCCGGACGCCCGCGCCGCGTACACGTACGCCGTCGAGCACGGCGCGAAGAGCGTCGTCGAGCCGTACGAGCTGAAGGACGAGCACGGCACCGTCGTCCTCGCCGCGATCGCCACCTACGGCGAGACCCGCCACACCCTGGTCGACCGCTCCGGCTACGACGGCCCCTACCTGCCCGGTTACGTCGCCGCCAAGCCGATGGTCGCACCGCCCGCCCAGCGCACCTTCCAGGCCATCGACCACTGCGTCGGCAACGTGGAACTCGGCAGGATGAACGAGTGGGTCGGGTTCTACAACAAGGTCATGGGCTTCACGAACATGAAGGAGTTCGTGGGCGACGACATCGCCACCGAGTACAGCGCGCTGATGTCGAAGGTCGTCGCGGACGGCACCCTCAAGGTCAAGTTCCCGATCAACGAGCCCGCGATCGCCAAGAAGAAGTCCCAGATCGACGAGTACCTGGAGTTCTACGGCGGCGCCGGCGTCCAGCACATCGCGCTGAACACCAACGACATCGTGCAGACGGTCCGCACCATGCGCGCGGCCGGCGTCGAGTTCCTCGACACCCCCGACTCCTACTACGACACCCTTGGCGAGTGGGTCGGAGACACCCGGGTGCCGATCGAGACCCTGCGCGAGCTGAAGATCCTCGCCGACCGTGACGAGGACGGCTATCTGCTGCAGATCTTCACCAAGCCGGTCCAGGACCGGCCGACGGTCTTCTTCGAGATCATCGAACGGCACGGCTCCATGGGCTTCGGCAAGGGCAACTTCAAGGCCCTGTTCGAGGCGATCGAGCGGGAGCAGGCCAAGCGCGGCAACCTGTAGGTCCGTACGGGGTTCAGTCGGGCGGGGCGAGCGCAGTACGGACGGGTTCACACCGGTGGCCGTGAGTGCGACCCTTTGATCATGAGCCGTATCGAAGCGCCCCGCTCCGAAGACGCCGTGGACGCCGGCAACCTCACTGACCGGCTCCTGGCCGGCCTGCCCGCCGAGGCCGTCCTGACCGACCCCGACGTCACCGCCTCCTACGCCAACGACATGGCGAGCTTCTGCCCGGCCGGCACCCCGGCCGTGGTCGTCCTGCCGCGCACCGTCGAACAGGTCCAGCACGTCATGCGCACCGCCACCGCACTGCGCGTCCCGGTGGTCCCGCAGGGCGCCCGCAGCGGCCTGTCCGGCGGTGCCAACGCCACCGACGGCTGCATCGTGCTGTCCCTCACCAAGATGGACCGCATCCTGGAGATCAGCCCCGTCGACCGGATCGCCGTGGTCGAACCCGGCGTGATCAACGCGACCCTCTCCCGCGCGGTCGAGGAACACGGCCTGTACTACCCGCCGGACCCCTCCAGCTGGGAGATGTGCACCATCGGCGGCAACATCGGCACCGGGTCCGGCGGCCTGTGCTGTGTGAAGTACGGGGTCACCGCCGAGTACGTGCTCGGCCTGGACGTGGTGCTGGCCGACGGCCGTCTGATGTCCACCGGCCGCCGCACCGCGAAGGGCGTCGCCGGGTACGACCTCACCCGCCTGTTCGTCGGCTCCGAGGGCTCCCTCGGCATCGTCGTACGGGCCGTGCTGGCGTTGAAGCCCAAGCCGCCGCAGCAGCTGGTGCTGGCCGCCGAGTTCCCCTCCGCGGCCGCCGCCTGCGACGCCGTCTGCCGGATCATGGAGGGCGGTCACGTCCCGTCCCTCCTCGAACTGATGGACCGTACGACCGTCAAGGCGGTCAACGACCTCGCCCACATGGGCCTCCCGGAGACCACCGAGGCGCTGCTGCTGGCCGCCTTCGACACCCCGGACCCGGCCGCCGACCTCGCCGCCGTCGGCGCCCTGTGCGAGGCCGCCGGCGCCACCGAGGTGGTCCCGGCCGAGGACGCGGCCGAGTCCGAGATGCTGCTCAAGGCCCGGCGGCTCTCGCTGACCGCGCTGGAGGCGGTCAAGGGCACGACGATGATCGACGACGTGTGTGTGCCCCGCTCGCAGCTCGGCGCGATGCTGGAGGGCGTCGAGCGGATCGCCGCCAAGTACGACCTGACCATCGGCGTCTGCGCCCACGCCGGCGACGGCAACACCCACCCCACCGTCTGCTTCGACGCGGCGGACGTGGACGAGTCCCGGCGGGCCCGCGAGTCCTTCGACGAGATCATGGCCCTCGGCCTGGAGCTCGGCGGCACCATCACCGGCGAACACGGCGTCGGCGTACTGAAGAAGGAGTGGCTGGCCCGGGAGATCGGCCCGGTCGGGGTCGAGATGCAGCGGGCCGTGAAGCAGGCCTTCGACCCGCTGAACATCCTCAACCCGGGCAAGGTCCTCTGAGCCCCCGGCAGGGCCACTCACCGGGCGAGCAGCTGGTCGAGCGCGTCGTCGATGCCCAGCCGCCCGCCCTCCGCCCCCGGCGGCACGGTCCGCAGCGTCCGCTCCAGCCAGGCCGACACCTGCGGGACCGGCGCCTGAAGCAGCGCGTCCCCGTCCGGCGAGCTCAGCGCCATCAGCACGACACCGCGCCCCTCCACCTTCGTCGGCCACACCCGCACGTCCCCCTGCCCGCACGGCCGGAACACGCCCTCCACCAGCAGGTCGCGGGCGAACGTCCAGTTGACCGGGGACTGCGAGTTGATGTGGAAGGTGATGTGGACGGCGTACGGATCGTCGGAGCGGTAGCTCAGCCGGGCCGGCACCGGGATGCTGCGCTCCGGCGACAGGATGAGCCTCAGTTCCAGCTCCCGCTCCACCACGGTGTGTTGCATGACCTGCGTGTCCTTTCCTTCGGGTCTGTTCGGGCCCGCTCGGAACGGGCCCGCACCGGGGGAGAGGGGGCAGGGGGCGGGCCGTTACGCGGGTTCGGGGAAAGTTTTTTCGCGAACGTGTGAGAGCCGGGCACGGAGTTGCCCGGAAAGGGGTGGGTCCTGCGGGACTGGCGCTGCGGGCTGCCGCGGTCTGATAGATGTGGAGGCTCCCATCCCACCCCCGAGCAGATACGGGACGACGGACATGAGCGCCCCAACCCCGGCCCCAGGTGACGACAGGCCCCGCGAGGGCTACTACCCGGACCCGTCCATCCCCGGATACGTCCGGTACTGGAACGGCGCTTCCTGGGTGCCCGGCACCAGCCGCCCGGCGCCGAAGGACGGCGAACCGCTCACCCCGCCGCCCGGTGTCCGTGCCGCGCCTTCGGCGGTGGAGGAGACGGGCCCCCACTTCTTCGACGAGGACCCCCAGCCGACGCCCTCCGGCCAGGACACCGCCGGTGCATGGACTCCCGACGGCCAGGGCGGAGCCGGCGCCTGGGGCGCGGGGCAGCCGGGTGCCGGTCCGGGTGGTCCGCACGCCGGGCAGGCAGGCGCCGGTGGCCAGGCGGGGCCTGGCGGCCAGGGCGGCCGTAGCGACGGCGGGCCGGGGGAGGGCGAGGAGCAGGACCCCGGCGGCACCTTCCTCTTCCGCCGCCCGGTCCCGGGGCCCGCGGCCGTCAAGGACGACGGCACGATGACGTTCCGCCCGGTACCCGGCCCGGGCCGGCGGGGCCCGCAGGGCTCCGGCCCGGAAGCCGGGGCGGGCTCCGGCTTCGGTGCGCACGGCGCGGCCCAGGGCCCCGGCTTCCGCGCGCCCGCGTCCGGCTCGCAGGCGGCAGCCTCCGGTGGGCCCGGGACGGGCGCGGGCGGCCATGACGCCGGTGCGTCCGGTTCGTCCGCGGGGCCCGGTGGCTTCGGCCCGCAGGCCCCCGGCTCGGGGGCGGCGCCCGGTGGCTTCGGACCGCAGGGCCCCGTCGGCGCGCCGACCCAGCCCTCCGCCGCGTCCTCCCCGAACCCCGCCTCCCCGGCCGACGGCCCCGGCTTCGGTGCCGGCAAGGCCGCCGCCGCCCGCGCCGCCGCCCCGCAGACGCCGCAGGCCCCGTCCGCACAGCCCGCCCAGGCGGCCGTGGCGCCCTCGGTGCCGGCGCAGGGCGGTGCCCCGGTCACCCCGGTGACCAGCGGGCCCGGCGGCGGGCAGGCGTCCTGGGCGCAGCAGGTGCACCAGCTGGCCGGTGGCGCGGACGGGCAGTCCGTGGCGCCGTGGAAGCCGCCGGTGGAGGACCCGTTCCAGGCGGCCGCGCGCCGGCAGGCCGCCGCCCGTCCCGCCGGACTCGGCAAGCGGTTCGCCGCCCGGCTGATCGACACCCTGGTCGTGGGCGCCGTCACGGCGGCCGCCGCCGTGCCGCTCGGCACCAAGGCCGTCGACCATGTCCAGCAGAAGATCGACGCGGCCAGGCTGTCCGGCCGCGAGGTCACCGTCTGGCTGCTCGACGGCACGACCGCCACCAGCCTCGGCATCGTGCTCGCGGTCCTGCTGCTCGCCGGCGTCGGGTACGAGGTGCTGCCGACCGCCAGATGGGGCCGCACCCTCGGCAAGAAGCTGCTGGGGCTCGAAGTGCGGGACATCGAGGCGCACGAGCCCCCCACCTTCGGCCTCGCGCTGCGCCGCTGGCTGGTCTACAGCGTGCCCGGCCTGCTCGGCATCGGGATCGTCGGGGTGTTGTGGTGCCTGTTCGACCGGCCCTGGCACCAGTGCTGGCACGACAAGGCGGCGCACACCTTCGTCGCGGACTGAGTGCGGAACGGGGCGGTCATCCGGACGGCCGTACTCCGTAAGGACGTTCGCCGGATGCGGAGCCGGGGTGTTCGCGGTCCACTCGGGCCATGAGCAGCGAACCGCCCCCCGGCTCCGGAGAGCAGCCCCCGGAGGACGACCCGTTCAGGAAGCGGCCCCCGTCGGAGCGGGGGTCGGGCTCGCCGTACGACACCCCGTACGGCGGTGCCCAGCAGCCTCCGCCACCGGGCGGCGGGCAGCCCCCGGGTGGGGGCCAGCCGCCCCCGTACGGAAGCGGGGAGCCCCCGCCGCCGTACGGCAACCAGCCCCCGCCCCCGTACGGCGGAGACCAGCCGCCTCCCTACGGCGGCGGCCCGTACGAAGGCGCCGGACCCCATGGGGGCGGCCCTTACGGCGCGGGTGCCGGCGGTTACCCCGACGACCCGCTCGCCGGTATGCCCCCGCTTGCCGACAGCGGCAGGCGGACGCTCGCGCGGATCGCCGACATGATCCTCGTCGGCATCGTCGTCTGGCTGCTCATCTGGGCGTTCGGGGTGCGCGCGTACCAGGTCAACGGCGACCACGTCACGGTCGGCAAGTCCGTGGGGCAGTCCTTCATCGCGGTCGTGCTGTTCGTCGCGTACGACACCTTCATGATGAGCAAGTACGGCCAGACCCTCGGCAAGAAGTGGCTCAACTTGCGGGTGGCGAACCTGGACAACGGCGCCACCCCCTCGGTGCAGACCAACCTGATCCGCGCCCTGGTGCTGTGGGTGCCGTTCGCCTTCTGCTGTCTCTGCATCTGGACGGCGATCTGCGGCGGCTGGAGCTACTTCGACAAGCCCTACAAGCAGGGGCTGCACGACAAGGCGGCCAAGACGGTGGTGGTCAGCACAGGTTGAGCGAACGTCATGGGCGCCCGTTCACAGGGCCGTCGACACCGGCTGCTCCTGGGGCGCGGGCTCGGCGGACTCGGCCGGTGTCCGGTCCGGTGCCCCGGTGGTGCGGACCTTCGGCAGCGGCACCGTCATCGCCACGAGCAGCCCGAGGGCCAGCGCCGCGAGGGCGATGACGCTGACCCCGAGGCCCGAACTCGTCTGGGACAGCAGCAGCATGGCGAGCGTCGAGAAGATCACGGTGCACGAACCGTAAACGAGCTGTGCGGCGGTCGGACGAGGCATGGCAATCGTTTCCTCGGAAGTCTTCGGGGGATTCGATTCTTCGGATGGGCGTGCCATTCGACTCTCTTCGCGTGCATGCCCGAGCCAGGCACCCGGTAAGCGTGACCTAACCCACGGTACCGGTGCACAGGGGGCGCACGGAGTCATGGGGTGGAGGCATAGGCCGCGAGCAGGTTCGTGAAACGAACGCAGTTCACTGACACCGACACCGAGATCACGATCGTCAAGGAGGCCGAGAACGGCTCGGTGATCTTGCGCAAGGTCGGCCCCGCGCTGAAGTGGTCCACGTTTTCGCAGGTCAGACGCGTATCGGCGGCGACCCCTTGGCGGGTCGCCGCCGATCGTGTTTAGGTGCGTCCTGTGGACCGCTTATTGACACCGACCGAAACGGGGATGTGACCGCATGGCCGCTGGAGGCTTCTGCAAGCTGCCGAACGGCACGGTCGTGGTGGCGCTGAATCTGCCCTACGGCTCCGCCGCGGTGCGGGTACTGGTGCACGCCCAGAACCGCGCCCGAGCCCTGACCAGGCTCCGCAACCTGGGGTTGCGCGCGATCTACCTCCGGGGGAACGCCGCGCCCCCGACACCGGACGAGATCACGGCCGTGCTGCACCATCCGGACGGCCTGATATGGCGCACGGCACCGACGGACAACGGTGTCATCGTGAACGAGCTGTGGCACCCGATCCGGACACTGCTTCGCAGGTCAGCGGTGGTTCAGTGACCCTCAGCCACTGACCACGGGCTTGCCCGTGAGTTCCACGCCCGCCTCCCGCAGCTCCTCCAGTGCCCTCTCCGTCGTCTCCGCGGCCACCCCCGCTGTGAGGTCCAGCAGGACCTGGGTGCGGAAGCCCTCCCGCGCGGCGTCCAGGGCCGTGGCGCGTACGCAGTGGTCCGTGGCTATGCCGACCACGTCGACCTCGTCGATATGGCGGGCGTGGAGCCAGTCGGCCAGCGGTGTGCCGTTCTCCTCCTTGCCCTCGAAGCCGCTGTAGGCCGCCGAGTACTCCCCCTTGGAGAAGACCGCGTCGACCGCGCCGGAGGCGACGGCGGGGGCGAAGTTGGGGTGGAAGCCCACCCCCTCCGTGCCCGCGACACAGTGCGCGGGCCAGGAGTGGACGAAGTCGGGGTTGTCGGCGAAGTGGCCGCCGGGCGCGATGTGGTGGTCGCGGGTGGCCACCACATGGCGGTATCCGCTGCCCCCGGTCTGGCCGATCAGTTCCGTGATGGCGGCGGCCACGTCCGCACCCCCGGCCACCGCGAGACTGCCTCCCTCGCAGAAGTCGTTCTGCACATCTACGACGATCAAGGCGCGGCGCATGGTGGGTGTCCTTCGACTGAGGATTAAGTAACTGAGCCTAGAGACTTACGGGCCCGTAGGGGAGAGGGCGTGGGCGGGGCGGACGGCGGTCCCGCTTTAGCTACCCGAGCGCCCCTGGACGTACTCCGTCGGAATGACAGGTTCCCCTCGGGAGAGCTGGGTGGCGGAGAGGGGAAGGTTCGCGCGGGCGGCGATGTGGCGGTCGCGCGGTACGTCCAGTGGCTCGCGGGCCACGACGTCCCCGCCCTTGATCAGCTCCACCAGCAGTTGGCGGTCGGCGAGGTCCGCCGGGACCGGGCCGGTGCCCACCACCTCGGCCTCCGCCACCCCGTCCTCGTCCAGCCGGCGCGCCGCCCACTTGCGGCCCCCGATGGAGGTCTTGCCGCCGCTGGACTTCTTCGCGACCGGCACCAGCGGCACCTTCGGGTCGCCGGACTCGGCGCGGGCGACCAGCTTGTAGACCATGGAGCAGGTCGGATGCCCGGAGCCGGTCACCAGCTGGGTGCCGACGCCGTACGCGTCCACGGGAGCGGCGGCGAGGGAGGCGATCGCGTACTCGTCCAGGTCGGAGGTGACGACGATCTTGGTGCTGGCCGCGCCGAGCTCGTCCAGCTGCTGGCGCACCCGGTGGGCGACGAGCAGCAGGTCGCCGGAGTCGATGCGGACCGCGCCCAGCTCGGGGCCGGCCACCTCCACCGCCGTACGGACGGCCTCGGCGACGTCGTAGGTGTCCACGAGCAGGGTGGTGCCCCGGCCGAGGGTGTCGACCTGGGCCTGGAAGGCGTCCCGCTCGCGGTCGTGGAGCAGGGTGAAGGCGTGGGCCGAGGTGCCGACCGTCGGGATGCCGTAGCGGAAGCCGGCCGCGAGGTCGGAGGTGGTCGCGAAGCCGCCGACGTACGCGGCGCGCGCGGCGGCGACCGCCGCCAGCTCGTGGGTGCGGCGGGCGCCCATCTCGATCAGCGGGCGCTCCCCGGCGGCGGAGGCCATCCGGGAGGCGGCCGCGGCGATCGCGGAGTCGTGGTTGAGGATGGAGAGAATCACCGTCTCCAGCAGCACGCACTCGGCGAAGGTGCCCTCGACGCGCATGATCGGCGAGCCGGGGAAGTAGACCTCGCCCTCGGGGTAGCCCCAGATGTCCCCGCTGAAGCGGTAGTCGGCGAGCCACTTCAGGGTCCGCTCGTCGACGATCTGCCGCTCGGCCAGGAAGCCGAGGACGCCCGCGTCGAAGCGGAAGTTCTCCACCGCGTCCAGGACACGCCCGGTGCCCGCCACCACGCCGTAGCGGCGTCCGTCCGGCAGGCGCCTGGTGAAGACCTCGAACACGCTCCGCCGTTCGGCCGTACCGGCCTTCAGGGCCGCCTGCAGCATGGTCAGCTCGTACTGGTCGGTGAAGAGCGCCGTCGAGGGAACGTCCACCGGCAGCCCAAGGTCCGCTGTGTTCATGACTGGGGATCGTACTCCCTTTTCGTCGGTGTGACGATTTTTCCTAGCCGTGGCAGCATGGGCAATGTGACGTCACCCGCGCCCCTAGAGATCGAACGCACCGAGTCGGCGGAGGAGGTCTTCGCCGTACCCGAGCCCGACGTCCCCTGGGTCACGATCGTGCACAACGACCCGGTCAACCTCATGAGCTACGTGACGTATGTCTTCCAGTCGTACTTCGGGTACTCGAAGGACAAAGCCACCAAGCTCATGCTCGACGTCCACCACAAGGGCCGGGCGGTCGTCTCCAGCGGGACTCGCGAGGAGATGGAGCGCGACGTGCAGGCGATGCACGGCTACGGTCTGTGGGCCACCCTGCAGCAGGACCGGAAGTAGCGAACTCATTTACATGCCCGGACATTTCGAACCGCTCCCCGGCGGCGGCGCGGCCGTCGCGCTCGACGACGTCGAGATCTCCATCATCCGGTCGCTGGCCGTCCAGCTCCTGGAGCTCATCGGCCCCGGGCCGGGCGCCGACAGCCCCAAGGACCCGCTCGCCGAGCTGTTCGCGGAGGGCCCGAGCGAACCGCCCGCCGACCCGGTGCTCAGAAGACTCTTCCCGGACGCCTACATCGACCCGGAGCAGGCCCCGGACTCGCCCGCCGATGCCGAGGAGCAGCAGGCGCACTCCGCCGAGTTCCGCCGGTACACCGAGAACGACCTGCGCGCCGGCAAGCGTGAGAACGCGCTCGCGGTGATCCGCGCCCTGGACGCGCTCACCCCGGTGGACGAGGGCGGGGCGGTGCTGAAGCTGGCGCCGGCGGAGTCCCGGCAGTGGCTCGGCGCCCTCAACGACCTGCGGCTCGCTATCGGCACCCGGCTGGAGATCACCGACGAGGACGACACCGATCTGCTCTACCGGCTCCCGGACGAGGACCCGCGCAAGCCGATGGTGATGGCCTATCTGTGGCTGGGCGGGCTCCAGGAGACCCTGGTCAACACGCTAATGGCGTAATCCCGGCATTTTACACTGCCGGGTGTTCGCTCAGCGGACGCTCAAATCCGGATAACGATCCCGTCACCGTTGCGGCCTGGTTTGCCGCATTCGAGCGCTCTTTGCCCCCTTTTCCCTGTGTGATGCGCCACATCACGCCCCCGTGATCAATGTTGCGGCCGTGATAAATCTTCACGACCGCCCGGCCGACACCACCCATGTTCGGCCGGGTGCGCCACCGAGCCGACGACCGTCGGCCAGGCACGGGCGGACCTGGAAACCCGCCCAGCTCCAGCAATCCGGGGGGATCGAAACCCGATCCGAGGCCGACGAAAGGCCCGGGTCGGCATGGAGAAAGGCGCACCACACATGACCTCAGCGCAGGTCGACCAGCTTCGCGACGGCAAGGACGCCGCGCCGGCCGACAGCGAGGGCGGCGAGGGATACCAGCGCGGGCTCGGGTCCCGGCAGATCCAGATGATCGCCATCGGCGGTGCCATCGGCACCGGCCTGTTCCTCGGCGCGGGCAAGGGCATTTCCAAGGCGGGCCCCAGTCTCATCCTGGCCTACGCCATCGCGGGCCTCGTCATCTTCCTGATCATGCGGGCGCTCGGCGAACTGCTGATGTACCGCCCGGTGTCGGGTTCGTTCTCGGAGTACGCGCGCGAGTTCATCGGCCCCTTCGCGGGCTTCGTCACCGGCTGGACGTACTGGCTGTTCTGGGTGGTCACCGGCATCACCGAGGTCACGGCCGCGGCCGCCTACATGACGTACTGGTTCGACATCCCGCAGTGGGTGTCGGCCCTGATCTTCACGATCGTGCTGTACGGCGCCAACCTGATCTCCGTGAAGCTCTTCGGTGAGCTGGAGTTCTGGTTCTCCATGGTCAAGGTCACCGCGATCATCGGCATGATCCTGATCTGCGCCGGCATCCTCACGATCGGCTTCTCCGACGCGGGCAGGACCGCCTCGGTGAGCCACCTGTGGAGCGACGGCGGCTTCTTCCCGCACGGCGTCGGCAACACGCTGATGACCCTGCAGATGGTCATGTTCGCCTTCCTCGCCGTCGAGCTGGTCGGCGTCACCGCGGGCGAGTCCAAGGACCCCGAGAAGGTGCTGCCCAAGGCCATCAACACCGTGCCGTGGCGTATCGCCGTCTTCTACGTCGGCGCGCTGATCATGATCCTCTCGGTCGTGCCGTGGACGAACTTCCACCCGGGGGTGAGCCCCTTCGTGGCCGCCTTCCAGAAGATGGGCCTGGCCGCCGGCGCCGGCATCGTGAACTTCGTCGTCCTCACGGCCGCGCTGTCCTCCTGCAACTCCGGCATGTACTCCACCGGCCGCATGCTGCGCGACCTGGCGCTCAACAGCCAGGGCCCGAAGTTCTTCACCAAGCTGACGCGCAGCGGTACCCCGCTGGCCGGCACGACGTTCTCCGCCGCGCTCATGCTGGTCGGCGTCTGGATCAACTACCAGTGGCCGGGCGAGGCGTTCGACTACGTCGTCTCCTTCGCGACCATCTCCGGCATGTGGGCCTGGATCGTCATTCTGGTCTGCCAGATCCGCTACCGGGCGAAGGCGAACCGCGGGCTGCTTCCGCAGAGCGGGTTCCGCGCGCCGGGGGCGCCGTACACGAGCGTCTTCGCGCTGGCGTTCATCCTGATGGTGATCGTGCTCATGGGCATCGACAAGGACGCCCGGGTGTCGCTTTACTGTGCTCCGCTGTGGGCCGCGATCCTCGGCGTCTCCTACTGGGTGCTCAAGCGCCGCAACCCGGAGGCCGCGGCCTTCCGCAAGCGCTGACCATCCCCCAGGGACGTCCGGCCGCACGGGGCTCTCGTGGTGCCCCGCTGCGGCTGCCGCTCAGGACGTCCGGCATATGGGCCGTTCCGTACCATCCATCGGTACGGAACGGCCCTTCTGCTTATCCTGACGGACATGCTGACCATCACCCAGGCCCTCGTCGACCAGATCGTCGCCCATGCCCGCAAGGACCACCCCGACGAGGCGTGCGGCGTCGTCGCGGGCCCGGCGGGCACGGACCGCCCCGAGCGCTTCATCCCGATGCTGAACGCGGCGATGTCGCCGACCTTCTACGAGTTCGACTCGGGCGATCTGCTGAGGCTCTACCGCGAGCTGGACGACCGCGACGAGGACCCGGTGGTCATCTACCACTCCCACACGGCCACCGAGGCCTACCCCTCGCGCACCGACATCTCCTACGCCAACGAGCCCGGTGCCCACTACGTCCTGGTCTCCACCGCCGACACCGACGGTCTCGGCGACTTCCAGTTCCGCTCCTTCCGGATCGTGGACGGCGAGGTCACGGAGGAGGAGGTCAAGGTCGTGGAGGCCTACTGAGCGCCTCGATCTCGCAGTGCGGATGAAATCTGTCCGGCATGCGGGATCACACTCCGGGACCCGGACCGGGAATCGATACGATGAGCCCATGGTTCTTCTCGACGTGAGCGACAAGGCGCCGGGCATGCTGCTCGTGGCGCGGCTGCACGTCGACCTGTGCAGGCTGAACAGCGCCATCTGTTGATCCACCCCGCTGCCGCCGTCCGGCATTGAGCCGCGGCGCGCCGCCGCCGCGCGCCTGACCGAACCGACGACACCTTCCGACAGGAGCCCTGAGCCATGGCCATCGAGGTCCGCATCCCGACCATCCTCCGCACGTACACGGACGGCCAGAAGGCGGTGGAGGGCAGCGGGAACACCCTCGCCGAGCTGTTCGCCGACCTCGACACCCGGCACGCGGGCATCCAGGCCCGCATCGTGGACGAGGGCAAGCTGCGCCGCTTCGTCAACGTGTACCTGAACGACGAGGACGTGCGCTTCATCGACGGCATCGACACCAAGCTGTCCGACGGCGACACCGTGACGATCCTGCCGGCCGTCGCCGGCGGCATGCGCTGATCGGTCGCTGAGCAGCGATGCGCTACGACTCCCCGCTGGCCGCGGTGGGCAACACCCCCTTGGTGCGCCTGCCGCGGCTGTCGCCGTCCGCCGACGTCCGCATCTGGGCGAAGCTGGAGGACCGCAACCCCACCGGCTCGGTCAAGGACCGTCCCGCGCTGCACATGATCGAGCAGGCGGAGAAGGACGGCCGGCTCACCCCGGGCTGCACCATTCTGGAGCCCACCTCGGGCAACACCGGCATCTCCCTCGCCATGGCCGCCAAGCTCAAGGGCTACCGCATGGTGTGCGTGATGCCGGAGAACACCTCGCAGGAGCGCCGGGACCTGCTCGGCATGTGGGGCGCCGAGATCATCTCCTCCCCGGCCGCGGGCGGCTCCAACACCGCCGTACGCGTGGCCAAGGAGCTGGCCGCCGAGCACCCCGACTGGGTGATGCTCTACCAGTACGGCAACCCGGACAACGCCGGCGCCCACTACGCCACCACCGGCCCCGAGATCCTCGCCGACCTCCCCTCGATCACCCACTTCGTGGCCGGCCTCGGCACCACCGGCACCCTGATGGGCGTCGGCCGTTACCTGCGCGAGCACAAGCCGGGCGTCCAGATCGTCGCCGCCGAACCGCGCTACGACGACCTGGTGTACGGCCTCAGGAACCTGGACGAGGGCTTCGTCCCCGAGCTGTACGACGCCTCGGTCCTCACCAGCCGCTTCTCGGTCGGCTCGGCCGACGCGGTCACCCGCACCCGTGAACTCCTCCAGCAGGAGGGCATCTTCGCGGGCGTCTCGACCGGCGCGGCCCTGCACGCGGCGATCGGTGTGGGCAGGAAGGCGGTCAAGGCGGGGGAGTCCGCCGACATCGTCTTCATCGTGGCCGACGGCGGCTGGAAGTACCTGTCCACCGGCGTCTACACGGCGGCCACCACCGAGGAGGCCATCGAGACGCTCCAGGGCCAGCTCTGGGCCTGACCCGCCTCAACCGCGTCTTCGCCCCCTCCTAATGAGGGGGCTAAGTCATTCCAAGTCATTCCTATGGACAGGCAAAGAATTCCTTTGAGGTACTGCCGGTCACGCTGGGGCCAAGGCTAGGTTCCTCCCACACTCTGGCATGTCACGCTCACGCGGCGGACTGTCAGGTGTCTGTGAGTGTCATGCTCATGACTGCGCGGTTCTGCCGCCGCTACGCGCGTCACGGGCCTGCCAATCCAGTGCGATACCCCACGTCTACCGGAGGCAGTACCCCATGCGTGAGTCACGCCCGACGCGGCGGAGACGGAGTCTGCGAAGACTCGTCGCCGTCGCCTTCCCCGCGCTAGCCCTGACCGTCGCCGGACTGGTCGCCGCACCGACCGCCGGCGCCCAGGCCGCCACCGCGCACCCGCACACCTCCAAGGTCACACAGAACGCCAAGGCGCTGACCGACCCCACGCGGCAGACCTTCCACTCGACGGGCAAGGCCGGCCAGAAGGTGCCGACCGAGCATCTGTGCGCCAAGGCCAAGCCGGGCTACGCGTCCTGCTTCGCCCAGCGCCGCACGGACATCCGTCAGCGCCTCGCCGCCGCCCTCGCGGCCGCGCCCTCCGGCCTCTCCCCGGCCAACCTGCACAGCGCCTACAACCTGCCCACCACGGGCGGTTCGGGCATGACGGTCGCCATCGTCGACGCCTACAACGACCCCAACGCCGAGTCGGATCTGGCCACCTACCGCTCCACCTACGGCCTGTCCTCCTGCACCAAGGCCAACGGCTGCTTCAAGCAGGTCAGCCAGACCGGCTCCACCACCTCGCTGCCGACCAACGACAGCGGCTGGGCCGGTGAAGAGGCGCTCGACATCGACATGGTCAGCGCCATCTGCCCGAACTGCAGCATCATCCTGGTCGAGGCCAACTCCGCCAACGACACCGACCTCGGCATCGCCGAGAACGAGGCCGTCTCGCTCGGCGCCAAGTTCGTCTCCAACAGCTGGGGCGGCTCCGAGTCCTCCTCGCAGACCAGCGAGGACACCTCGTACTTCAAGCACCCGGGTGTCGCGATCACCGTCTCCTCGGGTGACTCCGCCTACGGCGCCGAGTACCCGGCCACCTCCCAGTACGTGACGGCCGTCGGCGGCACCGCGCTGACCACCGCCTCCAACTCCCGCGGCTGGAGCGAGTCGGTGTGGCACACCAACTCCACCGAGGGCACCGGCTCCGGCTGCTCGGCGTACGACCCGAAGCCGAGCTGGCAGACCGACTCCGGCTGCGCCAAGCGCATGGAGGCCGACGTCTCCGCGGTCGCCGACCCGGCCACCGGTGTGGCGGTCTACGACACCTACGGCGGCTCCGGCTGGGGTGTCGTGGGCGGCACCAGCGCCTCCGCGCCGATCGTCGCCGGCGTCTACGCCCTCGCGGGCACCCCGGGCGCGAGCGACTACCCGGCGAAGTACCCGTACTCCCACACCTCCAACCTGTACGACGTGACCAGCGGCTCCAACGGCTCCTGCTCCACCTCGTACTTCTGCACCGCGCGCACCGGCTACGACGGCCCGACCGGCTGGGGCACCCCGAACGGCACCGCCGCCTTCACCGCCGGCTCCAGCAGCGGCAACACGGTGACCGTCACCAACCCCGGCAGCCAGTCGACCACCACCGGAAGCTCGGCGAGCCTGCAGATCCAGGCCAGCGACAGCGCGGGCGCGGCCCTCACCTACAGCGCCTCCGGTCTGCCGACCGGGCTGTCCATCAACAGCTCCACCGGCCTGATCTCCGGTACGGCCTCCACCGCCGGCACCTACCAGGTCACGGTCACCGCGCAGGACTCCACCGGCGCCTCCGGCTCGACCTCCTTCACCTGGACGGTCGGCTCCTCCGGTGGCACCTGCTCCTCCTCCCAGCTGCTGGCGAACCCGGGCTTCGAGTCGGGCAACACCGGCTGGAGCGCCTCCACCGGCGTCATCACCAACGACACCGGTGAGGCGGCCCACGGCGGCTCGTACTACGCCTGGCTCGACGGCTACGGCTCCAGCCACACCGACACCGTGTCCCAGTCGGTGACGATCCCGGCCGGCTGCAAGGCCACGCTCACCTTCTACCTGCACATCGACACCGCCGAGACCGGCAGCACCGCGTACGACAAGCTGACCGTGACCGCCGGTTCGACCACCCTGGCGACGTACTCGAACCTCAACGCGAACTCCGGGTACGCGCAGAAGACCTTCGACCTGTCCTCGCTGGCGGGCCAGACGGTCACCCTGAAGTTCAACGGCGTGGAGGACTCCTCGCTGCAGACCAGCTTCGTCGTGGACGACACCGCCCTGACGACCAGCTGATCCTCCGCACGGCCCAGGGTCCCGCACGCGGAAATCGTCCGCGTGCGGGATCCTTTTTCAGTACCGGTACGTCACATCTGCACCAGGCGGCCGACCCCCACGGCCACGCACGGCAGAAAGGCGAACCCCCATGCGCCGTACGACCTTCTGTGCCCTCGCGGCCACAGCGCTGCTCCTCGCCGGCTGCGGCTCCCACAGCGGCAAGGACACCGGCAGCGGTGGCAGCAAGGTGTCACCGTCCGCGTCCCCGAGCGGCGCCGGCTGCGCCCCCCTCGTCCAGCTCAAGGCCTCCGACAGCGGCCGTACCGTGTGCGTGGCCAAGGGCGGCGAGGTCCGGGTCACCCTGGAGGGCACCAAGTCCCGTCCCTGGAAGCCGCTCATGGCCACCGGAAGCACGCTGAAGGGCATCAACGCGGGCTTCGTCATCCTGCCGGGCCAGGCGACGGCCGCGTACCAGGCGGTGGCCACCGGCACCGAGAAACTGACGTCCTCCCGGCCGCTGTGCGCCACGCCGACGGCGCCGGGCCAGGTGTCCTGCAAGGGCATTCAGGAGTGGACGGTCACGGTGAACGTGAAGTGATCAGCCGGCCAGGTGCCGTACCTGGTCCCACAGAACCGGGTCCACCACACCCACCCGGCGCCGGAAGTCGCCGACGGGCACCTCGCGCAGCTCGTCGGTCTCCAGGAAGCTCGGGCGGCCGCGGGCGTCGCCGACCGCGCCCGGCGGCAGGGGAATCACACCCGCGCGCTCGTCGTGGTACTTGCTGCTGATCTTGGCGACCGTGGCCCGGTTCCCGCGCACGGCCAGCACCAGACACGGCCGGTCCTTCGCGTCGGCGCGGTCCTCGTAAGGGACGTCCGCCCACCAGATGTCCCCGGGGACCGGCCGGGCGGCCTGCCCCGGGCGCGCGCGGCCGAGCGCTCCGAGGCGCCGGCCGGCGTACCGGCGACCGCGCCCCCAGCCGTCGATGAGCGTGGCGACCAGCGCGAGCAGCACCACCGCCGCGAGTGCCAGCCACCAGGACGTGTCCATACGACGACGTTACCGGCGCACGCCAAGGATTGCGCGCCCTCTGCGAATCCTTCTGCGCCCCAGGTCCAGCCGAACCGGTGACAGCACAGGTGAGTTCGCCCACAACGGCCCCTGGCGGAGGAGCGACCAGTGCTTTCGCGCCTTACGCTCGACGGACCGCACGACCCCCGTTTCCAGCCCCTTTTTGATCTTTTTGCCAACGGAGGTTTCTGCTTCATGAAGCTCACCGTCGTCGGCTGCTCGGGGTCGTTCCCGTCCGCGGAATCGGCCTGCTCGAGCTACCTCGTCGAGGCCGACGGCTTCCGGCTGCTCCTCGACATGGGCAACGGCGCCCTTGGCGAGCTGCAGCGCCACTGCGGTCTCTACGACCTGGACGCGATCTTCCTGAGCCATCTGCACGCCGATCACTGCATCGACATGCTCGCGTACTTCGTCGCGCGCTACTACCGCCACGAGGGCGGCCGCTGCGACCCCCTCCCGGTCTACGGCCCCGAGGGCACCGAACACCGCCTGACCACCGCCTACGCCGACACCCCCTCCGCCTCGTCCATGAGCGAGGTGTTCGACTTCCACACCGTCAAGCCGTCCACGTTCGAGATCGGCCCGTTCACGGTGCACACCGAGCGGGTCCGCCATCCCGTGGAGGCCTACGCCATCCGTGTCGAGCACGGCGGGCGGTCGATGACGTACTCCGGCGACACGGGGGTCACCGAGGTGCTGGACGAGCTGGCCCGGGACACCGACCTGTTCCTGTGCGAGGCAGCGTTCACGCACGGCAAGGAGAGCATCCCGGACCTGCACCTCAACGGGCGCGAGGCGGGCGAGACGGCGGCGCGGGCCGGCGTGCGGCGACTGGTGCTCACGCACATCCCGCCGTGGACCGATCCGCGGGTGAACCTGCGTGACGCGCGTGAGGTGTTCGACGGGCCGGTGGAGCTGGCCGCGCCGCGGGTGACGTACGAGATCTAGCCTCGGCGCATGACGAAGGCCCCCGGAACCTGGTCGGTTCCGGGGGCCTTCGTCATGTCGTCGCCGTCAGGCCTTGGTGATGTCCTCGACCTCCTCCTCGGGCTCGCGGCCCGGGGTGGGGAGGTTGAACCTGATGATCGCGAAGCGGAAGACCGTGTAGTAGATCGCCGCGAAGACCAGACCGATCGGGATGATGAGCCAGGGCTTGGTCGCCAGGTTCCAGTTGAGCGCGTAGTCGATGAAGCCCGCGGAGAAGGTGAAGCCCGCGTGGACGCCGAGCGCCCAGGTGATCGCCATGGACAGGGCCGTCAGCACCGCGTGGATCGCGTACAGCAGCGGCGCGATGAACAGGAACGAGAACTCGATCGGCTCGGTGACACCGGTGACGAAGGAGGTCAGCGCGAGGGAGACCATCATGCCGAGGACGGCCTTGCGGCGCTCGGGGCGGGCGGCGTGCGCGATGGCGATCGCGGCGGCCGGCAGGCCGAACATCATGATCGGGAAGAAGCCGGACATGAACATACCGGCGTGCGGGTCACCGGCGAAGAAGCGGTTCAGGTCGCCGTGCACGACCTGGCCGGCGGAGTTCTTGTAGTCGCCGATCTGGAACCACGAGACGGTGTTGACGAACTGGTGCATGCCGACCGGGATCAGCGCGCGGTTGACCAGACCGAACAGACCCGCGCCCGCCGCGCCGAGACCGGTGATCCACTCGCCGGCGTTGGAGATGCCCTCACCGATGGGCTTCCAGATGAGGCCGAAGAAGACACCCATGCCGGTGCCGACGAAGGCCATGATGATCGGCACCAGCCGGCGGCCGTTGAAGAAGCCGAGCCAGTCGACCAGCTTCTTGCGGTGGTAGCGCTGCCACAGCACGGCGGCCAGCAGACCCATCAGGATGCCGCCGAGGACACCGGGGTTGTTGTAGGTCGCGGCTATGTCCGCGCCCTTCTGTATCTTGGCCTCGGTGACCGGGAACGCCTTCAGCACATTGCTGTAGACCAGGAAGCCGACCAGCGCGGCCAGCGCCGTCGAGCCGTCCGCCTTCTTGGCGAAGCCGATCGCGACACCGATGCAGAACAGCATCGGCAGGTTGTCGAAGATGGCGCCACCGGCCGTGGCGAACACCGCCGTGACCTTGTCGGGCAGGTGCAGCTTGTCATGGATGTCCTGCTGGCCCAGACGCAGCAGGATGCCCGCCGCCGGCAGTACGGCGATGGGGAGCTGCAGGCTGCGGCCGACCTTCTGCAGGCCCTGGAACAGGCCGGATCCCCGCGTCTTTGCGGGAGCCGCCGTCGCGGTGGCGGTGCTCATGGTTGGTTCCTCCATCGGTGGTGGTCTACACCACTCAGTGGTGTAGACCTGTTGTAGCAGATGAAGGCGGGATAAGGAACCACGAAATCCGCTACCGGATCGCTACGCGCCGTGCCGATGTGCTAAGGAGTCACGCCTTGGTGATGTCCTCGACCTCGTCCTCGGGCTCACGGCCCGGTGTCCGCAGGTCGAATTTCGTGATCGCGAACCGGAAGACGGCGTAGTACACCGCCGCGAAGCACAGGCCGATCGGGATGATCAGCAACGGTTTCGTCGCCAGATGCCAGTTGATGACGTAGTCGATCAGGCCGGCCGAGAAGCTGAACCCGTCGTGCACCCCGAGCGCCCAGGTCACCGCCATCGAGACACCGGTCAGCAGTGCGTGGACGGCGTACAGCAGCGGCGCGATGAACATGAACGAGTACTCGATCGGCTCGGTGATGCCGGTCACGAACGACGTCAGCGCCACCGACAGCATCAAGCCGCCGACCTCCTTGCGGCGGCCGGGCCTGGCGCAGTGCGTGATGGCCAGCGCGGCGGCCGGCAGCGCGAACATCATGATCGGGAAGAAGCCCGAGGTGAACTGGCCCGCGTGCGGATCGCCCTGGAGGAACATGTTGATGTCGCCGTGCACCACCGTGCCGTCGGGCTTGGTGTAGCTGCCGAACTGGAACCAGATGGGCACGTTCAGGAACTGGTGCAGGCCGACGACGAGCAGCGCCCGGTTGGCGACGCCGAAGATCCCCGCACCCCAGGAGCCCGCGTCCCGCAGCCACTTGCTGAAGCCCTCCAGTCCGGATCCGATCGGCGGCCAGATCCACAGGCACAGCGCCGCGAAGACGATGGCGACGAACGCCATGATGATCGGCACCAGCCGCCGGCCGTTGAAGAAGCCCAGCCAGTCCACCAGTCTGGTGCGGTGGAAGCGGGCCCAGAAGAAGGCGGACAGCAGGCCCAGCACGATGCCGCCGAAGACGCCCGGGTTCTGGAAGGTGAAGGGCGTCACCGAACCCGTGCCCGCGCCGACGGTCACCTGACAGCCGACCTGCGGAATCGCCTTGGAACCGCCGGGGCAGGACTCGGGGAACTGGTGCAGTACGCCGTAATAGACGAGGAAGCCCGTCACCGCGGCCAGCGCCGTCGAGCCGTCCGCCTTCTTCGCCATGCCGATCGCCACGCCCACGCAGAACAGCAGCGGAAGCCCGATCGAGCCGTCGAGCAGGGCGCCGCCCGCGCCCGCCATGACCTTCGAGACGTTCGTCCAGCCCAGTCCGTCCTTGCCGAACACGTCCGGCTGGCCCAGCCGGTTGATGATGCCCGCCGCCGGCAGCACCGCGATCGGCAGCTGCAGACTGCGGCCCATCTTCTGCAGGCCCTGGAACAGCCGGTTCCAGCGTTCCCGCGCCGGGCCGGCCGTGCTGTCGGCGGGCGCGCTCTCGGCGCTCATGGCGTCCTCCCGGCCACTCGACTCGGACGCGGTTTGGCGACCGTACCTCCTGTGGTGTAGACCAGTTGGCGGACGGTTCCGCTGTCGTGATCGCCATCATTCGGCACGCACGGCATGACCGCTCGCGAAGATGGGCCAACTGTGGGTTACTGCGACAAAGCGGTTCGGATCAGGGAGAAGGAACATGGCCAGCAAGGCTGAGAAGATCGTCGCCGGCCTCGGCGGGATCGACAACATCGAGGAGATCGAGGGCTGCATCACCCGGCTGCGCACCGAGGTGTCCGACCCCTCCCTGGTCGACGAGGCCGCCCTGAAGGCCGCCGGCGCCCACGGCGTCGTCAAGATGGGCACGGCCATCCAGGTCGTCGTCGGCACCGACGCCGACCCGATCGCCGCGGAGATCGAAGACATGATGTGAGCCGACGGGCTCACCGGAAAGGGGCTCTTCCCGATGCCGGAGGAGCCCCTTCGTCACGTACGGCTAGGCTCCTTGCCATGTCTCGCATCGACGGCCGTACCCCCCAACAGCTCCGCCCGGTCACCATCGAACGCGGCTGGAGCAAGCACGCCGAGGGCTCCGTCCTCGTCTCCTTCGGCGACACCAAGGTGTTCTGCACCGCCTCCGTGACCGAAGGAGTCCCGCGCTGGCGCAAGGGCAGCGGCGAGGGCTGGGTCACCGCGGAGTACGCCATGCTGCCCCGCGCCACCAACACCCGCGGCGACCGCGAGTCCGTCAAGGGCAAGATCGGCGGCCGTACCCACGAGATCTCCCGGCTCATCGGCCGCTCCCTGCGCGCCGTCATCGACTACAAGGCGCTCGGCGAGAACACCATCGTCCTCGACTGCGACGTCCTCCAGGCCGACGGCGGCACCCGCACCGCCGCGATCACCGGCGCGTACGTCGCCCTCGCCGACGCCGTCGCCTGGGCCCAGGGCAAGAAGCTGATCAAGGCCGGCCGCCAGCCGCTGACGGGAACCGTGAGCGCCGTCTCGGTCGGCATCGTCGGCGGCGTCCCCCTCCTCGACCTCTGCTACGAGGAGGACGTGCGCGCCGAGACCGACATGAACGTCGTCTGCACCGGCGACGGCCGCTTCGTCGAGGTCCAGGGCACCGCCGAGGCCGAGCCCTTCGCCCGCGAGGAACTCGACGCCCTGCTCGACCTCGCCGTCACCGGCTGCGCCGAGCTCACCGCCCACCAGCGCGCGGCCCTCGACGCCACGCTCGCGAAGTAAAGGGCGGATCGAACCATCGAACCAACGAGGGCGCGCGGGCAACCCGCGCGCCCTCCTCGGCGTCCTAGGTACGGACAGCCTCACCAGGGGAGGGAAACACCACCATGGCCGTCAGCCCACGCCGACGCCGTCGCACCGCAGTCGCCGCCGTGGCGCTCGCCGTGCTCGGAACCGGCCTCACCACCGGCTGCGACGCCGTGAACAAGGCCCTGGACTGCGTGCAGACCGCCGACTCCATCGCCGACAGCGTCACGGATCTGCAGCAGGCCGTGGAGAACGCCGCGAACGATCCCACCCAGGCGGACGACTCCCTGAACTCCATCGAGAAGAACCTCGACAAGATCGGCGACAAGACCGACAACGCCGACGTCAACAAGGCGGTCGACGATCTGCGGAAGGCCGTGGGGAACGTCCGTACGGCCATCAGGAACGGCGACAGGACGCCGGACCTGGGCCCGGTCACGGACGCGGCCGGCGAACTGACCAAGGTCTGCACGAAGTAACCCAGGGGCACGGGCCGGATCGATACGGCGCTCAGTACCCCCGACGCCGCTCCCGCGCCTCGCGCCGCTCCTCGCGCCGTTCCCGGTGCAGCTCGTGCCGGGACTCCCTGTGCTCCAGCCTCTCCTGACGGCGCTGCTCCTTGAGGCGGAGCCGCTCCGCGCGGGTGAGCTTGCGGGTCACGTCCACCCCGCCCCAGAACGCGAGGCCACCGATGATCACGCGCGGAGCACCCCGCTCCGGCGGGCCGTCGTCCCTGGGGTGGTCGAAGCCGCCCATGATGCCGATGCCGCGGACCACGACCTCGACCCCCGGCGGCACGATGACCTGCACACCGCCCATGATCGCCACGCAGTTGATCTCGACCTCGCGGTCCGCGAAGTCCGCCTCCCGCAGGTCGATCTCGCCGCCGCCCCAGAACGCGAAGCAGTTGAACCGCTTCGGCACCGTCCAGCGGCCCTTGCGCTGGAAGCCGGACATGATGGCGACCGCACCCGCCGAGGACCCCTCGCCGCCGACGATCCGGCCCGCCCAACTCCCGCTCTCCGCCGGTTCCTTGCTGAAGGAGACGGGGACGGGCGCCGTCACCGTACCGGCCGCCGGCAGATCACGGGTCAGCGGCGCCAGCTCGCCGTACGTACGCGCCTTGTACGTCGCCTCCAGCCGCTCCTCGAACTCCGCCATGTCGAGCCGGCCCTCGGCCAGAGCGTCCCGCAGGACCTCGGCGACCCGTTCACGGTCGCTGTCGGACGCCCGGAGGTCCGGACTTGCGTCGTCGGTCATGACAGAAGCCTACGAGACCGCCTTCTCCGCGTACATCTTGGCGATGACCGCCTCGATGTCCGGCTCCCGCACCGACAGGTCCACCAGCGGATACTCCGCCGCGAGATACGCGACGAGCGGCGCCGCCGACTGCCCCGCCGGGAACGCCAGCCACTGCCGCGGCCCCTCCACCCGTACCACCCGCGCCGACGGCACCTCGACCGGCGGCAGTTCCCGCTCCAGGTCCACCACCAGCGTCCGCTCGCTCTCCCCGGCCTCGTGCAGCCCCGCGAGCGGGCCGTCGTACATCAGCCGGCCGTGGTCGATCACCATCACCCGAGAGCACAACTGCTCGATGTCCTGCAGGTCGTGCGTGGTCAGCAGCACGGTCGTGCCCCGCTCGGCGTTCAACTCCCGCAGGAAACCACGGACTTTCGCCTTCGACACGACATCCAGCCCGATCGTCGGCTCGTCCAGGTACAGCACCTCCGGGTCGTGCAGCAGGGCCGCCGCGATGTCCCCGCGCATCCGCTGCCCGAGCGAGAGCTGCCGTACCGGCACGTCCAACAGGGACTCCAGCTCCAGCAGTTCGACGCACCGGTCCAGGTTCTCGCGGTAACGGACCTCCGGGATCCGGTACATGCGGTGCGCAAGCCGGTAGGAGTCGATCAGCGGCAGGTCCCACCACAAGGTCGTGCGCTGCCCGAACACCACCCCGATCCGGTGCGCGAGGCGCCGCCGCTCCCGCGACGGATCGATGCCCGCCACCCGCAACCTGCCCGCACTCGGCGTCAGAATCCCCGTCAGCATCTTGATCGTGGTCGACTTCCCGGCGCCGTTCGGCCCGATGTACCCGACCATCTCCCCGCGCGCCACGCCGAACGAGAGCGAGTCCACCGCCCGCACCTCGCGCCGCTCCCGTTTCAGGAACCCGGTCTTCCTGCGCACCTCGAAGACCTTCTCGACCCCCTCCAGTGAGATGAAATCCTTCTCCGGTGAGATGAAATCGCTGTCCGCCACCGTGCTAGCTCCCTGTACTCCGATACGAACGAAGTCCCGCCCGCCAGGCCAGCCCCGCCAGCGCGCAGCACCCCACCGCCACCAGCGGCGGAGCGAACGCCAGCCACTCGGGCAGCCCCAGCGGATACGGCCGCCCCAGCACATAGGTCGCGGGCAGCCAGTTGACGAAGGCCAGCGGCAGCACGAACGTCACCCCGCGCACCAGCTCCTTCGCGAACACCGTCGGCGGATACTGCAGCAGCGTCGTACCGCCGTAGGTGAAGGCGTTCTGCACCTCCGAGGCGTCCTGCGCCAGGAACTGGAAGGCCGACCCGGCCACGAACACCGCGCAGAAGATCCCGCAGCCGCTCACCACCATCACCGGCATCAGCAGCAGCTTCAGCGGCGTCCAGTCGATGTCCAGCCGGGCCACCGCCCAGGTCAGCACCAGCAGGCCCTGCACCACCCGGCCCAGCCTGCGCAGCGCGAACTGATCGGCCGCCACCTGGGCCAGCACCGGCGCCGGACGCACCAGCAGCGTGTCCAGCGTGCCGTCGCGCACCCGCCGCCCCAGCCGCTCCATCGACCCGATCACCAGGTCGGCAAGGCCGAAGGCCGCCCCGGACAGCCCGTACAGGAAGGCCACCTCGGGCAGCGACCAGCCGCCCAGCGCGTCCACCCGCGAGAACATCAGCATGATCCCGACGAAGTCGAGGAGGGTCGCCGAGAAGTTGCCGAACGTGGTCATCACGAACGAGGCGCGATAGGCCATCGTGGACCTGATCCACATCCCGGCGATCATCAGATACGCCCGCACCCCCTCCCGCACCCGGCCGGTGTCGATCTCATCCACCCTGGACCACCACCCTGCGCGTCGCCGCCGACTGCACCAGCCGCCCCCCACCCAGCAGGACCACCGCCCACGCCCCCTGGAACACATACGTGCCCAGCGGATCCGCATGCCCCAGCAGGATCTGCGCCGGCGCCTGCAACAGCGCGGACCACGGCAGCGCCCGTACGACCTCGCCGAGCGCCCCCGGGAAGATGTTCAGCGGCAGCAGCATGCCCGAGCAGAAGTAGCCGACCAGCCATGACATCTGCGTCACACCCGTGCCGTCCAGGAACCAGAACGTGCTGAGCGCCACCAGGTACCGGATGCCGAACCCGACGAGCATCGCCAGCAGCACGGCGACGAAGAAGGCGACCCAGGTGCCCACGTCGGGCGGCAGGTACACCGGGAAACACAGGGCACCGAAGACAAAGGGAACGACCCCCCGCCCCACCAACTGAAAAAACGCCCGGCCGAGGTCGGTGGCGAGCCACCACATCTGCAGATCGGCGGGCCGGTAGAGGTCGATCGCCACGTCCCCCGTACGGATGCGTTCCATCAACTCGTTCTCGACGCCACCGCCGCCGATCGCGAGCGTCGACAAGAACGCCTGCCCCAGCCACACATACGTCACGACCTGCGCCTGATCCCACCCGCCGAGGTGCGGCCGCTCGTCCCACAGCGCCCGATACGTATAGACGAGGATCAGCCCGAAGACGGTGTTGGTGAACACCCCTGCCGCAGTGGCGGCCCGATACGTCGCGTACCGTCTGAATCCCCCCGCCGCGACGGCCACGTACAACCGTCCCGCGCCCACGCCAGTCCACCTCCCGGGACCGCTCGACACCGAAGCGCAGGAGCCTAGTCCCGGAGCCCGGCGTCCGGCCACGCAATTTCGTGCCCGAAGCGTGCTGGAATCCGGGAACGGAACGCCAGGTGCGAGAGTCTTCAAACTGGGGGCGCAGAAGAGCGTACGAGGCGTACGGGAACGTACGACGCGAAACAGGAGTCCGTGCACGAATGAGCGACGAGCCGCAGCCGCAGCAGCCGAACGAAGGCATGCCGCCGAGAAAGCGGCCCGGGGAGCCCGAGCCCGAGCGGCCCGGAGCACAGGCACAGCCCGAGGGTGCCGGCCGACGGTCAGTGTCCGGCGAGACGCCGGGTACGGCACAGTCCGAGGGGGCCGGCCGACGGTCAGTGTCCGGCGGGACGCCGGGTACGGCGCAGTCCGAGGGGGCCGGCCGGCGGGCAGAGGCCCGGGAGACGCGGGGTTCGGCAGGTACGGCGGGTACGGCGGAGTCCGCGCGGGCCGAGACGGGTGGTACGGCCGACCGGGGCGCGCAGTCCCGGCAGGCTGACCGGGCTGGTCAGGCTGGGCAGGGTGGCACGGCTGGGCAGGGTGATCAGGTCCGGGAGACCGGGCTCGGCCGAACCGGTGACCGTACGGCCTCCCAGGGCCGCTCTACTCCGGGGGGCTCGTCGACTGCGGCGGGCTCGTCGTCTCCGGCGGACCGCTCGGCCCTGGACCGGACGGCCTCCATGGCCCGGGCCCGCCAGGCGGCCCGCGGCGGCCGGACGGAACAGCAGGGGGCGCCTGCGTCCAAGGGGGACACGGCGTCCGGTGGGGCTTCGGGCACTGGCGGGGGTTCGGCGCCCCGTGGAGGCTCGGCGACCGGTGAGGCCTCGGGTTCCGGTGGGGCTTCCGGCTCTGGTGGGGCTTTGGCTTTCGGCGGGCTTTCGGCGTCCGGTGGGGCTTCGGGCGCTGGCGGGGGTTCGGCGGCCCGTGGAGGCTTGGCGACCGGTGGAGGCTCGGCGTCCGGTGAGGCCTCGGGTTCCGGTGGGGCTTCCGGCTCTGGTGGGGCTTTGGCTTCCGGCGGGCTCTCGGCCTCCGGCGCGGGCTCGGCGGTGCGTGGAGGCTCGGCGTCCGGTGAGGCCTCGGGTTCCGGCAGGGGCTCGGGCTTCGGTGCGGGCTCGGTGGACCGGGGTGCCTCGGTGGCTCGTGGGGGCTCCGCGTCCGGCGCGGTCTCCCGTGGTGCTGATGGTTCGGGGGCTCGCGACGTCGCGGGCTCCGGTACGGGCGCGGCAGACCGGGGCGCGTCGGCGTCCGGCGGCGACTCGGCGGCTCGTGAGGGCCTGGCTTCGGATGGTTCGGCAGCTGGTGCCACCTCGGCGTCCGGTGCTTCCAGCGCGTCCCAGGCCGCAGGTGCCTCCAACGCTTCCCAAGGCTCAGCGGCCTCCGCCGTATCTCAAGGCTCAAACGCCTCGGACTCCAGCGCCACCGGCGCCTCCAGCGCATCCCAGGGCTCCCAGCGCCCCCGTACCGACTCCGGGAAGCCGCAGGTCCCGGCGGCGCGGGCCGGCTCCGAGCAGGGGCAGTCCGCCGAGAGCACGCAGGTGCTGCGGCGCGTCACGGCGCCTGCTGCCGGGGCGGCTCAGGGCTCCGGTGAGGCGCCCGCGCCCGAGACCACCCAGGTGCTCCGGCGGGTCAACGCACCCCGAGCGGCCGAGCCGGGCGACCCCGCCAGGACGGCGGCCGCCTCTCCGGCCGGCGAGCGTACGCCCCGGGCGACCGGACCGGACGCCGCCGGGCGCAACCCTCGTACGACCGGCCCCAACACCGCCCCCCGCGCCGCCCAGGCATCCCCCTCCGGCCCGGCGGGCGCCGCAGGCGCGGCCCGGGCAGCCACCCCCGGCACCAACACCCCCGCCCCCACCCCCGGCGACGGTCAGTCCGCCGGAGGCAACGGCAAGAAGCCCAAGCGGCCCAAGCGGACCGGGTGGCGGCGGATCATCCCCACCTGGCGCATGGTGCTCGGCACCTTCGTCATGGGCATCCTGCTGCTCGTGGGGCTCTTCTTCCTCGGCTACTCGCTCGTGAACATCCCCCCGGCCAACGCCCTCGCCACCAAGCAGGCCAACGTCTACCTCTACGCCGACGGCTCCCAGCTGGCCCGCGACGGCCAGATCAACCGGGAGAACGTCAGCCTCGCCCAGGTCTCCAAGGACGCCCAGCACGCCGTACTGGCCGCCGAGGACCGCGACTTCTACACCGAGTCGGCCATCGACCCCAAGGCGATGCTCCGCGCCGCCTGGAACACGGCGACCGGCAAGGGCAAGCAGTCCGGCTCGACGATCACCCAGCAGTACGTGAAGAACTACTACCTGGGCCAGGAGCAGACGGTCACCCGCAAGGCCAAGGAGTTCTTCATCTCGATCAAGCTGGACCGCAACAAGTCCAAGGACGAGATCCTCGAGGGCTACCTCAACACCAGCTACTTCGGCCGCAACGCCTACGGCATCCAGTCCGCCGCCCAGGCCTACTACGGCGTGGACGCCCAGAACCTCGACCCGGCCCGCGCCGCCTACCTCGCCGCGCTCGTCAACGCGCCCAGCGAGTACGACGTCGTCGCCCACCCCGAGAACAAGGCCGCGGCCGTCGCCCGCTGGAACTACGTCCTGGACGGCATGGTCAAGAAGGGCTGGCTCAGCCAGTCCAAGCGCGCCGGGATGAAGTTCCCGATGCCGAAGGAGCAGACCGTCTCCACGGGCATGTCCGGCCAGCGCGGCTATCTCGTCGAGGCGGTCAAGCACTACCTGACCACCAACAACATCCTCACCGACGACCAGCTCGCGACCGGCGGCTACCGCATCACCACCACCATCCAGAAGAACCGGCAGAACGCCTTCGTCAAGGCGGTCAACGACCAGCTGATCGCCAAGCTGGACAAGAAGAACAACAAGGTGGACAGGTACGTCCGCGCGGGCGGCGCCTCCGTCGACCCGAAGACCGGCAAGGTCGTCGCGATGTACGGCGGCATCGACTACGTGAAGCAGTACACCAACGGCGCGACCCGCGGTGACTTCCAGGTGGGCTCCACGTTCAAGCCGTTCGTGTTCACCTCCGCGGTGCAGAACGGCTCGACCACCCAGGACGGCCGCCCCATCACCCCGAACACCATGTACGACGGCACCAACGAACGCCCCGTGCAGGGCTGGAGCGGCGGCGCCTACGCCCCGCAGAACGAGGACCAGAAGTCGTACGGCCAGATCACCGTCACCAAGGCGACCGACCTGTCCGTGAACGCCGTCTACGCGCAGATGGCCGTCGACGTCGGCCCGTCCAAGGTCAAGCAGACCGCGATCGACCTCGGCATCCCCTCCGACACCCCGGACCTCCAGCCGTACCCGTCGATCGCCCTCGGCACCGCCACCGCCAGCGTGCTGGACATGGCGGAGAGCTACGCCACGCTCGCCAACCACGGCAAGCACGGCACGTACACGCTCGTCGAGAAGATCACCAAGGACGGCACGGACGAGGTCAAGCTGCCCGAGCAGTCGGTCAAGCAGGCCGTCACCCGCGAGGCCGCCGACACCACCACGTCCGTCCTGCAGAGCGTGGTCGACAACGGCACCGCCACCGCCGCACAGGCCGCGGGCCGCCCGGCGGCCGGCAAGACCGGTACCGCCGAGAACGACACCGCCGCCTGGTTCGCCGGTTACACCCCCGACCTGGCCACGGTGGTCTCGGTCATGGGCCAGGACCCGGTGACGGCCAAGCACATGCCCCTGTACGGCGCCCTCGGCCAGGCCCGTATCAACGGTGGCGGCGCACCGACCCAGATCTGGGCCCAGTACACGGCGGACGCGCTGAAGAACACGTCGGCCTCCGCCTTCGACCTCCATCTGGAGCAGGGCGCCGACCAGCCGCAGCCGCCCATCGCCACCGGCTCGGCCCAGCCGGGCACGACCGGTGACCAGAACAACGGCGGCACCACCGGCACCCCGCCGGGCGGCGGTGCGACCACCAGCCCGACCGGCAGCGGCACCGTCGGCACCCCGACCAACGGCGGTACGACCACCACCGGCGGCACCGGCACCACCGGTGGCACCACCACGGGCGGCACCAACACCACCGGCGGAGACACCACGGGCGGCGGCACGACCAACGGCGGCAACACGACGGGCGGTGGCACGACCGACGGAGGGACCACCGGAGGCGGCACGACCACCGGCGGCGGAACCGATGGCGGCGGTACGACAGGCACGACCGTCGGCACCGGAGGCGGGGACCCCGCCGTCTGACGCGTGCCCGCGCACCATGCCGACGACGTGCGAAAGGGGCCGGTGACACTGCTCACCGGCCCCTTGCCCGTCCGCGCTGCGGGACTACTGCGGGACTACAGATACAGACCCGTGGAGTCCTCCGACCCCTCGAAACGGTCCGCGGCCACGGCGTGCAGATCACGCTCGCGCATGAGCACGTACGCCACACCCCGCACCTCGACCTCGGCGCGGTCCTCCGGATCGAACAGGACCCGGTCACCCGGCTCCACGGTCCGTACGTTCTGCCCGACCGCGACGACCTCGGCCCAGGCCAGCCGCCGCCCGACCGCCGCGGTGGCGGGAATCAGAATGCCGCCCCCGGACCGCCGCTCGCCCTCACCGGTCTCCTGCTTGACCAGAACCCGGTCGTGCAGCATCCGGATGGGCAGCTTGTCGTGATGGGGGGTGCTGTGCTGGTTTCTGTTGGCGCTCACGCCTCGAACCTACCTGCCTTCGCCTTGCTCGTCCGAGCCCGGGTCAGCGCTTGCGCCGCTTGCGGCCCACGGCGAGCAGCCCCACGACACCGACGGCGAGCAGCGCGACCGGCACGACCCGCGCCGCCCGCAGCCCGCCCTCGTCATCGACGAACTGCGCCCGCACCTCGCTGACCACCCGGTTGACCTGGACATAAGCCCGCCCGACCGTGTGATCGAGATTGGCGGCGACCTTGGCCTTGGCATCCCCGATGATCGTCTGCGGATGCACCCGCACCCCGATCTCGTCGAGCGTCTCGGCCAGCACTTCGCGGCGGCGCTTGATGTCCGCCTCGATCTGCGCCGGGGTTCTGGTGTCCGACGTGTCCGCCACCGTACGGCCTCCGAAGTCTGTGATGCTGTCCCGGACAGTCTGTCAGCTTCTCCTCCCGGCGCACCGCAAGGCCCCCCGGTTACGCTGGTCCGATGAGCGAGCGACTCCAGCCGGGGGACGTGGCCCCCGCCTTCACCCTCCCCGACGCCGACGGCAACGAGGTCTCCCTGTCCGCCCACAAGGGCCGCAAGGTCATCGTCTACTTCTACCCGGCCGCCCTGACCCCCGGCTGCACCAAGCAGGCCTGCGACTTCACCGACAACCTGGACGTCCTGGCCTCTGCCGGCTACGACGTGCTCGGCATCAGCCCCGACACCCCGGAGAAGCTGGCGAAGTTCCGCGAGAAGGAGTCCCTGAAGGTCACGCTCCTGGCCGACCCCGACAAGCAGGTCACCGAGGCCTACGGCGCCTACGGCGAGAAGAAGAACTACGGCAAGACCTACATGGGCGTCATCCGCTCCACGATCGTGGTGGACGAGGAGGGCAAGGTCGAAAAGGCCCTCTACAACGTCCGGGCCACCGGCCACGTGGCCAAGATCATCAAGGATCTGGGGATCTGAGGACGTCTGCCCCCACTGCTGGCGGCCCGCACCGGGACATTCCGGTGCGGGCCGCTTTCCCGTTTCCGTGCGTGACTGTCCGATAACCAGTTCGTTACTCCGTACGGGCAGCGAACGCACGCCCGGAACGGAGGGGGCTCGATGAGGGCCAGCGCGTACACCAAGGAGCGGCTGGAAGAAGCGGCTCGCGGGGCGCGGACGTTGTCGGAGGCGCTGGAGAGGTTGGGGGTGGATCCGAGGAGTTCGACGCGGCGGTATGTCTGGGAGCGGATGAAGAAACACTGCGTGGACGTCTCCCACTTCGAGCGGGAGGGGGTGAAGTGGACGAGGGAGGTGCTTGAGCGGGCCGTGGCCGCCTCCACGAACATGTGCGAGGTGCTGCGCCGGCTCGGCCTGGAGGTCGTGGGCGGCCATCACACGCACATCAGCCGCAAGATCAAGGCGTACGGAATCGACACCTCGCACTTCCAGTTGCCGACGCGGCGAGGGAAACCCTGGCGCGCCCGAACACCGGAGGCCCTGCTCGTCGAGCAACCGGTCGGCCAGGCCCGGCGCATTCCGAACGACAGGCTCAAGTGGGCGATGACGGCCGTAGGCGTGCCGGAGCGCTGTGCTCGCTGTGGTACAGAGCCGGAGTGGCGGGGCCGTCCGCTCCCGCTGGAGGTCGATCACATCGACGGCAACTGGCGTAGCAACCGCATCGAGAACCTCCGCTTCCTGTGCCCCAACTGCCACTCGACCACGGACAATTACCGAGGGCGCGGCAAGGGCCGTTCTCGGGGCGGCGCCCTATGAGCAGCGGCGTGCAGTACACGCGTGAGCGGTTGGCCGAGGCCGCCGAGCAGTGCGCGAGCCCGGACGAGGTCATCGCCTTCTTCGGCACCAGCCCGGACGGCAAGGTGCGTCGCTACCTCGTGCGGCGATTCGCCCACTTCGGGATCGACATCTCGCACTTCTCCGACTCTGGTAAGCCAAGCCGCCCCGCTCCCGAGGAATTGCGCCAAGCGGTCGGCGAGTCGATCTCCATCGCAGAGACGCTGCGCCGCCTTGGGCGCCCCGACACCGGCACGCAGCGCGCGCTGCTGCGTGAGTGGATCGCCGAAGAGGGCATCTCGACCGCGCACTTCCTGGGGCAGGCGCACCAACGAGGCAAGACCCACACGGACCGCATCAGGCGCCCCGAGGACATCCTGGTCAAACACCACGGCCGACGCCGGACGCGTACCCACCTGCTGCGCCGCGCGCTCTACCAGGTGGGTGTACCGGAGGAGTGCGCCGAGTGCGGCGTCGGGCCGGAGTGGTTCGGACAGTCGATGACGCTGGAGATCGACCACATCAACGGCGACTGGAGCGACGACCGGCGCGAGAATCTGCGGCTGCTGTGCCCCAACTGCCACGCGACGACCAGCACCTGGTGCCGAGGGGGCGCACGGCGAAAGGCGCAGCCCCGTACACTGGGCGAGGCAAAACGGCCTACCAAGTAAATAGTCCGTTTTGAGGCGGTCGTGGCGAAATAGGCGATACGCGCGGGTTTTAGGTGCCCGTGGGAGAAATCCCGTGTGGGTTCGAGTCCCACCGACCGCACACGTGAGGGGCCGTCGGTTCAGGGCGGCCCCTCTTCCGCTCTCAGCCCAGGAGCTCCCGCACCACCGGCACCAGTGCCCGGAACGCCTTCCCCCGGTGGCTGATCGCGTTCTTCTCCTCCGGGCTCAGCTCGGCGCAGGTTCGGGTCTCGCCCTCCGGCTGGAGGATCGGGTCGTAGCCGAAGCCGTTCGTGCCGGCGGGCGCGTGCCGGAGCACGCCCCTCAGGCGGCCCTCGACCACCCGCTCCCGGCCGTCCGGCAGGGCAAGCGCCGCCGCGCAGGCGAAGTGGGCGCCCCGGTGCTCGTCCGCGATGTCGGCCAGCTGGGCCAGCAGGAGGTCCAGGTTGGCCCTGTCGTCGCCGTGGCGGCCGGCCCAGCGGGCGGAGAAGATGCCGGGGGCGCCGTTCAGGACGTCGACGCAGAGGCCGGAGTCGTCGGCGACCGCGGGGAGGCCGGTGGCCTGGGCGAGGGCGTGGGCCTTGAGGAGGGCGTTCTCGGCGAAGGTGACGCCGGTTTCCTTGACGTCGGGGATGTCGGGGTAGGCGTCGGCGCCGATCAGGTCGTGCCGGAGTCCGGCCTCGGCGAGGATCGCCCTCAGCTCGGTGATCTTTCCGGCGTTGCGGGTGGCGAGGATCAAGCGGGTCATGCCAGCCAGTATCCCGTCCGTGTTCCTCGCCCCGTACCTACAGTTCCGCCTGCCCCGCGCCTTTGAGCGTGTTCAGGTCGAAGACCTTGGCCATCCTGCTGAAGCCCAGGTCGCTGGGGTGGAGGTGGTCGCCGGAGTCGTAGTCGGGGCGCAGGCGCCGGGGGTCGTACGGGTCGCGGAGCGCCTTGTCGAAGTCGACCACGGCGTCGTACACCCGGCCGGACCGGATCTCGGCGTTGACCCGCTGCCGTACCGCCTCGCGGGCCGCCGTCCAGCCGCGGTGGCCCTGGAAGGGCATCAGTGTGGCGCCGACGACCTTCAGTCCGCGGGCGTGGGCCTCGCGGACCAGGGTGCGCAGGCCGGTGAGGATCTTGTCCGGGTCGGCGAGTCGCGGGTTGCGGAGGATGTCGTTGACGCCGAGGTCGATGACGACGACCTTGACGTCCGGGTGCGAGAGCGCGTCGCGGGCGAAGCGGCCGAGGCCGCTCTGGTTCTCGGCCGGCCGGCCGAGTCCGTCGGCGAGGACCTGGTTGCCGCTGATGCCCTCGTTCACGACGCTGTAGCGGGGCACCTGCCGGCCGCCTTCCAGCGCGGTGCGCAGCCGGCCGGCGAGGAGGTCGGGCCAGCGGTGGTTGGCGCCGATGGTGGAGGTGATGCCGTCGGTGATGGAGTCGCCGAAGACGACGACGGTGCCGTCGGCCTCGTTGCTCAGGACGTCCAGGGCCGTCAAGTAGCGCCAGTAGGACGTCTGTTGGGTGTACGGGGTGCCGGTCGCGTCCTCGGTGGCGTCGCCGGTGGCGACGTAGGAGATCTGCCGGGCGTGCGGGTGGTAGGTGACCGGGCCGGCGGGGGTGGGGGAGTAGGTGGTGACCAGGACGTCGCTGTCGTGCGGGACGGTGAGGCGTACGGCGTCGCTGGCGATCTGTTCGCCTGCGGGTATGACCACGCTGGTGGCGCCGTCGAAGGTGAGGCGGCGCATGGAGTCCGGGTCGGCCGCGGCGGTGCCGTCGCCGGCGGACAGCGCGATGGAGGCGTGGGTGATGGTCAGCGGCTCGTGGCCGTAGAGGTTGGAGAGCGTGATCCGGGCGCTCGTACCGCCGGTGCTGGTGTGGACGACGTTGCGCACGGAGCGGCCCGCGAGGCCGTCGGTCTCGGTGCCGGGCTCGCCGCCCACCGGGGAGGCGGACCAGGCGCCGACCCAGATGCCGGTGGAGGCGGGGGCGACGGAGGAGCCGTGGTGGGGGCGGTCGTCGACGAGGGCGCCGCGTGAGGTGCCGTCGTCGGCCGCCACGGTGAGGTAGATGGCGGCGGACACGGCCAGGACGAGGGCGACGAGCGCGCTCAATACCGCATAACCACGACGTCTGGTCACGCTTGTGTTGTTCTCCTCGGGGATGGGAGCCCGAGGCTCCGATCTTGATGAGCCCATGATGCGTCATGGGCCGGGGAGAGCTGTCAGGGCCCTGCCCAAACCCCCTTTCTGACAGACGCCGGGAACTCTTGTTCCGTTCCGGGAGTCGGTCAGGAAGGGACAATTGTGTGCGGGATCACCGGACGGGACCGCTGGACCGGATCATCGGACGGGATCAGCGAGCGGGCCGAGCTGAACGGGTGGAGCTGATGGAATCGACCGAGACGGAAGCGGCGCCGGCGCAGGGTGTGTCGTACAAGTCCATGACTGTCTTCACCCCGGCCGACGAGGAGCGCCGGCGCGGGGTGCGGCGCATGAAGCTCACGGCGACGAGCATGCTGCTGGTCGTGGCGGTGGTCTACGTCCTGGCCAAGCTCGCCTCGCACGAGGGTGCCGGGCCCTGGGCGGCCTATGTCGCGGCGGCCGCCGAGGCCGGCATGGTGGGCGCGCTCGCGGACTGGTTCGCAGTGACCGCGCTGTTCCGGCACCCGCTGGGGCTGCCCATCCCGCACACCGCGATCATCCCGAACAAGAAGGATCAGCTGGGCGTCTCGCTCGGGGAGTTCGTCGGCGAGAACTTCCTGTCCCAGGACGTCGTACGGCAGCGGCTGCGCGCGGTCGGCATCGGCAGCCGGCTGGGGGCGTGGCTGGCCGAGCCGGAGCACGCGGACCGGGTGACGGCGGAGCTGGCCACGGCGCTGCGCGGTGCACTGACCGTGCTGCGGGACAGGGATGTGCAGGTGGTCGTGAGCGAGGCGATCACCCGGCGGGCCAACACCCAGGAGGTCGCGCCGGGCATCGGCAAGATGCTGGAGGGGATCGTCGCCGACGGCGGGCACCGGCGGGCGGTGGACCTGGTGGTGGCCAGAGCGCACGACTGGCTGGTGCTGCACCGGGGTGACGTGATGGTGGCCGTGGAGGGCGGAGCGCCCGGCTGGACCCCGCGGTTCGTGGACCGGAAGGTCGGCGAGCGGGTCTACAAGGAGCTGCTGCGGTTCGTCACCGAGATGCGGGACATGCCCTCCCACCCGGCGCGTGGCGCGCTGGACCGTTTCCTCACCGACTTCGCCTCCGATCTGCAGTCGGACACGGACACCCGGGCGCGGGTGGAGCGGCTGAAGGGTGAGGTGCTGGGCCGGGGAGAGGTGCAGGATCTGATCGCGTCCGCGTGGACGGCCGTACGGGCCATGATGGTGGCGGCGGCCGAGGACGAGCGGAGCGAGCTGCGGCTGCGGGTGCGGTCCGCGCTGTTGTCGCTGGGTGCGCGGATGGCGACCGAGCCAAAGGTGCAGGGGAAGGTCGACAGCTGGGTCGAGGGTGCGGCGGTGCATGTGGTGACGACGTACCGCAGGGAGATCACCTCGCTGATCACGGATACCGTGGCGAGCTGGGACGCCGAGCACACCACCCGGAAGATCGAGGCGCACATCGGCCGTGACCTGCAGTTCATCCGGATCAATGGCACGGTGGTGGGATCGCTGGCGGGACTGTTGATCTATACGGTGACGCGGACGCTGGGCGCCTGAATCCGCGGTACGCGGGCACCCGTCCTGCCGTCTCCCGTATGTAGGGGGACGTCCTTCGGCGAGGAGGGAGCCCATGGCCGCAGCGCGGACGCCGGCACCGCAGACCGGCGGGCCCGGCGGGACGGGCCGGACCGTCATCACCGACCTTCCCGCCCGGCTGGACCGTCTGCCCTGGTCCCGCTGGCACTGGACGATCGTGATCGGCCTGGGGACGGTCTGGGTCCTGGACGGCCTGGAGGTCACGGTCGTCGGCAACATCGCCGGCCGGCTGGCCGAACCGGGCAGCGGGGTGTCGATCACGGCGGGGCAGATCACCGGCACGGCCGCTGCGCTGTATGTGGCCGGCGCCTGTTCGGGCGCCCTCTTCTGGGGCCGGCTGACCGATCGCCACGGCCGCAAGAAGCTCTTCATGATCACCTTGGCGGTGTACCTGGCGGCGACGGCGCTGACCGCCGTCTCCTGGGAGGCCTGGTGGTTCTTCCTGTTCCGCTTTCTGACCGGCTTCGGCATCGGCGGTGAGTACGCGGCGATCAACTCGGCGATCGACGAGCTGATCCCGGCCGTCCACCGCGGCCGGGTCGACCTGATCATCAACGGCAGCTTCTGGCTGGGCGCGGTGGGCGGCGCGCTGCTGTCGATCGTGGCGCTCGACACGGATCTGCTGGCCAGGAACGTCGGCTGGCGGCTGACCTTCGCCCTGGGGGCGGTCCTGGCGCTGGTGATCCTGCTGGTACGGCGGCACGTCCCGGAGAGCCCGCGCTGGCTGCTGATCCACGGCAGGGACCGGGAGGCGGAGGAGATCGTCTCCGGTATCGAGCGCCGGGTGGAGCGGGAGAAGGGCGTGACGCTGCCCGAGCCGCGGGGCGAGCTGGAGATCCACCAGCGCAGGAGCGTGACGTTCCGGGAGATCGCCCGCACGGTCTTCGCTCACTACCGCAGGCGCGCGGTCCTCGGCTTCTCCCTGTTCATCGGCCAGGCGTTCCTGTACAACGCGATCACCTTCGGCTTCGGCGCGATCCTGACCAGGTTCTTCGACGTGCCCTCCGGCCACACCGGTTACTACTTCGCGGTGATCGCGGTCGGCAACTTCTGCGGCCCGCTGCTGCTGGGCAGGCTGTTCGACACGGTGGGCCGCCGGGTGATGATCTCCTCGACCTATCTGCTGTCGGGTCTGCTCCTGTTCGGCACGGCGTGGCTGTTCGACCGGGGCGTGCTGAACGCGGGCACGTTGACGGCCTGCTGGTGCGCGGTGCTGTTCTTCGCCTCGGCGGGCGCCTCCAGCGCGTATCTGACGGTCTCGGAGGTCTTCCCGATGGAGACGCGGGCGATGTCCATCGCGTTCTTCTACGCTCTCGGCACGGCGGTCGGCGGCATCAGCGGCCCGCTGCTGTTCGCCGACCTCACCGGCACGGGAAAGGTCGGCGACACGGTCCTGGCCTTCTCGATCGGCGCGGCCCTGATGTGCGCGGCGGGCCTGGTCGCGGCCTTCCTGGCGGTGCGGGCGGAGCGCCGCTCCCTGGAGGACATCGCCCGGCCGCTGACGGCGGTGGCGAGCCGGACCAGGGCGGCGACGCGGGGTGCGCCTGGTGTGGGGGGTGCGCAGGGGCCGTCGGCGCCGAGTACGCCGTAGGGCGCCTGTGCCGTCAGGCCCCCGTCGTGGAGCCGGGCCGCACGATCATCAGGACGGTCACGGTGGCCCACAGCAGGTTGAACATGCCGGTGGACATGGCGAGCCGCGCGGGGTTCGTGCCCCGGCCCTCGACCACCGCGCCCTGGGCGGGCAGCACCAGCGCGACGAGGACGACGGCGGCGAGGGCGGTCAGCGCGATCGACACGATGAGCCAGGCGCTCCCGAGCACGCCCATCTCGCTCGCGGTGGCGAACCCGAAGACCGGGACGACGACGCCGACGAGGGCGTAGACCCGGCAGATGTGGTGCAGCAGGTGCAGCGTGCCGCCGGCACCGGGATCGCCGGGCGCGGTGAGAGCCCGGCGCGCGACGGGCGGGAACATGCTGGCGGCGACGGTCACGGGGCCGACGGCGACGATGGCGGCCAGGACGTGGACGGCGAGGAGGAACTTGGTCACGCGGTGACGGTAGGCGGCGGACGGATCTTGCAGAAGTGGCGGGAGTGCCAGGCTTCAACGGATTCCCGCCAGGGGGGGGAGACAGGCGGTTTGCGCGGTTGCGGCACTGATGGGCGCCATCGGCCGCAATCCGTCGTAGGCCTAGGATCCTGCCATGCATACCGTGGCCGTACTGGCGCTGGACGGCGTCATCCCCTTCGACCTCTCCGCTCCCGTCGACACCTTCGGCTGGGCTCGGCTGCCCGACGGCCGGGTGCCGTACCGGGTGCGGGTGTGCTCGGTGCGGGGGGAGGTGAGCGCGGGGGCCTTCATGGTGCGGGCGCCGTACGGCTTGGAGGCGCTGGCGGAGGCGGACACGATCATCCTGCCGGGCGTGGCGGAAGTGCCGCAGGAGCTACCGCCGGGAGTGCCGGAGGCCCTTCGCGCGGCGGCGGCGAACGGCACCCGGATCGCCTCGATCTGCGTGGGCGCGTTCCTGTTCGCGGCGACGGGCCTGCTGGACGGCCTGCGCGCGACGACCCACTGGTGCGCGGCGGGGGACCTGGCGGCGCGGTACCCGAAGGTGACGGTGGACCCGAACGTCCTGTACGTCGACAACGGCCAGTTCCTGACGTCGGCGGGCGCGGCGGCGGCGCTGGACATGTGCCTGCACATGATCCGCAGGGACTTCGGCTCCGCGGTCGCCGCGCACGCGGCACGCATGTCGGTGATGCCGCTGGAACGGGAGGGCGGTCAGTCCCAGTTCATCGTCCACGACCTCCCCCCGGCACCGTCGGGTGCCACCCTGGAACCGCTCCTCCACTGGCTGGAGGACCACTGCGACCGCGACATGACGGTGGACGAGATCGCGGCCCGGGCGGGGATGAGCACCCGCACCCTCAACCGCCGCTTCCGTGAGCAGACCGGCACGACACCGCTGCAGTGGCTGCACCGGGCCCGGGTACGCCGTGCCCAGTACCTCCTGGAGACGACGCCGTACCCGGTGGAGCGCATCGCCGCCCAGACGGGCTTCGGCTCGCCGACGGCTTTCCGGGAACGCTTCCGGAGGGTGGTGGGGACGAGCCCGCAGGCGTATCGGAGGGCGTTCCGGCGAGGTGAGGTCATTCCGGCGGAGTGACGAAGGGTTTTCGAGGTCGACCGGAGTGCCGGGCGGGGCGTGGGGCGCGGCCGGCGGCCCGGACGACGCGGCCCCTCCCGTCGGACGACAGGCGGGGCCACGGGGACGTCGGGTGGTCGGTCGGTATCAGTCGGGTGGTCGGTCGGTGTCAGTCGTCGATGGCCTGGTAGAGCGTGGTCCAGAAGTCGTGCATGAGCAGCACCGAATCCGGGACGGATGCTCCGACCTGGGTGAGCAGGATGCCGGTGAGCTGGTTGTCGGGGTCGGCGTAGGTCGAGGTGCCGCTTCCGCCGTCCCAGCCGAACTGGCCGACGGGCGCGTAGTCACCGCGGTAGGTGCGCACCGCCATGCCGAAGCCCCAGCCGCCGTGCTGCCCCTGGCCGAAGGACACGTGGACGTTGTCGCGGGCCATGGCGTTGCGGGCGGCGTTCTGCTCGGGTGTGAGGCGGTTGGTGGTCATCAGCCGGACGGCGGGCCGGGACAGGATCCGTCGGCCCTCGTGCAGGCCGCCGTTCAGCAGCATCCGGAAGTAGGCGTGGTAGTCGTCGGCGGTGGACACCAGACCGCCGCCGCCGCTCTGGAACGCCGGAGGCGCACTCCAGCGTCCCCCCTTGGCCTCGTCCCACACGATGAACTCGCCGGTCTGCGGGTCGGGGGCGTAGAGGGTCGGCAGCCGGTCGATGTCGTCGGCGGGCACGTGGAAACCGGTGTCCTTCATGCCCAGGGGTTCGAAGATGCGCTCACGCAGGAAGCTCTCGAAGGACTGGCCGGTGACCCTGGAGACGAGTACGCCGACCAGGTCGTTGCTGATCTGGTACTGCCAGCGTTCCCCTGGCTGGTACATCAGCGGCAGCGTGCCCAGGCGGCGCATCCACTCGTCCTGCTCGGGCATCGGCTCCGGCAGATTGGGCGTGAGCCCCTGCTCGAAGACCGCGTTCATGATCGGAGTGCCCAGCGAGGTCATATCCATGCCAAGCCCGAACGTGGAGGCCAGCACGTCCCGTACGGTGATCGGCCGCCGCGCCGGCACGGTGTCGTCCAGCGGGCCGTCGATCCGCTTCAGCACCTGCCGGTCGGCGAGTTCCGGCAGCCACGGCTCCACCAGGTCGTCGAGCCGCAGCCGGCACTCGTCGAGCAGGACCATCGCCGCGGCCATCGTGACCGGTTTGGACGTCGAGGCCATCCGGAAGATCGTGTCCCGGCGCATCGGCGCGCCACCGTCGTGGTGCATCGTGCCGAGCGCTTCGACGTGCGTCTCGTCTCCCCGGCTGAACAGGGCGACGAGCCCGGGAATCCTCCCGGATTCGACATGCCGCGTCAGTACGTCGTGCAGCCGGCGCAGTCCTGCTTCGGCGAAGCCGCGGTTGTTCTGTCCCATCACGAATCTCCTTGTGTACGGCGTGTACGGCGTTTGGCGACGACAGGAACGCTACGGCGCTTGCCATGAGGTTGGCAAGTAGTTGCCATAAGCGATTGCCAAGTCGGCTTGAATCGCTCAAGAGGAGCGGCTGCCCTAGGGCAAACAATTGCCAGCGTGTGGGCAAGCGGGTTAGGATCGGGGTGAAGGGATCAGCCGGACGTCGTACGACGTCGCCACCCGCGGGAGTTCAGACATGCTGGAGCAGCCGGTTTTCGGCCGCCGACTCAGGCAACTGAGGACCGAGCGGGGCCTGACCCTCGCCGCCCTCGCGGGCGAAGGCATGTCGGCCGGCTATCTGTCCCGGCTCGAGTCCGGCGCGCGGCAGCCCACCGAGCGGGCCGTGGCACATCTGGCCGCCCAGCTGGGCATCAGCCCGGCCGAGCTGGCGGAGTCCACGGCCACGTCACTGGTGCAGAGCCTGACGTTGGCCACCGGCCTGGGCCAGGACGAAGCCGGCGAGACGCTCGCCGAGGCGCTGAAGGCGTCGGGCGGCGAGGATCCGCTCCTTCGCTGGCAGGCGCTGTGGCAGGTCGCCGAGTGGCGCCGCCGGCGCTGGGAGTTCGCCGAACAGCGGGAGAGCCTCGACGAGCTGGTCGCGCTCAGCGACGACATCGGACTGCCCGAGCTGCGGGCCCGGGCCCTGGCCGAGCTGGCCCGCTGCATGCGCAGCACCGGCCAGATCGACGACGCGGTCTCCACCTCGACGCGCGCCTACGAGCTGGCGAAGAGCGAAGACCTTCCCGACCGGGTGCTGACGTCCACGCTGCTGGCCCTGGTGTCGGCCCTCGCCGAGGCCGGGCGGCTTCCCGATGCCGCGCGACACTGCGATGAGCTGCTCGCCCTGGTCGAGGGACAGTCCGGAGTGCGCTGGGCCGAGGCCCTGTGGACCATGGCCAACATCCGCACCCGCCAGGGTGATCTCGATGCTGCCGCAGAGCTGATGGACCGGGCCATCCGCGGGTTCAGCGGCCGGGACGACCTCACGGTGTGGATGGGCCTGCGCATCAGCGCGGCCCGGCTCGATCTCATGCGGAAACCGCCGAAGACCCAGGACGCGCAGCGCCACGTCGAGGAAGTCCAGGCGTGCATGCCGTTCGCGGGTACGCCCGCCATGGAGCAGCAACTGCTGGCCCTGCGCGCCCGCGTGGCTGTCGCCGAAGACCGCCCCGCCGAAGCGCGCACGCTGCTCACCCAGCTCGAGGACTTCAACGACCTGACCCCCTATCAGGAACGGATCAGGCTCGACGTACTGCGCAACCGGGTGCTGCTCATGGAGGGCGACCGCGAGAAGGCCATCACCGGCCTGCGCGACCTCGCCGAGCAGGCCCAGTCAAGCGGCAACATGGACCTCGCCGCGGAGATCTGGCGGCTGGTCGCCGAATCGCTGACGCAGTGAGGGGACGCGAGCTCACGAACCCCTGACCGCCGCTTCGCCGCTGAGATCGGACGTGCCCGGCAGGTAGTGGGCGCCGAAGTGCCGGCGCCCCGGGTCAGCCCCGGCGGTCGGCGACGGCCCAGGAGGCGAGGGCGACGGCGCCGGCGACACCGAGGACCGACGGCCAGGCGCCGACCTTCTTGGCAAGCGGGTGCGATCCGGCGAACGCGGCGACGTAAGCGGCGGTGAGCGCACCCGCAGCCTTCCCGCCGGCCTGCGCACGCCACTGCTGGGCGGCAGCCACCCCGGCGACGGCCAGCACGGCTCCGCCCAGCTGCCGCTTCTTGGTCCAACGGGCCACGCCGTACCCACCGACAAGCCCGGTGGCGGCTACGACTGCACTGGGAACCCTGGCCACGACTGCCTCCTCTTTCTCCACTTTTGCGTTGTCTCTGCGGCCGAGGCTAACGCGCAGGTCAGCCGACCCGCCCAACCTGAGTCGAGGCTTGTCAACTTTCCCTCTTGGAGTTATATAAGAAGCCGGAGGGCATCGCATCCCAGTCCCTGTAGAGAGGAGTGACCTGTGATGCTCATGCGCACGGACCCCTTCCGTGAAATCGATCGCCTCACGCAGCAGCTCTTCGGAGAGGCCACGCGCCCGGCCGCGATGCCGATGGACGCCTACCGCTCGGGTGACGAGTTCCTGGTCCACTTCGATCTGCCGGGCATCGACCCGGAGACGATCGAGCTGGATGTCGAGCGCAACGTCCTCAACGTCCGCGCCGAGCGCCGCAGCCCGGCCCCCGAGGACGCGGAGATGCTGGTCGCCGAGCGCCCCAAGGGCACCTTCACCCGCCAGCTGTTCCTCGGCGACACCCTCGACACGGACCGCATCGACGCGTCGTACGAGGCCGGCGTCCTGACCCTGCGCATCCCGGTGGCCGAAGCGGCCAAGCCACGCCGCATCCAGATCACGGGCGGCGACGCCGGCCGCAAGCAGATCAGCGGCTGACCGCCCGCCCGGCGGGCGGCTGACGGCACAGGGCGTCCCGGGTCACGAGCGGGACCCGGGACGCCGACCTGCCCGCGCACCACCGCGAGCGCGCCCGAACTCCCGCTCATGTTCCCGCATCACGGGGCACCGGCCCTGCCCGTGCCCCGACGTGTCCCGGAGGAGGAGCCAGCACGATGACCGTGACGACCCCGCAGCCGAGAACAACGATCCCCACCCCGTCCGCCCCGGCGGCCCGTGACGGTGACACCGACACCAGGCGCTGGCACGAACTGACGGAACGGGTGCGCGAGGCGGGTCAGTACACCACGAGGGCTGAGGCGGAACGCGTGACCCGCATAGTCCTCTCGGCCCTGGGCGGCCACGTGACCGGCGACGAACGCGTCGCCCTGGCTCAGTCCCTCCCCCGGGAAGCGGCCCGAGTGATCGCCTCCCAGATCCCCGCGACCCACCCCCTGACGGCAAGGAAGTTCGTGGAGTCGGTGGCAACGCGCATCGAGGGCGCAACCCCCGCGACGGCCCGCTGGGACGTCAGCTCGGTCCTCAGCGTCCTGGCGAACTGGATGGGCGACCCCCTGACCACCCGCCTCCTCACCCAACTCCCCCCGGGCTACGCCCTCCTCTTCGGCCGAGCGGACCTGGCCCCGACGGCGTAACGCAGCAGGCACCGGGCGCCGCGCACCACTGCGGCGCCTGCAGGTAGAACCCGAGCGACACATGGACAAGACATGGCGTCGCGTTGGACTCTTCCCCGGGCTCTGCTGGTCCGCGTCCCTCACAGGCGCGATCTAGGAGGGACCATTTTCACTGCTACTTCCTGGCGACCAGCGACTTGGGAAGGCCGGCGAATCGCTCGAACCAGAGCTGGGACTGAGGGAAGTAGGACCGCATCTCGGTTGCGGACAGTAGTTCGACCTCTTCGACGTCTTGGGTGGCTTGTGGTCGGTTGGCGCGCGGGATGTGTCCGTAGGGCCAATGTTGTGAGACGGCGACGCGGGCACGGAAGGGAAGCCACTGCATCCCGGGGAAGAGCCAGTGGGGCTCGACGGGGAAGTATCGGTACGGCGTCTGGATCCAGTGGTGATCTGCGCAGGAGTGGACAGTTTCGGCGAATTGCTGTCGTTGGCGGTGGCCGCCCACGTGCTCCATGAGGGAGTTGGAATAGACAAGGTCGAACCGTTCGCCTGCCAGGTGACCTGATGCGGGGAGAGTACAGGCGTCCGCGACGAGAGAGGTGACGTCGGGTTCCGTGTGGTGCGCGGTGCTGGGGTCGAGATTGACGGTCACCACGTGAGCGGGGCGGACTGGTGAGAGACGCCAGGCGTGTGGAGTGCCCCCGAGGTCGAGTACGCGCATGTCGGCCAGGTCGGGGAAGTAGCGCAGTAGTTCTACCCATCGCCGTGTGCGGGCGCGGTGGGCGAGGGAACCGGGCTTGGTCGGGTCGGCAATGACGGTGATGCTCATGCTGGCTCCTGGCTGGGTGGTCAACGGGCGGTGCGGCGTTCGTCGCGGGTGGCCTGGAGACGGAAGGACTCGCTGCCGGCGACCGTGATCAACAAGCACAGCGTGAGCGGCCAAACGGCCCAAGAGCGCCATTACTCCGCCCGTGGCATGCCACACACCATCAGACAGCGTGGCTCCCGGACTCCCCGCCCTGCTGGCTCTCATTCACCATCTGCTCACGCATGACCTCCGGCCCCCCGACATTGGTGTACAGGGCTTGCTCGCCGAGGATCACGTCGTAGTGATGCTCCCCGTCGTACAGAACCTGCTGCCGCTCCATGCGTTTTGGCAATGCCCTCCGCCACGTCGTCCAGCACGCCGAGAAAATCGACGACCTGACGAAGGATCACGTGCGCGTAGGCCTCCGTCTGGAGCGTGTCCCAGATCATGTTGGGCACATACGCCTTGACATGCCGCGTCTGCCGGTACCAGCGGATCACTTCGTCCTGTGTGTCTTCCGTGCCGGTGGACAGCCGCTCCTGCCAGGGAATCAACTTCGCCCCGTTGTCTCTCCCCGGTCAAAGGGGCACGTCAGTTCGGACTTCGAACGGTTCGGAGAACACGTCACCACCGCGAGCGACAGGTACGAAGGTCGCTCAAGGTAGAACCCCAGCGACACGTCGCACCCGGAAATCAGGTTCGCAGCAGTGGAGTTGACCAGCAAAGCGAGATCGATGAAGCTCCGCGCACGTTCGGAGGCAAACCGCGGCACGAACTCGGCCACGCGCGCCCCCACCCAGGCGGCAGCGTCCTTCGGCTCATCCCAGGTGCCGCGCACCAAAGAACCTGGTTTGACGAGCCAGTTCGCCGTCTCCAAGGGAGGAAGATCCACGGTCGGGAACGCCGCCGCCACCTCGCGATAGCGCTCGATCAGCTCAGGCCTGCTCCCGGCCGGTGGCGGCTCGGGATACGGAGGCCGCCGGAGAGCCTCCTGGTCGAAGCGCTCTTTCGCCCCGACCCACACATAGCCGTGGTAGTGCACCGGACGTTCCTGTCGGGTGTCGAAGAACGAGAGGGACCGGTCCCGACCTTCGTACGGGAGCCGGAACCGGTCAGAGGACGGGATCAGACGGACAGCCCGAACCGCGCCGGATCGATCCCGGCCACGGCCAGCTCCTCCGTGGTGAACCGCAACGGCTCCACATCCGGCCGCTTGCTGTCACCCAGCGCCCAGGCATCGTCGCCGATCCGGGCCAGGGTCACGCACCCCTCGGTGCAGGGCCCTCCACAGGCCTTCACGAAGGAAGCCCCGCTGATGTCGAGCCCATACAGCTTGTTTCCGTCCAGCATCACTGCACCTTCCTGCTCAACTGATCGCGGCCATGACTGACCGCCGCCGCCCTCGAGGGCGGGAGTTCATGGGGGGAGGCAGATGTCTCAGCGCCCGGAGCCCCTACCGCGCCCGCCACACCGTCGGCACCGACACGGCGGCCACTCGGAAGTGATCAGGGGCGGAAGGTCATCCGTGGCGAATACCGCACGCTCGGGTCCCCAGCTGTTCCCGGAGTCCTGTGACACGCGGATGGTCATGAGCGGGCGGTTGGCAAGGAGCCGGAGACGGACCGCCTCAGCTTCAGAGTCAGCGGGCATCGCCATGTCCTCAGCTACCTACTCACCTTTGTGTTTCGTACCTGTGAGGGACCAGGTTTTGGCACATGAGGTGGCCAGCCGGGAGCGCCCCAACTCCACGAGAGCGATGATCGATCGGGGCGCGCACAGGTCGCCCTCGAAGCGCGGAGGAATAACCCAGTAGGTGCCCGGTGGCTGTTGTTGGTCGAGTCGAGGTACTCCGAGGTAGGTGCCCTCGCCTAGACACGTGGCGATGTCGTCATACGCCCAGACCAGACCAGTGTGCGCCTGGATCAAGGCGTAGTACGTTCCGCCCAGAGCGCGGCGGTCGTAGATGATCGAGCCCCCCAGCGACAAACCAAGTGCGGGCGCCACATGGTCGGGGTCACCCGAACCTACAGCGGCGTGCACTACGTCTGCGGGCATGCGTACGGCAGCGAACCGAACGCCCAGGGGCAGTAACGCGACGCCTTGAGTCGCCCACTCCGTTTGCGCCTGTTCGGGTCTCGGATGAGTACGGGCGAGCCATTCGCCAACCGCCCTGTCCAAGGCCTCTTGCGTATCCAATGGACCATCCCAGTGCTGAGTCCCGGTCGAGTACGTGCCTAAGCGTCCGATAACTCAATGACGCAATCCAGGACTTAAGGAGGTCTCAGATAGGACACCAACAGGGCCTTCATCGACTCTTGTGGGGGAAACTGCGCCCAATAGAGGACGGAGTGTGGGAGTGTTGAAGGAGCCGCAGCAGGAGGTGACCGCGTGCCCAGGCCCACCGGTAACGTTCGACTCAAGGCCGCTCGAGTAGCCGCCGGCTTCAACTCCCAGCAAGACTTGGCAGAGGCGCTGACCCGGCACGCCCAGGGTATGGGCCTTCGAGGGCTGTCGATCGGGGTACGACAGGTTCGCCGCTGGGAGTCGGACAGTCCGCCCTGGCCACAACCGGACTGCCAGAGGGTGCTCGTTCACCTGCTGGGCCAAAGCATGGAGGCACTTGGATTCATGCCTCCGTGGGGCTCGAACGGCTCGCAGCGCACGGAGCCCACGCGGCGCGCCGCCGTTGGCGGGGGCGCGGCCGCTGTGGCATCCCTGCCTCGCCGAGCCGCCGCAGCGCCGCAGCCCTCAACGGCCGGCGCCGACTTTCAGGCGGTCACTCGGTCTCACCGCAGGCTCTACTGGTCCGTCGCCCCGCCCCAACTCCACCCCGCTGTCGTCGCTCACGCGAGACTGGGGTGCGCGTTGCTTCCCGACACCTCGGACTCGACGCGTCGAACGGCTGCGGCCGCGCTGGCGGAGACCTACCTCCTGGCGGGTCGGATCGAATTCTTCGACCTCCGCGAACCAAGTGCTGCCAACGCCACCCTGCTTCTGGCCCTGCAAGCCGCAGGCGAGGCCGACGATCCGCTGCTCGGCTCAGCAATCCTCGCGCACATGGCGTTCATCCCCGGCTGGGTGGCGGACCGTGACGGAACTCAGGAGCGGATGACAGCGGCTCGCACCTACGCCCGGCGGGCCTCGGCATCATCCGAATTCCTTGCCTGGCTTGACGCGGTGGAGGCCGAATGCGAAACCAGGTGCGGCAATACGCGCACCGCTCTGCACCTCATCGGACACGCTGAGGACGCCCTGGCGGCTGGCAACGAACACGCCTCGCCGGAATGGATGGACTGGTTCTCCCCGGCCCGCTTGGCCGCCTTCAAGGGAAACACGCAGATGATCGCGGGCCACCTCCCGCAGGCCCGCGAGAGTCTGCTTCAGGCCCTGGCCGCGATGACACCGGCCGAGGACAAACAGCGCTCGGTGATCTATGGCGACTTGGCAGCGGTGGAAGCGGCCTCACGTGAACCGGAGCAGGCCTGCGAGTACGCGGGTAAGGCTTTGGATCAATTGGCCGTCACCTGGTACGCCACCGGCATGGACCGAGTACGTGAGGTCCGCCGCGCGCTGGCGCCCTACCAGCACGAGCGCTGTGTACGTGACCTCGACGACAGGCTGTACGACTGGTCGACGACGCTCAGCGCCCTGAGTGGTTGAACTTGCCGAGCACCTCTGGCAGTTCCAGCAGGCTCTCTACCCGGAAGGTAGGCACCTCTCTGGCCTCCTGGGAGTGCCACTGAATTGTGGCCCAAGGCCCGCGATGCACGAGCGCCGTATGCATGCCTGCCTCACGCGCCGGGCGGATGTCATTGTCGCAGCGATCCCCGACATAAAGGATCTCGCCGACGTCGAATGGCACGGCCGCGGCAACCCGCTTGAAGAACTCAAGATCAGGTTTGCTGGCTCCCCAGTCGTCCGAGGTACCGATCAGATCCACATTGTCTGAGAACAGCTCGCGCAAGATGCGTCCTGCCCGGACAGTCTGGTTCCCAGCGATGCCAAGCCACACTCCGTCAGCCCGGAGCCGCGCGAGGGCGGGGCGGACATCGGCGTACAGATCCTCTTCCCCGAAGGTCTCCGGCTGCCCTGCGGCGGCCCGTTTCTCCCGCTCCCCGTAGAGGTCGAACCCAGGTTGGAACTCCTGGAAGACCTCCCGGTAGTCCCGTCCCTGAGCGATCACCGCCCCGAACATGGCGTGGAACGTGTGCCGAGGCACCTCCAGCCAGTCGGCCCAGGTCCCGTACTCCCGGGTCTCGTCTACCAGGCACTCACCTACGTCGAAGACGACTGCGCGAATCATGGGGGCAGCGTACCGATGCGCCTCAAGCGGTGATGGGCAGATCTGTTCCATGAGGAGGTGACAGGCCTGCAGGTCGGTCGGGTTGAGGAGGGTCGATGGGTGGAACGAATCTGCCAATGACCACCTCCCAAGGCCAGCGACCAGAGGGAGTGGCCAGATTTGCGCAACCATGTGACACGAGTGATCATCTTGCGTCACTATGGGACGATGGCAGAGCGAGTCATCGGTCACATAGACGGCGTAGTTTCTGGGGCGGTCTTTCGGCGCCGGACGGACGTACTGCGCGCCAAGCTGCATGGCGACACCCAGCGAGGCATCTCTCGACTAAGAGATTCTGATGGCAGTTACGTTGCGGACGCGATTGTCTTGAATGGCGGTTACGAAGACGATCAGGATGATTGGGTTCGAGTTACGTACACGGGCGCTTCACCGAACAAGGACAAAGCGAACGACGGTAAGAGGCTCCTGCGCAGTCAATCTTGGGAGTACCGGGATAATGCTGCCCTCAAGCTAAGCTTTGAGCGGAAGTACCCCATCCGTATCATTCGTGGGCCAGACGGGGATGAGCGCTACTCGCTGCCCGACGCTTACAGGTACGACGGGTTGTACACGATCACGGAGGTTCGTACGGCCCTCTCTATATCGTCAGCCCCAGATGGTTCCCCAATAGAGATATGCCAGTTCGATTTGGAGCGGCTGCCCCTGCCCGAGCAGGAGCAGACCCCTGTAGAGCGGGAGATGGCATCGTTGCTGGTGGAGCAGCAAGATCTGCTACATGGGCAAGAAGCCGCCGCAGGGCTTGACGAGCATGAGTGGGCGGATACAGAAAGGTTCCCGACGACGCGTGGTACGTCTATCCAGCGCATTGTCCGTGATGCTGCCGCTGTACGTCGCGTCAAGGAGTTGTACGAGCATGAGTGTCAGATATGTGGCTTGCGGTTGGTCGGACCGGACGCTAGGCCTTATAGCGAGGGTGCTCACATAAAGCCTCTGGGTCGGCCACACAACGGGCCAGATGTGGAGAGGAACATACTCTGTCTTTGCCCTAACTGCCATGTGTGCCTTGACATTGGGGCCATCGTCATCGAAGACGATTGGTCGATCGTCCTGCGTGCTGGCCTGTTTGGTGAAAACGTCAGAGCGAAACTCAACAGGCACAAGAAGCACAAGGTGCACGAAGAGTATGTCCGTTATCACCGGGACTGGTGGCGGCAGAAGGGTGGCCCCAGCCAGGAGTAAGACCGGGGCCTCGCACATGTAGCACCGCGTGTAGGGGCTGAGCTATCTACTCAGCGCCATGACACTGCGCGTATACCTGCCCCGACTCACACCAACACCTGGCTCCCCTCTGCGGCGGCCAGGCGACCGCCCGCCCCCGAGCCGCCAGCGTCGTCGCGTACTGCGGCAGCAGTGTGACGTCCTCCGGTGATGACCCCTCCGACGCCGCGAACGCCTCGTACGACGGGACCGTGCCCGTGACGATGCCCAGGTTCGCCGTGCCCGAGGACGACAGCTCACGCAGGGACGACTCTATGGTCGCGAGGTGGGTGTCGTGGGAGGGGTACTCCACGGCCAGGGTCGGGTAGGCCGAGAGGAGTTCCGTCAGCTCCCCCGCCGGCCAGTGCAGGACCGCCACCGGGAAGGGGCGGGAGAGGGCCTCCCGGTAGGCGCCCAGTTCGGCTTGGAGGCGGGTGATTTCTGCCTGGAGTTCCGCGGGGTTCTCCGAGCCCAGGGACCAGACGCGTTTGGGGTCGTGGAGTTCGTCCAGGGACACGGGGGACGTGTGGAGCGTGTCCGCCAGGGTGTCCCAGGTGTCGTGGGGCAGGCCCAGCATGCGGCGGACGCGGTGGCGGCCGTAGAGGAGGGGGTGGGTGGCGGGTGCGGGTTCCGTGTCGTCCGCCTCCGGCAGGAGCAGGCTCGCGCCCTCCGTGAAGGTCTCCGCCGCCGCCTCCAGCTCGTCGTGCGACTCCAGGGACTCCGCGATGATCAACCAGGGGGCCGGGTCGCGTGGGGCGGCCACGCGGATGCCCTCGATGATCGCCCTTGCCTCCGCCTCGTGGCCGTACTCCCAGAGGTTCGACGCCTTCAGGGCTCGTACGAGGGCGGGGTTCTCCAGGGCGTCCGTCGTGGACAGCAGGCGGTCGTAGAGCGCGGTGGCCGCGGGGCGGTCGCCGGACAGTTCGAGGTGGGCCGCCGCCCGCAGCAGCAGGGCCTCGGCGTCCTCGGGGTACAGTCCGGCGGTTCGCTCCAGGCGTGCCGCTTCGGCGGTGTGGTCGACGTTCTCGGCAGGCGTGTCGGGGCGCATGGGGGACACCGTACTGCCGAGGGGTGACAGGGTGGGGTAAGGACTGGTCAGGCTCCTGCCAGATCTCTCCTGGACCGCTGGACCGTCCAGATCGTCAGACCGTCACGCCGTCCAGTTGAAGCGTCTGGATCGACTTCGGTGCGAACGGGACCGACAGGGACCTGCCGGAGACGTACGTGTCCGAGTGCGGCGTGTAGAGGTCCGCTCCGCCCGTCGTCACCGTGTTCCAGCGGGGGACCAGGCCCCCCGAGCCGCCGGTCACGGAGGAGAAGCGGGACAGGTCGAAGGTCAGGGTCGTCGCCGACGACGATGTGTTCGCCGCGACTATCACCAGGCGTTTCGCCTGTCGGTCCAGGGCCGCCGCCGCGTAGCTCGCTCCCGTGTCCAGGATCGTCATCCCGGGGCGGATGTGTCGGGTGAACTGTGCCAGTACGTAGTACTTCGTCTGCACCGCGCCCGGCTGCAGGGTGCTCGCGTCGTACGCGATGGTCGCCCAGCCCGCGCTCGGGTCCATCACCTGCCAGTACACCCAGGCCGTCGGGTGCAGCCAGCGGAAGTCGTAGAGGAGGTTGCCGGCCAGGGTCAGGCCCGTGGCGTCGCTGTCTCCCGTCTCCGAGTTCCACAGGGCCTTGCCCGCCGTCGTCACCACGTCCGTGTAGAGCAGGTCGCGGCGGCCGCCCGAACCCTGGTAGCCGTGGACGTTCACCCGGTCCACATAGCCCTTCGTCGTCGAGGAGAAGGAGTTCCAGGTGGTGCGGGCCAGGTCGTAGCTCGTTTCGTCCGACGCGGAGATCCTCGTCGACGTGAGGCCTCGCTTGTTCAACTCGCTGCGGAGGTAGGGGAGTACGGCGGACTGGACCGTCGCGTCCATGTGGCAGCCCTCCTGGGTGCCCGTCGCCGTCCACCAGGACGAGGACGGTTCGTTGAAGGCCTCCACCGTGGTGAAGGTCACGCCCCAGTTCTGTTTCGCGTACAGGGCCACCGACGCCAGGTGGGAGGCGTGCTGGCGGTGGTTCCAGGACTGGAGGTTGTTGCCGCCGTCCGAGGCGCCCGAGGGGTTGTGGTTCAGGCACATCCACCACATGGGCGAGTTGGCGAAGAGCTCCGAGATCGCGCCGCGTTGGGTCGCCTTCTGCAGCATCGCGCGCTGCTTCGCGTCCGCCGTCCACTTCCAGGACGACGACGTCGGGTCCTCGTTCGTCCAGTCCTGCCAGTAGCCCTCGATCTGCTTGAAGGACGGTATGTTGGGGGAGGCGACCATGGACTCGCCGCCCACGCTGTTCCAGCTGCACGCGCCCAGGTTGTAGCGGGCGATGTTCAGGCCCAGGCCGGGGAGCGCCGTGCCGTCGTACGTCGTCGTCTTCGTCGTGAAGAAGATGTCCGCGAAGTCGTCCCTCGCCCCGAAGACGTTCGCCCACCAGGCCAGCGAGGTGCCCCAGCCCTCCCAAGTTCCGTAGGTCGTCGCCGGGTTGATCGATATCGTCGCGTCCGCCCTCGCCGTGCCCGTGGCCAGGGCGCTGCCCAGGATGCCGCCGCCCGCTGCGGCCAACAGGGTTCTGCGTCGGATCATGGCCTGTCCCGCCTCTTGGTCTGTCCGCTTCTCCGTCTGTCCGCTTCTCCGTCTGTCCGCTTCTGCGTTGCGCGCTCCGGCAGCGGGAAGCATCGGGGGTGGCGGGTGGGGTTGTCGAGGGTTCTGGCAGCAGTTTCTAAAACCAGTTTCTAAAACCCGTTGAAGAAGCGGTCGAAGTCGGCGATTCGCTTGCGCCTATGGCCAGTTGTGCCCGTTGCGCCTACCCTGCCGGCGGCTCCCGTGGGGCCCGTGGAGGTGGGTGCGGATGCCGGCATGGTCGGGTGTGCGGGTCGTACGGCACAGCGATCGGCGTCGGCGTGCCCGGCGGCGGCGCGTGCTGTGGGGCGGGGCCGAGGCGCTCGTCACCGTCGGCGTGCTGCTCATGCTGCTGGTCGTGCACCAGCTGTGGTGGACCAACCGGGAGGCCCGGCGCGGCGCCGAGCGGCAGGTGGAGGCGCTGGAGCGGGAGTGGGGGCATGGGGGGTACGGCACCGGTGGTGCGGCCCCGGCGCCCAACGCCGCCTCCAGCTCGCCGCGCACGGCCCCCGTATCGACCCCGGATGCCTCCGAGTCGCCTGCGCCGCAGCGGTCGTACACGCCCGTCGGCCTGCCCCGGCGGTCCCAGGCGTACGCCGTCCTCACCATCCCCCGGCTGGGACTGCGTGTGCCCGTCGCGGAGGGTGTGAGCAAGGCCGACGTCCTCAACAAGGGGTACGTCGGCCATTACCGGGGGACCGGGCAGCCGGGGCAGGCGGGCAACTTCGCGCTCGCCGGGCACCGGAACACGCACGGTGAGCCGTTCCGGTATCTGCCCCGGCTGCGGCGCGGGGACGGCATCGAGGTGGAGACGCGGACGGCGACGTACACGTACGCCGTCGACCAGATCCTGCCGCAGACCTCCGCGCTGGACTCGGGGGTCGTCCGCCCGATCCCGCGCTCGCTCGTCCGGCCCCGGTACGGGTACGACCAGCCCGGTTACTACATCACCCTCACCACCTGCACCCCCGAGTTCACCTCGCGCTACCGGATGGCGGTGTGGGGGAAGCTGGTGTCCATGCGGCCCCATTAGCGCGCCGCTACGCCCGCTCGCGCAGCACCAGCACGCTCACCGCGCCGACCGCTGCCAGTACCGCCGACACCAGCAGGGCGATGTTCGTGCCGTGGGCCAGATTTCCGGAGGAGGTGGCGAGGGCGATGGTCAGGGCCACGCCGGCGCAGGAGCCGATGTAGCGGAAGGTCTGCTGGGCGCCGGAGCCCATCGCGGCGCGTTCGCGGGGGACCGACTCGACGGCGAGCAGCGGCAGTGCGCCGTTGAGCAGGCCGCTGCCCACTCCGCTGATGATCAGGCCGGGCAGCAGCCGGGTCCAGGAGCCGGAGGCCAGGGCGCCGAGCATGGTCAGGACGGCGATGGTGTGCAGGGCGAAGCCGACGGCCAGTTGGGCGCGTGGGGCGATACGGCCGGCCAGGTGCTTGACCTGGAGGGCCACCGCGAAGCTCAGGCCGGACCAGAGCAGGAGCAGCCAGGCCGTGTTGATCGGGGACAGCCGGAGGGTCTGCTGGAGCAGGGCCGGCAGGAAGCTGAACATGCCGATCACCGCGAGGCCCGTGAACAGGCCGCCTGCGGCCGAGGCCAGGAAGCGGGCGTGGCGCAGCAGGCCGAGGTCGATCATCGGTGTGCCGGTCCGGTGTTCCACGGCGGCGAAGAGCGCGATCAGGAGGACGGCGGCGGCCAGCAGCAGTCCCACCGGTGCGCGGAGCCAGCCGTCGCGGCCCAGGGTCAGGGCCGCCACCAGGGCGACCAGGGCGAGGCCGAAGGTCAGGGCGCCGAGGACGTCCGGCCGGCCGCCGCGCGGGGCGCGGGACTCGGTCAGCGTGCGGGTGCCCAGCGCGGCCACGAGGGCGGCGGCGACGCCCAGGACGCCGTACGCCACCCGCCAGGTCGGCAGCGCGCCCGCGACCAGCGGGCCGACCGCGATGCCGCCGCTGACGAAGGCGCCCCACACGCCAGTGGCGTGCAGCCGGCCGCGTGGCGAGGGGAAGGCTGCCACGAGCAGCCCGAGGCTGCTGGCCAGGATCGCCGCGCTCGCCGCGCCCTGGCCGATACGGGCGAGGGTGAACTGCCAGGTCGAGGTGGTGAAGGCGGCGAGGGCGGTGGTGATGCCGAGGGCCAGGGTGCCGCCGAGGAAGATGCGGCGGCGGCCGTAGTCGTCGGCGAGGCTGCCGGCCACCAGCAGGAGGGCGGCGAGGCCCAGCGGGGTGCCGTTCAGCAGCCAGGCCTGGCCGGAGAGCGGGGTGTGCAGGGCGGCCGCCGTGTCCGGGAGCGTGACCATCGGGGCCGTGTACGTCATCAGCGCCACGGCGGTGGCCGCGCTGGTCAGGGCGAGGGTGGCCCGGGGGCGTACGGGGGTGTCCCGGGCGGTCGTGCGGCGTACGGAGGTGGTGGGGGTGGTGGTGGCGGAGTCGAGCCCGGTCATGGCGTGGTCCTTCCGGGGCCTGCGGGGACGTGTGGATCACTCGGTGAACCGAAAGTTCGGTCATTGAACTGACCTGCCTTCACCACCGTAACACCATCAGTTCGGTCACCGAACCAAGTCGTCGGAAAGTGGCTACAGTGGACGGCATGGCACTGGGCAAGGACTACGCGACACAGGAGTGCTCGATCGCCCGCGCGCTCGAGATCGTCGGCGAGCGCTGGACGCTGCTCGTCGTCAGGGACGCGCTCTACGGCGTGCGGCGCTACAACGACTTCCTGGTCCACCTCGGCATCCCGCGCGCCGTCCTGGCCGCCCGCCTGCAGACCCTGACCGCCGAGGGCATCCTCGAAAAGCGCCGCTACCAGCAGTCCCCGCCGCGCGACGAGTACGTCGTCACCGAGCGCGGCATCGCCCTGTGGCCCACCCTGCGCGCCCTCGGACTGTGGGGCCGCGAGCACTTCAGCGAGACACAACTGCGGTACTTCCGGCACGCGGAGTGCGGCACGGAACTCGGGCCGTACGGCGAATGCCCCGCCTGCGGAGTCGTCGTACCCGTCGAGGACGTGGTCATGGCGCCCGGCCCGGGCCTCGACCCCGATCCGGCGGACCCGGTCAGCCGGGCCCTGCTGAAGCCGAAGCGGCTGCTGGAGCCACTGGAGACGGAACCGGCCTGACCGCGGGCGGTGCCCTGAGGTGGCCGGTCGCCGGTCAGGAGGTGCCTGAACCGGCGCCCCTGAGGACGTCGATCCCGGCCTGGTCGGTCGCCTCCGACCGGCCGCCCAGCCGGTGGACGACCACCCACCGGCCGTCCGCCATGGCTCCGGCGAACACGGAGGCGTGACGGGTCGCGCCGTTGTGCCAGAGCAGTGCACCGGCCGTCTGCCAGGAGGGAGCCGGATCTCCCAGCCGACGCTCCAGCACCAGCCGGACCAGCAGATCGGCGACCGCACGCGGGGTCGCCCACAGACCGCCCGCCGGAAGAATCGCCCCGTCCATGGTCCAGGGCCTGCGGTCCCTGCCGAGGAACCCGGGAGCCAGCAGGCGCCGGCCGGGGTCGGGACGTGCGCTCACCTCATGCACGTCCAGCGGCCGCAGCACATGCTCGGCGAGCAGTTCCTCGTACGGCGCACCGGCCGCGCCGACCAGTGCCGCGCCCAGGACCGCGTACCCGAGGTTGGAGTACTCCTCCTGCTCCCCCGGCGGCCGGACCACGACCCCGTCCAGCCGCCCGAGCAGCCGGCGCAGGGCGTCGCCGTCGAACGCGGCGTACGGATCGCGGCCCCCGGCGCCGGGCGGCAGGCGCGGCAGGCCGGACGTGTGCTCGGCCAGGTGCCGCAGCGTGATGCCGGTGCGCGGGGCGGCGGGGAGCCAGCGCTCGACGGGATCGTCGACGTCGAGCAGGCCCGCGGCGGCCATGCGCATGAGCGCCGTACCGGTGAGCACCTTGGTGAAGGAGCCGATCTCGACGAACCGGTCCACCGCGTGACCGTCCCCGACTCGTGCGGGAGACGTGTCACTCAGGACGCAGGTGGGAGTGCGCGGCATGCGGGGACCTTTCCGGTGTCGGGTCGGCTCTACCTGTGTTCGGCTCTGCCTGTGTTCGGCTCTACCTGTATAAAGGGCAAACAGGCACCGGAGGTTGAGAGCGTGGGAAGGGGGAGTCAAGTGATCCGCAGTCTCGCGCGGTCGCGTGCGCTCGCCCCGCTGCTGCTTCTGCTGCTGCCGCTCATGCTGCTCGACACCGGCAATCTCTCCGCGACCGTGGCGCTCGCCGCGACCGCGGCGGCCGGGGCCGCGTTCACCGCGTGCGCGCTGATCGCCGCCCGCTGCGCGCCCGCCGTCCCGCCCACCCGGGTGCGTACGGCGATCCGCGACCGGGCCCGGCGTACGGCCTTCCTGCCACAGCGCGATCCCGACGCACCCGGCCGGCGCCGGCCCCGGGCACCCGGGCACGCCCTTCCGGCGACCGCCGCGTAGGGCACGTCTCTCCTTTGCCAGCGTGTTCGTATGCGTGACCCCGCGCGGGTCGTCCTGCCGCTCTGTTCACTTCCGGCACGACGAGACCCCCCGGAGGGCTCACCCATGTCCGTCTTCTCCGTCTTCGCCCGCCTGGTCGAGCAGCTCGCCGACCTGCTTCAGCCGCTCTTCCACGCCTCCGCGGCCGCCGCCGCGATCGTCCTGTTCACCGCGCTCGTACGACTCCTCGTCCACCCGCTGTCCCGCGCCGCCGCCCGCGGCCAGCGCGCCCGCGCCGAACTCCAGCCCCGCATCGCCGAACTGCGCGAGAAGCACGCCAAGGATCCGAAGCGGCTGCAGCAGGCGGTGCTCGAACTGCACGCCGAGGAACAGGTGTCACCGCTGTCCGGCTGTCTGCCCAGCCTGCTCCAGCTGCCCGCCTTCTTCCTGCTCTACCACCTCTTCTCCAGCTCCACGATCGGCGGTGCGAGCAACGGGCTGCTCGGCCACCGGCTGTTCGCGGCGCCGCTGGGCGGTCGCTGGGCCGACGCCCTCGCCGCCGGCGGGGTGTTCGGGCCGGCAGGGCTGGTCTATCTCGGGCTCTTCGTTCTCGTCGCGGCCGTCGCCGCCTTCAACTACCGGCGCACCAAGCGGATGATGGCCGCCCATCCCCTCGCGGCGGGTGCGGTGGGCGCCGGGGGCGGCGAGCAGGTGCCGGGGCTCGGCGCGGTCAACAGGGTCATGCCGTTCATGTCCTTCTTCACGCTCGTCACCGTGGCGGTCGTACCGCTGGCCGCCGCGCTGTACGTCGTCACCAGCACGGCCTGGACCGCGATGGAGCGGGCCGCGCTGTACCGGTAGCAGGCACGGTTACGGTCCAGTACGTGAACAAGGTCTTGCGGACTGGACCGCCCGATCGGAGGATCGACCAGTCCTCCGATGGCTGCACCCATCGGTCCGGGCGTCCGCGATCGAGGGAGATTGTGACCATGAAGCTGCTGCGAGTCGGTACGGCAGGGGCCGAGCGGCCCGCGCTGCTCGACGCCGAGGGGACCCTGCGGGACCTGTCGGGCATCGTGGACGACATCGACGGCGCGCTGCTCGCCGACGAGGCCGCGCTCGACCGGATACGGGCGGTGGCCGCATCCGGTGAGCTGCCCGCGCTGGACGCGACGGGGCTCCGCATCGGGCCGCCGCTCGGCCGCATCGGGAAGATCGTGTGCATCGGGCTCAACTACCACGACCACGCCCGCGAGACCGGCGCCGAACCGCCCGCCGAACCGGTGGTCTTCTTCAAGGCGCCGGACACGGTGGTCGGACCGAACGACACGGTGCTCGTCCCGAGGGGATCGGCCAAGACCGACTGGGAGGTGGAGCTGGCCGTCGTCATCGGACGTACGGCCCGTTATCTGTCGTCGGCCGAGGAGGCGCTCGCGCACGTCGCGGGGTACGCGGTGGCCCATGACGTGTCCGAGCGGGAGTTCCAGATCGAGCGCGGTGGCACCTGGGACAAGGGCAAGAACTGCGAGACGTTCAATCCGCTGGGGCCGTGGCTGGTGACGGCCGACGAGGTCGCCGACCCGCAGGACCTGTCGCTGAAACTGTGGGTCAACGGGGAGTTGAAGCAGGACGGTACGACGGCCGAGCAGATCTTTCCCGTGGCAGAGGTCGTGCGGTATGTCAGCCAGTTCATGACGCTGTATCCCGGGGACGTCATCAACACGGGGACGCCGGCGGGGGTGGCCATGGGGCGGCCCGAGCCGAAGCCCTATCTGCGGGCCGGGGACGTGGTCGAGCTGGAGATTCCTGGGCTCGGGCGGCAGCGGCAGGAGCTCAAGGACGCCTAAGGGGGTGAGGACTGCGCGAGTTCGGCGGGTGCGGGTCGTCCGTGGTTTTTCGCGCAGTTCCTCGCGCCCCTTTGGGGCGCCTGAGCTCACCCCAGCAGAGAAGCCAGGCGGCGCCATTGTTCCCTCGGGAGGGTGTCCCTGTCGCCGCCTGCCACCACCTGGAGGGCCACGTGGTCCGCGCCCGCCTCGTGGAAGGTGTGGATCCGTTCCCGGATGCGGCTGTCGTCGCCCCAGTCGAAGACCGCGTCGACCAGGCGGTCGCTGCCGCCACCGGTCAGGTCGTCCTCGGAAAAGCCGTGCCGGAGGAAGTTGTTGGTGTAGTTCGGCAGCGCGAGGTACATCGCCAGGGTGTCGCGGGCGAGGGAGCGGGCGCGGGACGGGTCGGTCTCCAGGACCACCTTCAGCTCCGGGGCGAGCAGCGGGCCGGCGCCGAGGATCTCGCGGGCGCGCGCGGTGTGCTCGGGCGTGACCAGGTACGGCACCGCGCCCGCCGCCCGGTCGCGGGCCAGCTCCAGGGTCTTCGGGCCGAGGGCGGCCAGCACCCGTCGGTCGGCGGGCACCCCGCCCCTGTCCAGGGCGTCGAGATAGGCGACGAGGGCCGAGTACGGCCGGCGGTACTGGTCGGCGAGCTTGGCGTGGCTCACGCCGAGGCCGAGCACGAAGCGGCCGGGGTGGGCCGAGTCCACCTCGGTGAAGGCCGCGGCGCTCGACTCGGCGTCGTACTGCCAGATGCTCTGGATGCTGGTGCCGACGGTGAGCCGGTCGGTCGCCTCCAGGAGGGGTACGGCGTGCGGGGCGGCGCTGCTGCCGCCCAGCCAGGCGGCGCCGAAACCGAGCGCCTCCAACTCGGCCGCTGCCTCGCCCAGTTCGCCGCGCCGGGAGGGATCCTCCGTGCGCAGGCCGACGCTCCAGATGCCGTACCGGCCGATCCTGTCCTTCAAGGTGCTCACGGTGCTCATGGGGCTGTCCCTCCGGGTAGGGCCGTGATCATCACGTCTGCAGCCATTCCCAACCGGAGGGATCGCTCACGTAATCCCGGTGGGTGTCACACCTTCAGGAACTGTTCCAGCGCCTCCACCACGAACCTGTGGTCCTGGAGCTGGGGCAGGCCGGAGACGGTCACCGCGCCGATGACGCCCACGTTCTCGACGTTGATCGGGAACGAGCCGCCGTGGGCCGCGTAGGTGTCGGGGTCGAGGCGGGAGGAGTCCTCGAACGTCGTGCCCTTGGCGCGGAAGCGGGCGCCGACCAGGTAGGAGGAGGCGCCGTAGCGCTCCACGACCCGGCGCTTGCGGGCGATCCAGGAGTCGTTGTCGGGGGTGGAGCCCGGCAGGGCCGCGTGGAAGAGCTGCTGGCCGGCGCGGTGGATGTCGATGGCGACCGGGGCCTGGCGCTCCCGGGCCAGTTCGACCAGCAGGGAGCCGAGGGCCCAGGCGTCGTCGTAGCTGAACTGCGGGAAGACCAGGCGGCGTTCCTGCGCCTCCAACTCCTCCACCGACGGCGTGAGTTCGGGGGTGGTCCTGGGCGTGATCTGCGGGTGGTGCTGCGGGTGTTGCTGCTGGTGTGGCATCAGAGGGTCACCGTCACCTTGTCCGTGGCCGACTTGCGGGCCGCTTCCAGTACGTCGAGGGCGGCGGCCGCCTCCAGGGCGGTCACCGGGTTGGGGCCGACGCCGGTCAGGGCGCGGGCGACGGCCGTGTAGTAGGCGGGGTAGTCGCCGGGGAGCGTCGGTACGGGGGTGCCGCCGCCGGTCAGCGGGGACTCTCCGGCGCCGATACGGCCGTACAGGGACTCCGGTTCCGCACCCCACTGGGGGCCTGGGCGCAGGCCCTCGCGCAGGGCCGCCTCCTGCGGGTCGAGGCCGTACTTCACATAGCCCGCCTGCGAGCCCAGCACCCGGAAGCGGGGGCCGAGCTGGGCGGCGGTCGCGGAGACGTGGAGGTGGGAGCGGACGCCGCTCGCGTGCGTGAGCGCGATGAAGGTGTCGTCGTCGGTCTCGGCGCCGGGACGGCGGATGTCCGTCTCGGCGTACACCTCGGTGACCGGGCCGAAGAGGACCAGGGCCTGGTCGACGACATGGCTGCCGAGGTCGTAGAGCAGACCTCCGATCTCTGCCGGGTCGCCGGACTCGCGCCAGCCGCCCTTGGGCAGGGGGCGCCAGCGCTCGAAGCGGGACTCGAAGCGCCATACGTCACCCAGGTCGCCCTGGCTGATCAGCTTGCGGAGCGTCAGGAAGTCGTTGTCCCAGCGGCGGTTCTGGAAGACGGACAGGAGCAGGCCGCGCTCCTCGGCGAGGGCGGCGAGGTCGCGGGCCTCGGCCGCGGTGCCGGCCACCGGCTTGTCGACGACGACCGGCAGGCCCGCCTTCAGGGCGGCGGAGGCGAGCGGGACGTGCGTCTTGTTCGGGGAGGCGATGACGACCAGGTCCAGCTCGTCCGCACGGTCGAACAGCTCCTCGGGGCCGGCGGCGAGCGTCACGTCCGGGAACTCGGCGCGGGCCTGCTGCTGCCGCTCCGGGTTGGAGGTGACCACGGTGTCCAGGGCGAGGCCCTCGGTGGCGGCGATCAGCGGGGCGTGGAAGACGGAGCCGGCGAGGCCGTAGCCGATCAGGCCGACGCGGAGGGGGGTGGCGGTCGTGCGCCCTGTCATGGATCCCATGGAGCTACTTTCGCAACGCTGTTGCCAAAGTGCAAGTGGTGGGGACAATGGGTGGCGTGAACAGGACGAGGACGGCGAGCGGTGTGTCGGCGGGCGGCGGCGGTCCGGTGGGGGCGAACCTCGTCGCGGTGCGGTCGCACAACACGGCGCTGGTGCTGGGGCTGCTGCGGGACGCCGGGGCGGAGGGGATCAGCCGGCTCGAACTGGCCGAGCGGACCGGGCTGACCCCGCAGGCCGTCAGCAAGATCACCGCGCGGCTGCGGGAGGAGGGCTTCGCGGCGGAGGCCGGGCGGCGGGCGTCGACGGGGGGCAAGCCGCGGACCGTGCTGCGGCTGGTGCCGGAGGCGGGGCATGCGGTGGGGGTGCATCTGGACCGGGACGAGTTGCGGGTGGTGCTGGTCGATCTGGACGGGGCCGTGGTCGGGGAGCGGCGGGCCGAGCTGGATCTGGGGGCCGGGGCGGAGGCTGTGCTGGCGGTCGTCGGGGATGCGGTGACGGGGGTGGTGCGGGAGGTGCTGGGCGCGTTTCCGGGCGAGGGAGGGCCGGGCGAGGAAGGGCCGACCGGGGAAGGATCGGCCGGGGAGGGGTCGGCCGGGGCCGGGTCGCTGCTCGGGGTGGGGGTGGCGCTTCCAGGGCCGCTCGATCATGCGCGGGGGGTGCTGCACCGGGTGACCGGCTTTCCCGAGTGGGACGGGTTTCCCTTGCGGGACGCGCTCGGGGAGCGGTTGGGGGTGCCGGTGGTGGTGGACAAGGACACCAATGCGGCGGCGCTCGGGTTGTCGGTCGGGGGTGAGGGGGGTGAGGCCGGCTCCTTCGCGTATCTGCATCTCGGTACGGGGCTCGGGGCCGGGTTGGTGATCGGTGGGCGTGTGCATCGGGGGGCGCGGACCGGGGCCGGGGAGTTCGGGCACCAGGTGATCCAGTTGGACGGGCCGCTGTGCGAGTGCGGGAACCGGGGGTGCGTGGAGGCGCTGTGCCTGGCGGCGGTGGGGCGCGGGGAGGCCGGGGAGGCGGCGCGTGTGCTCGGGGTGGCGGCGGCGAATCTGGTCGGGCTGTTGGACATCGATGTGGTGCTGCTCGGAGGGCGGACGATCGCGGGGGCGCCGGAGGGTTTTGTGCGGGGAGTCGGGGAGGTGCTCGATGCCCGGGCTCGGCGGGAGGGGGTGCGTGGGAGTTCCGTACGGGTCGCTCCGCGGGGGGAGCGGGTGGTGGCCGAGGGGGCCGCACAGTTGCTGTTGGCGCCGGTGTTCGGGCGGGGGGATGTGTGACGGGGCGCTGCGCTGTGCTGTGGCCGGAGCGCCCTGAAGGTGCGCGGGGAACTCAGGTCATGCCGGCAGGTTCAGTTGCCAGGACACGCCGAAGCGGTCGTTGAGCCAGGCGAACTTGGCGCTGAAACCGTAGTTGCCCAGAGGCATGAGTTCCGTGCCCTGTTCGGTGAGGGCGGCGTGGAGCCGGTCGATCTCGGCCTCGTTCTCACACTGCACGAACAGGGAGATCGCGGGCGTGAAGGTGAAGTCGTGGTGTGCGGGGCTGTCGATGCACATGAACTGCTGACCGGCGAGCGAGAACGTGGCGTGCTGCACGCTCCCCTCCTTGCCGGCGCCGTCGGCCCCGTAGCGGCTGACGTTGACGACCTCGGCGTCGTCGAAGAGCGAGGTGTAGAAGGTCATCGCGTCCTCGGCGTTGCCCTCGAACATCAGGAACGTGGTGATCTTCTGGGACGTCGCGATCTTCATGCTGCATGCTCCTCAGTGCTGTCGGGCAGGGTACGCAGGCCCGTTCAAGTGTTACCCCGCCGATCGAGCGGACTTCGCGGCCCGTACCGGTGTGGCGGCCGTAGGTGTGTCCATCTGACCGGCATGGTCATGTGTTTATGCGACCATTCACACCTCTGTCCCTCTGCCTCACCGCGGCCGCGGCCTCCGCCTCCGCCTGGGTGGTCGGCCCCGCGGCGCCCGCCGCCGCCCTCGCCGACCCGCCCCCGGCCTGCGTCGGCGGCGATCCGCGGGCCTTTCCGCTCGCCGCCCGGATCCGGGGCGGCCCGCCCTCCTACGAGGCGGGCGGCGGATACGGCACCTGGTACATCGACCTCACCAACACCACCAGCCACAGCTGCTCCGGCGTCCACCCGGTGATCGTCCTCGTCGACGACAAGCACGAGCTGAGGCCGGACCAGCCGAAGCTGGAGTTCTACGACGGCCCCAAGGCCCGGCCGGTGACGTTCGAGAGCACCGACGAGCAGGAGCTGGTCGGCGTGCTGGACGGCGCCGGGTTCAACGGGTTCGCCGTACCGCCCGGCAGGACCGTCAGTGTCAAGCTCAGACTCGTGTTCCCTTCCGGCACCGCCTCCGACCAGGTCACCGCCAACGCCGCCGTCGTCCAGCGCCGGGGCGACGACGGGGACTGGGTCGGCGAGTCCAACGCCTACCGGTTCGGGATCGGGGAGTACGTGTCGCCGGCTCCGGACCCCACGCAGGACCCGGCTCCGGACGCCACCCAGGACGGCGGCGGGGTGGCACCCAGCGCGTCCGGCAGCCCGCGGGCCACACCCGGCAACGGCAACGGCACCGAAACCCCAGTCGCTCCCACCGCCGACCCCGACCTGCCGTACGCCGCCGTGGCGGAGGACGGCGGGGAGGACGCGAGTGAGCTGGCGCGGACCGGGTCCCGCCTCGCCCACGGGGTGCTCGCGGCCACCGCCGCGCTCCTCGGGGTGGCCGGCGGCGCGTTGCTGCTGGCCCGCAGACGCCGCTGAGCCGGGGGGCCGTACCGCGGGCACACCCTTCCCGTCTGCGACGATCACTGCGTGGACTACCCGAACGACCAGGCCCCCGGCGCCCCCGTCCGCTCCGGCATCCCCGAGCACGGGCGTATCCCCAAGTACTACGCGGTGAAGGCACGGATCGCCGCGCTGCTGGAGGAGCTGGGGGAGGACGGCGTCATCCCCACCGAGCGGGACCTCGCCGAGCGCTACGACGTCGCCCGGGAGACCGTACGGCAGGCCGTACGGGAGCTGGTGCTGGAAGGGCGGCTGCGGCGGAAGGGGCGGGGAACCGTCGTCGCCGGACCCAAGCTCGCCCAGCCGCTGTCGCTCGCGAGCTACACCGAGGGTGTGCGCCGGCAGGGCCGTACGCCCGGTCGTGCGCTCGTCACCCTGGACCGCTTCCCCTGCCCGGACGCCCTCGCCGCCGAGACCGGGCTCACCCGGGGCGAACCCGTCTGGCACCTGGAGCGCCTGCTGCTCGCCGACGAGGAGCGGGTCGGCCTGGAGAGCACGTACGTCGCCGTCGAGCGGGTGCCCCGGCTGGACAGCGACTTCGACCCCGACTCCTCCTTCTACGGGTATCTCACCAGCCAGGGCATCTCCTTCGGCGACGCCGACGAGCGCATCGAGACCGTGCTGGCCACGCCCCGCGAGGCCCTGCTCATCGGCACCCCGCCCGCCCTGCCGATGCTGCTGATCCACCGCGTCTCCCGGGACACCGACGGCCGGCCCCTGGAGCGCGTGCGCTCGCTGTACCGGGGGGACCGGTTCTCCTTCACGACGCATCTCAAAGGCTGAGGAACCCACCCATCGGCGACCACATCGATATCACGGAAAGATAACGGGTCTAGCCCAAATGCGATGCGTGGTTCACGCTCTCGTTGTCAGCCGGATGTCTCCGGTTGCCCGATCCCGAGGAGCGTCGCCGTCGTGAAAGTGACAGTCGTCGGAGCAGGTGTGGTGGGCACCATGCACGCCTGGCATGCGGTGCAGCGCGGCCACCAGGTCGTCCAGATCGAGCGCGAGGCCGAGGCGCGCGGCGCATCGCTGCGCAACTTCGGGCAGATCTGGGTCAGTGGCCGCGCCGCCGGAGAAGAGCTGGAGACCGCGCTGCGGGCGCGGGAGCTGTGGGAAGGGATCGGCGCACGGGTGCCGGCGCTGGGCTTCCGGGCGAACGGGTCCCTGACCCCCGTCCGCGGCCCCCTGGAGCTTGCCGTCGCCGAGGCCGCCGCGGCCCGCGCGGACGCCGCAGCCCGCGGTTACAAGCTCCTCAGCCCGAGCGCGGCCCGCGCCCTCAACCCCGCCCTGCGGGGCGACTTCACCGCCGCCCTGCACTGCGAGCGGGACGCGGCCGTCGAGCCGCGCACCGCCCAGCTCGCCCTGCGCGCCGAGCTGTCGAAGTCCCCGAACTACACCTTCCTGCCCGGCCGGGAGGTGCGCGAGGTCGTGGGCGCCGGCACCGTCCGGGACGACCACGGGGACGTGCACCGCGCCGACACGGCCGTCCTGTGCACCGGCGCCTGGCTCGGCGGACTGGTCCGCGAACTCGCGGGGCCGGACCTCCCCGTGCGCCGGGTCCGGCTGCAGATGATGCAGACCGACCCGCTGGGCGAGCCGCTGCCGACCTCCGTCGCCGACGCCGACAGCTTCCGTTACTACCCGGCCTACGCCTCCCCGGCGCTGGACGAGCTCAACGCCCGCCGGCCGCAGCCGCAGACCGCGGCCACGCACAGGATGCAGCTGCTCATGGTGCAGCGCGCCGACGGCGGCCTGACCATCGGCGACACCCACGAGTACGAGCATCCCTTCGCCTTCGACACCGTCGAAGAGCCCTACGAGCACCTGACCGGGGTCGTCGAGTCCCTGCTCGGCCGGCCGCTGCCGCGCATCCGCCGCCGCTGGGCCGGTGTGTACGCGCAGTGCACCGAACCCGGCCGGGTGGTGTACCGCCGGCAGGTGCGCGAGGGGGTGTGGCTGGTCACCGGGCCCGGCGGGCGCGGCATGACCTGCGCCCCCGCGATCGCCGAGACCACGGCGAACGAACTGGGCTGGTGAGCACCCCCATGACCGACATCCCCCCGGACATCCGTCTCGTCGTCCTGGACATGGCGGGTACGACCGTCGCCGACGGCGGACTGGTCGAGCGCGCCTTCGAGGCGGCGGCCACCGAGCTCGGCGTCGAACCGGGCTCGGCCGAGCACGCCGAGCAGCTCGCCCACGTCCGCGCCACCATGGGCGAGTCCAAGATCGCCGTCTTCCGGCACCTGTTCGGCGCCGAGGACCGCGCCCAGCGCGCCAACACCGCCTTCGAGAAGGCGTACGGCGATCTGGTCGACGGCGGCCTGATCGCCCCGGTGCCGGGAGCGCGGGAGGCCATCGAGGAGCTGGCCGGCAGCGGCCGTACCGTCGTCCTGACCACCGGCTTCGCGCGGGTCACCCAGGACGCCGTCCTCGACGCCCTCGGCTGGCGGGACCTCGTCCCGCTCACTCTGTGCCCGGCCGACGCCGGCGGACGCGGGCGGCCGTACCCGGACATGGTCCTGGCGGCCTTCCTCCGCACCAAGGCCGCCGAGGACGTACGCCAGGTCGCCGTCGTCGGGGACACCTCCTACGACGTGCTCAGCGGGGTGCGCGCGGGCGCGGGCCTGGTCGCCGGCGTGCGCACCGGGGCCCACGGGGACGAGGAGTTCCGTGCCGCCGGCGCCACGCACGTCCTCGACTCCGTCGCCGACCTGCCGACCCTGCTCACGGGAGAACGGTGAGCGTTCTCATGGCGAGGACCGGAAGTCCGCAACCGGAAGCCGAGCCGATCGGCCGCCGTACGGCCGGGTCGAGATCAGGCCACGCTGATTAGGCTTGGGGCGTCGGTACGCCGTGGTTCCGGCGCCCCCGCCTTTCTTGACCGTACGCACGCCAGGAGACGCACAACATGGCAGACCGCAAGCCGATCGAGTCGTGGCTCACCGACATGGACGGAGTCCTGATCCACGAGGGTGTCCCGATCCCCGGCGCCGACGCCTTCCTGAAGAAGCTGCGCGAGTCGGGGCGGCCCTTCCTGGTGCTCACCAACAACTCCATCTACACCGCCCGCGATCTGCACGCCCGGCTGAACCGCATGGGCCTGGAGGTGCCGGTGGAGAACATCTGGACCTCGGCGCTCGCCACCGCCCAGTTCCTGAACGACCAGCGGCCCGGCGGCAGCGCCTATGTCATCGGCGAGGCCGGTCTGACCACGGCGCTGCACGACATCGGCTACATCCTGACCGACCACGCCCCCGACTTCGTCATCCTCGGCGAGACCCGCACCTACTCCTTCGAGGCCCTGACCAAGGCCGTGCGGCTGATCAACGACGGCGCCCGGTTCATCGCCACCAACCCGGACAACGTCGGCCCGTCCACCGAGGGCGACCTGCCCGCCACCGGCTCGGTCGCCGCCCTGATCACCGCCGCGACCGGCAAGAAGCCGTACTTCGTGGGCAAGCCCAACCCGCTGATGATGCGCGCCGGGCTCAACGCCATCGGGGCCCACTCCGAGAACTCCGCGATGATCGGCGACCGCATGGACACCGACGTCCTCGCGGGCCTGGAGGCCGGAATGCGCACCTTCCTGGTGCTGTCCGGCGTCACCCAGCCCGACGACGTCGACCGCTACCCCTTCCGACCCTCGCAGGTCGTCGACTCCATCGCGGACCTGGTCGACCTCGTCTGACCCGCTGCCAAGCGGTCCTGACCCGGGTCTCCAAACCTTCATCCACCCGTTCGGAGCAATCGGGCGCCTCCCGAGGATGCGGAGACGCCCGGCGCGGGGGAGCCTCCTGGTAACTGGAGGTTCACGATGGGCTCACTACGCCTCACTCTCTGTACCGGAATCCTGGCCGTCTCCGCGTTCGCCCCGGCGGCCCACGCGGCCGACGGAGGCTCGGTCTCCGTGACGCCTGCGGCCCCCGGACCCGGCACCGACGTCTCCGTGCGGGTCCGCGGCTGCTCCGGGCCGCAGGGCACCGCCGTCTCGGACGCGTTCGTCACCGACGCCCGGCTGACCGGCGACCAGGGCACCCTGTCCGGCGAGACCCGCGTCCGCTCCTCCCTCAGGGCGGGCGTCTACGACGTCAGGATCACCTGCGCCGACTTCGTGATCAGCGGCAGGATCACGGTGGTCGACAGGGGGACGGCGCCCCACCAGCCAGCCGGACAGTACCCGGACCCCGGCCGCCTGTTCGGTGGCGCCGCCTCGCCCGTCGCCCCCGTCCCCGCGGGCGGCGGCGGCACCGCTCACTTCGCCACGGTGGCCACCACCGACTCCGGCCCCGACACCGGTCAGGCGGTGACCGGTCTGGCCCTCGCAGGGATCGCGGCGGTCGCCGTCGGGCTGCGTACCCGCCGCGGCCGCGGCACCCGTTGAGCGCGGACCATGTCCGACGACCGCGGGCGCACCACCGGCACCGAGCGGCTCATCACCTGCCTGACCTGGGCAGTGCTGCTGTTCGGGCTGTGGCTGTGGGGGCGTGGGCTGACCGGCGTACCGCACACCACGGACGGCCCCACGACAGGGAACCTGTTCGGCCTCGCACCCGCCCAGTCCACCCCGCTGCCCAGCCCGGCCCAGCCGCTCGGGGCGGACGCCGTGCCCCAGCGCGTCGACATCCCCCAACTGGGTGTCCAGGCACCGGTGGTGAGCCGGGGCCTGGACGCACGGGGCGCCGTCGACCCGCCCCCGTTCGACCAGCCGGGCGTGGTCGGCTGGTACGGCGCCGGCACCGCACCCGGCGCGAGGGGCGCGGCGCTCCTGGTCGGGCACGTCGACACGGAGACCCGGCCCGCGGTCTTCTACCGGCTCAGCACCCTCAAGCCCGGCGAGACGGTCCGGGTGGTCCGCTCGGACGGCAAGGTCGCCCAGTTCGTCATCGACGACGTACGCGTCCTGCCCCGCGCCGCCTTCGACGCCCGCCAGGCCTACGGCCCGCACCGGCCCGGTCGCGCCGAGCTGCGCCTGATCACCTGCGGCGGCCCGTTCGACCGCGACACCCACAGCTACACGGCCAACGTCGTGGTCTCCGCGTACCTCACCGGAACCGCCCGCTGACCCCCGTACGTCCCGACCCGTACGCCCCGCCGTGCGACCTCGCGACCTCGTGACGGACCGGGCGGATATGCCACGATTGGACACCCGGACCAGTGCGCCCAGGGGGGAATCGCATGTACGACAGCAGGGGGGCCCGTTCTTCCGCGCGGGCGTCGGCGTCGGTGGTGCTGGGGGCGGCACTGCTGCTCGCCGGATGCTCCTCCGGCGGCGGGGACAAGAACGGTGACCCGGGGGACCGGATCACCCAACAGCCCAAGGCCGCCGATCCGTTCTGGGTGAACCCGGACGGCACCGCGGCCCGGCAGCTCGCCGCCTACGAGAAGTCCGGCAAGAAGGCCGAGGCCACGCAGATCCGCAAGATCGCCGAGCAGCCGGTGGGGGAGTGGATCGGTCCGGAGAACCCGGAGAAGGAGGCGCGCGGCTTCACCGAGGCCGCCGCGAAGTCCGACCGCACGGCCCTGCTCGTCCTCTACGACATCCCGCACCGCGACTGCGGCCAGTACTCCCAGGGCGGCGCCGCCGACGGCAACGCCTACCGCGCCTGGATCGACGCCGTGGCCCGGGGCATCGAGGACCGTCCCGCCATGGTGATCCTGGAACCGGACGCCGTACTCCACCTCGTGGACGGCTGCACCCCGGCCCAGTTCCACGAGGAGCGCTACGACCTTCTCAAGGGCGCGATCGCCCGGCTCAAGGCGCTGAAGAACACCAAGGTCTACCTGGACGCGGGCAACGCCGGCTGGGGCCGCCCCGACCAGATCTTCCAGCCCCTCCAGCGGGCCGGCATCGACCAGGCCGACGGCTTCTCCGTCAACGTCTCCAACTTCTACTCCACCGAGGACTCCATCGCCTACGGCAAGCAGCTCTCGGCGAAGGTCGGCAACAAGCACTTCGTCATCGACACGAGCCGCAACGGCAACGGCCCCTACACGTCCGGCGACCCGGCCCAGCGCTGGTGCAACCCGCCGGGCCGGGCCCTGGGCGAGACCCCGACGACGAAGACCGCCGACCCCCTGGTGGACGCCTATCTGTGGGTCAAGCGGCCCGGGGAGTCGGACGGGACGTGCAAGGGGGGCCCGAAGGCGGGGGAGTGGTGGGCGAGTTATGCACTCGCCCTGGCCGAGAACAGCAAGTGATCCCTACGGAACCCTGACCCATTGAGCCTTGCTCGGCGTCCCCTGGTCATCGTCCACGAACAGCATGTACCACCCGGAGGTGACCAGGTCCCGGTTCTTCGGGACGGTCACCGTGATCTTGTTCCCGGACGTCTTGAAGTCCAACGCGATCGACCGCTGATCCACATCCGTCACATGCGTGGACGCACTCGGCCGGATCAACCGCACCTTCTTGATGCCGGCCGCGTGATCCGACGTGAACGTCCCCGAAGCACCGCGGGCAATCGTCTGCGGGCCACCGCTCAGCGTCGGCCGCGAGTCCCGGTACAGATACGGCGGGGTGTAGATCTCGATCCGCTGCTCGAACTTCCCCGGCCTGGTGTTCGCCTTGTCGCCGTACAGCGAGTCGGAGCCGAAGAACATCACCCGCCCGTCCGGCAGCAGGATCGACCCGGAGTGGTAGTTCCGGCCCACCAGCGGATCGGCGACCCGGGTGAAGCTGTTGCTGTCGGGGTGGTACAGCCGCGCCTGCAGGATGTTGGAGTCGCCGCGCCCCCGGTAGTCCTCCGAGCCGCCGGAGACCAGCACCGTGTCGTCCGGCAGGATCGAGGACTGCGGATAGCGCGTGCCCTTCTCCAGCTCGGGACCGTCCACGAAGTGCGGGTTCTTCGCCTTCAGGTCGATCAGCCGGGTCTTCTTGCTGGACAGTTTCGACTCACCGACGCCGCCACCGCCGATCACCATGAACTTCTCGTTCTGTGCCGGAGGCAGCAGTACGGTCCCTGAGGTCTCCATCATGTTCGGGTCGCTCAGCCCGGGCAGCTTGGTGAACTTGTTGGTGTCGATGTCCCAGATGCCGGGGTCCCGGCCGACGTTGTCCGGGCCGTAGCCCGCGTTCGAACCCGAGTAGAAGATCTTCCCGTTCTGCATCAGGAACAGCGCCGGATACGTCGGGAACTGCCGGACCGTCTTCGTGTACGTCCACTTCTTCGTCTTCGGGTCGAAGACCTCGTTCTTGCCCGGCACCAGCTGGCCGATGTCGTCCAGGCCGGACACGCTGAGGATCTTGCCGTCCGACAGGGTGGTGAGCGTCGGGTACCAGCGGGCCTCGTTCATCGGGTCGACCTTGATGTACCGCTCGGCGACCGGATCGAACTCGTAGGCGTCCTTGATCCCCTCGAAGTCCTTCTTGTCGAGGGCGAGCTTCTGCGCGATGCCGTAGGTGTTGCGCGCGTCGGCGCCGGTCAGGCCCTGGATCCGGTAGTTGTCCTGGGTGCCGGTCTCGTACTGGCTGCCCTCCTGCTGCGCCTCGACGTAGACACGGCCGTAACCGGGGTTGTTCCGCAGCCACCTGCCGGTCCTGTCGAAGACCTTCGTGGCGCGCGGGACCAGCACCGGGTCCTGGGAGACGAACGTCTTGCCGTTCTGCTTGCCGGTGAACTTGGTGCCCGCGGGCAGGGTGATCGGCTTGTCCGGGTTCTCGTTGTAGAGAATCATGACGCCGCCGGCCTTCTTGACGTCGCCCTTGAGCTTCTCGTACCGCTTGGTGCCGCCCGCGATCAGCAGATTGCCGTTGGCGAGCTGGGTGTGACCGGTGCAGAACAGGTCGCTGGGCGTGGGGATCTTCTTGATCGTGCCCTTGACCGGGTCCCAGATCCGGGTGTCGAACTTCTTCTTGTCGAAGTTGTCCTGGTTGTTGCCCGAGCCGGCCACCAGCAGCACCTTGCCGGTGTGCAGGAGCGCCGCGTGGATGGTGTCCTGGCGGTACTCCGGAGGGAACTCGATGATGTCCCAGTGGCCGTTCTCGGCCTTGTACTCGGGTCTGTTGATCTTGTAATGGTGGTACTGCGCGGTGCCGAAGCGATAGAGCCACGGCCCGTTCATCCCGGCCAGCGCGAGTACCACCGCCGTACCGATCGCAAGCCTGCGGGCGCGACGGCGGCCGGCCTGGTCCTTCATTCCTTACGTCCCCCAAGTCCGCCAAGGGCGATCTGCATGGTCTGCTCGTTCTCCCCGCTCCGGTCCGCGCCCCGGTCCCCGTGCTGTTCGCCGGCCGCCAAGGTGGGCCGCTTGAGCGGCAGATGGGCCGCGTACGGCGCGGGCACCGCGTCCCGCGGTTCGGGGACCGCCGTGGCCGCCGGCTGCGGCTTCTTCCGCTCCTGCCGCAGCGTGTACCGCCAGGCGAAGATCGGCGAGGCGGTGATCAGCAGGGCGAAGGACGCCCAGGTGATCATCGCGGGGTGGGAGTGCCCGAACACGAAGCCGGCGGCGAGCGAGCCGGCGAAGACCAGGATGAAGAACCAGTGGACCCGGAACGTCCCGAACAACGTGTCGGGGCTTGCCGATTCACCCTTGGGCGTGACCACGAACCTGCTCTTGCGGCGCAGTACGGCGTCCATGAGGGAGCGCGCGTAGATCGGCGCGGACAGGGCGGACATCACCATGCCCGCGACACCGCCGGAGCCCTCCGGCTCGTGCGGGGAGACATTGTGCCGCCGGTTCCAGATGTACAGGCCGATCTGGAGCGCGGAGGCGTTGCCGTACAGCATCAGCCACACGGTCGGGTCGATGTTCACGCCTGAAGCGCCCAGGCCCAGGAACAGCGCGCAACTCAGCGCCGCGAGGATCCAGTTGAGGGCGGACATCGGATAGAAGATGATCATCATCGTGTAGTTGAAGAGCTTGCCCGGTCCCAGCGTGAACAGGCCCTTCCAGTACTGCTTGAGGATCGTCTCGTACGTGCCCCGGGACCAGCGCAGCTGCTGGGTGAAGAAGTCCGTCCAGGCGTTCGGACCCTCGCCGACCGCGAGCACGTCCGGGGTGTACACCGACTTCCACTTCCGGCCCGTCGCCGGGTTCTTGGCGCGGTGCATCTCGAAGCCCGTCGCCATGTCCTCGGTGATGGAGTCGTACAGGCCGCCGATCTGCTTGATGGCGCTGATGCGTACGGCGTTGGAGGTGCCCACGAACATCGGGGCGCCGTAGCGGTTGCCGGCGCGCTGGATCAGGGCGTGGAAGAGGAACTGCTGGGACTCGGCGGCCTTGGTGACGAAGGTGTCGTAGTTGCCGTACACCTGCGGGCCGATGACGAAGCCGACGTCCGGGTCGCGGAAGTAACCGAGCATCCGCTCCAGGTAGTTGGGCAGCGGCACATGGTCGGTGTCGACCGAGGCGAAGAAGTCGTAGTCGTCGCCGTGCGCCGCCAGCCAGGCGTTGTAGTTGCCGTGCTTGGTCTTCGCGCGGTGCGGGCCCTTGGGCTGGTTCCACCGCTCGACGCCCTTGCGGGTGAAGTGGTGCACGCCGAGCCGGGCGCAGACCTCCTTGACGGCCGGGTCGTCGCCCTCGTCCAGCAACCACACGTGCAGCAGGCCCCGGTGACGCAGTTTCACCGCCGCCTCCAGGGTCTTCGTCACCATCTCCAGCGGCTCCTTGCCGGGCACGAAGGTGGTGATGAAGGCGACTCTGGTGCCGGTCTCCGGGACCACCGGGACCGGGTCGCGGGCGACGAGCGTGGCGTGCGCGTTGGACAGCACGTTCATGCAGCGGAAGAACTCGATCAGGCCGATCGAGACGAGCATGACGACATCGAGCGCCGGCAGGAAGTCGTAGGCGGGATAGTCCCGTTCGGTCCAGTGCTCGGGCCGCAGCAGCCAGAACAGCAGGACCAGGGAGAGGATCGGGGCGGCGCCCAGCATGAGGGCGGCACGGATGCGGTGCGGCTCCTGCGAGAGCAGGGACCGGTACTGCACCTTGTAGGGCTTGCCCGGGTCGGGCTGGGTGAGGGGGCCGGCGAGCCGGCTGTAGTGCTCGTAGTCGTATCTCGGCAGGCTCTTCTTTATCCGGCGGAACTGGCCCGTCCGGTGCCCGATCACCCTCAGCTGTGTGGTCTGTGACGGATCGTCGTGAACGTGGCTCTGTCCGGCGCCCCTCGGCGTCGACGTCATGAGTCATTCCCCCCACACGCAGGTCACCGCGTGTTCTGTCGCTGTGGTGGCTCGCAGTCCCCACGTCTTCCCCACCTCATAGACACGGGACGGCGACCTTCCGGTTGCATGATGCCCCCCTCGGCGTCGGTTCATGGGCGGGGCCCCCTCCCCGCCGTCCGGCAACCGTTTGCTTCCCCCCAACTCCCGCCAAACGGCAGCAGCTTGGACACCAAGGGTTCTACGGCGCTTTGCATGATCGCAAGACGCGAAACACGGTGTTTACCGCTCAAACCCGTTCATTGTGGCGCGCGTGGGGCTCGGGAGGCGGGGGCGCGCCGGTGGTCTCGGCCGGCCGGGGTGTGCCGGTGGCGGAGAGGCGGACTCGGATGTTGCCGAAGTGATCTCTTATGGCCTCCTCCGCCCGCAGTGAGTCGCCGGACCGGACCGCGTCCAGGATCTCCCGGTGCTGCCGGCAGGTGACCCTGGGGTCCTGCGGCACGTCCACGAGATCCCGCTGCACCCGGTGGAAGGCGTCCCAGAACGCCTCCAGCACCTCGCTCAGCAACACGTTGTCCAGCCCCCGGTAGAGGGTGGCGTGAAAGGCCCGGTCGGTCTCGGCGAGGCCCGCCCCCTCGGCGGCCTCCTGTTCCATACGGTCCACGAGGGCGTCCAGTTCAACGAGATCCGCCTCGGGCAGCCGCCCGGCGAGCCGCGAGACCAGCCCGGTCTCCACGGCCTCGCGCAGCTCCAGCAGCTGCAGCAGGGAGTCCTCGCCGCGGTAGTGCCCGGCGACCGTGCGGAAGGCCAGGCCCTCGATCATGGGTGCGAACGACATCGAGCCGACGTACGTCCCGAACCCGTGCCGGATCTCCACGATCCCCATCGCCTGCAACGCCTTCAGGGCCTCGCGCACGGAGTTCCGGCTCGCGCCGAGGTACTCCATCAGCTCGGGCTCGGTCGGCAGCGGGGCACCCGAGGGCAGCCGTCGGTCGACGATCAGCTTCTTGATCCGCTCCTGGAGGTCCCGGGCTGCCATGGCCAGAGGGTATCCGGCCAGTCGGGGGGAGGGCCCTGTTCCGGACAAGGGTGATTTCCGGACATGCGAAAGGCCCCCCGCTTTCGCGAGAGGCCTCCCGGTCGGTGCGCCGCCAGGGACTCGAACCCCGGACCCGCTGATTAAGAGTCAGCTGCTCTAACCAACTGAGCTAGCGGCGCCTGCTGACGGAGATAACTCTACCTGACCTTCGGGGCTGCCCATGACCACCCCCAGGTGATCAGCCGGTGGCCGGGAGGGGCTTGTACATCATTCGGACCGTCAAAGTGGCGGTCCGGTGGAGAGTTGGAACACTGATCAACGTGCACACTCACGGACAAAGCCCCTCCGAATGTGAGGTAGATCGCATGACGGCTCCGGCGTTCGAGGAAGTCGCCCCCGCCCGCGACTGCGACTGCCCCGGCTGCGTCCAGGAGCGCCGGGCCGGCCCCGGGCTGTTCTCCGGCCGCTCCGGCGCCCGCCCGGCGGCCTGCGGAATCGTGGCCGTGGCCGCCGCGTCCGCCGTCCTCGGCGCGGTCAGCCCGGCGGCCGCCGCCGTCGCCCCCGGCCGCCCCGCCGACGCGCGCGCCGACGCCGCCGGCGGCGGTGAGCCCGACACCCCCCAGGGCACCAAGGCTCCGCTGCACGGTCCCGAGGGCAAACCGGCGGAGCCGGGCACCCCCGCGATCCCCGCCACCACCCGGACCAAGATCATCAAACGGGCCAAGACCTGGGTGACCGCAAAGGTGCCGTACAGCATGGCCGACTACTGGAGCGACGGCTACCGGCAGGACTGCTCGGGCTATGTCTCGATGGCCTGGGGCCTGCCGGACAACGAGTGGACGGGCAGCCTCGACCAGTTCGGCGTGAAGATCACCAAGGAGCAGCTCGAACCCGGCGACATCCTGCTCTACCACAATCCCGACAACCCCGAGAAAGGCTCTCATGTGGTGATCTTCGGCGGCTGGACGGACTACACGCACACCTACTACACGGTCTACGAGCAGACGCCCCCGCGCACCCGCCGGCAGGCCACTCCGTATCCCTACTGGAGCCACGCCGACAAGTACGTTCCCTACCGCTACAAGGGCCTGAGCACCGGTACCGCGGGCGCGCAGCCGGCCGCGCTCAAGAAGAAGGTCCCCTATCCGGGCGCCGCCCACTTCGGCCCGGGTGCCCACAACACGTACGTCACCCTGCTCGGCCGGATGCTGATCGCCAGGGGCGGCGCCCGGTACTACACCCGGGGCCCCGGCCCGGCCTGGGGGGAGGCGGACCGGCGGGCCACCCGGGCTTTCCAACTGGCCCAGGGCTGGACCGGCAGGAACGCCGACGGGCTGCCCGGCCCCCGCACCTGGAAACTGCTGGTCTCCGGCAAGGGCAAGAACATCGCCCCGGCGGCGGCAGGACAGGGCCGGTCCGCCGCGCACGGGGTGCCCGTCTCGCGCGGGGTCCCGGCCTCGCACGGGGTGCCCGGCTATCCGGGCCGGGGCTACTTCCGCCCGGGCGCGGAGAACACGTACGTCACCCAGCTGGGCCGTCGACTGGTGCAGAAAGGGTTCGGCAGGTTCTACACCACCGGTCCCGGTCCCCGCTGGGGCGAGGCGGACCGGCGCGCGGTGGAGGCCTTCCAGCGCACCCAGGGCTGGCGCGGCGGCGCGGCGGACGGCTACCCGGGACCGGAGACCTGGCGCCGGCTGTTCGCGCAGACGACCCCCGACCACGCGACGGGGCTCTGACCCGGCCGGCCCCCGGCCCCAAGGGCCCTGTCCAGCACACCATCCTTGTCCGGCACACCATCCCTGTCCGGCACACGATCCCTGTTCATCACGAATCCACCCCATCCCCTGTTCATCACGCGTCTGGCGCGGAGGCTGGAGACACGCATGAGTACGACCACATCACACACACCGCCCGAATCCGAGGGGCTGGAGCCGGGCGAGCGCACGGACCGGCTGACCCAGAACGGGACGGCCACGGAGATCCCCGTCCATCTGCTCTACCGCGAGGAGACCGAGCCGCTGGACCCGGTGAAGGTGCCGCTGAAGCCGGCCGTGGTGGCCCGCCGGCCGGACACCGGCGAGCAGCCGGGCGCAGAACACCCGGCGCCGGAGCGCCGCCGGCCGCTGCCGGAGATCGACCCGGACCTGGTGGAGCGCCCGGCGCGGGTGCTGCCGGGGGCGGCCGGGGCGCTGGCCGGGATGTGCGGGGTCACCGGCTGTCTGGCCACCTCCTGGTGGGCGGGGCTGCTCCCGCCGACCGCGGTGGAGGTGCTGCGGCTGCCCGCGTCCCTGGGCGCGGGGCTCGGTCCGGCCCAGTGGGCGGCGTACACCGGGGCCAGCGTGCTCGGGATCTTCGGCTTCGGCGGGTTGACCCGGGGGCGGACCGGGCGGGCCTGGGTGCTCGGTCTGTTCGGCCGCTACCGGGGGACGGTACGGCGCACCGGGCTGCTCTGGGTGAACCCGCTGCTGCCGCGCCATCGGGTCGATGTGCGGCTGCGGCACTGGCGCAGCGAGCCGATGCCGGCGGCGGATCCCGACGGGGTGCCGCTCAGGGTGGCGGTGCTGGTGGTGTGGCGGATGCGGGACACCGCGCGGGCGACGCTCGGCGTCGAGGACCACGAGGCGTATCTGCGCGAGTGCGTGGAGGCGGCGCTGGCGCGGGTGCCGGTGGAGCCGACGGGCGGAACGGACGGCGGGGTGACGGCGGCCGGGGACGCGCTGACCCGGCTGGTGGCGGAGGAGACCGAGCCGGTCGGCCTGGAGGTGTTCTCGGTGCAGCCGCTCCAGGTGGAGTACGCCGCGGAGGTCGCCGCCGCGATGCACCGGCGCTGGATCGCCCGGCTGGACGCCGGGCAGCGGGCCGGCATGCTCGACTCGGTGGTGGACTCGGTGGAGGACACCGTGACCCGGCTGACCGGGCGCGGTCTGGTCGAACTCGACGACTACGAGCGGAAGATGCTGGTGCGGGACCTGACGGTCGCCTTCTGCGCGGGGCGCGGGGAGCCGGCGTAGCCCGGCCTGCCGCACGGTCTCCGGCACGGGCCGTGATTGGTATGGACATGTTCAACTAGCGGCAATAACCTGGCACTTGGTCTAGACCTACCTGCACAGCTCACCGAACTCCCCACGTTCTCCAGGAGCGGCAGTATGCACACCAGGACCAGGTTGTCCGCGGTCGTGCTGGGCGTGGTGACCGCCGGAGCGTTCGCGCTCTCCACCGGCGGCGCCAGCGGGCACGGCTATACCGACCTCCCGATCAGCAGGCAGAAGCTCTGCGCCAACGGCACGGTGACGGGCTGCGGCGACATCCAGTACGAGCCGCAGAGCGTCGAGGGCCCCAAGGGATTCCCGGCCGCGGGGCCCGCCGACGGCCAGATCTGCAACGGCGGGCTGAGCCGGTTCGCCCAGCTCAGCTCGCCGACCACCCCGTCCGGCGGGGCCTGGCCCACCACCAGGGTGACGGGTGGCCAGACCTACACCTTCCGCTGGCAGTTCACCGCCCAGCACGCCACGACCGACTTCAAGTACTACGTCACCAAGCAGGGCTGGAACCAGAACCACGCCCTGTCCCGCTCGGACCTCAACCTCACCCCGTTCCTGACGGTCCCGTACAACGGCCGGCGCCCGCCGGCCACCCTCAGCCACAGCGGCACCCTGCCGGCCGGGCTGAGCGGGCACCACGTCATCCTCGCGGTGTGGACGATCGCCGACACGGGCAACGCGTTCTACGCCTGCTCGGACGTCACCTTCTGAGGATCGTTCTGTCACAGCAGCGAAACTGAGGTTCCCTTGAGGCCGGCCACCCCTACCGCCGGGTACGTTCCTCGCACGCCGACCGAGTGAGCGGCGTACCGGACCTCGGGGGAACCTCATGTTCGAGCTCTTCTTCTACGCCGTACCCACCGTCATGATCGCCGGCTTCGGGTACGCCGCCTTTCTGCTGATGCGCCGCGCCCGGCGGATCAGCAGGACCTGGGCGCACGGGCTGACCGCCGAGGGGCGCTGTCTGCGGATGTACACGACGACCAGCGGGGGCCACGGGGACACCTCCGTGCGGACGACCCTGCACCACGTCTACGAGTTCACCACCCGCGAGGGACGCACGGTCCGCTTCGAGGAGGAGGACGGCCCGGCGACCGTCGTGGAAGGCGACTACGTCACCGTGCGGTATCTGCCCGAGCAGCCCCAGCGGGCCACCGCCCGCCCGCCGGCGCCCGCCAGGCTGGCCGTCGGCACCGGTTTCGGGGTGGCCTTCCTCGGCGCGGCCATCACCTTCTGCGTCGGCTTCATGGTCATGGCGCACACGATGTTCTCGGAGTCGGCCGGCATGTTTCCGTGACCCTCCTCATCTGACGCTACGTCAGTTACCGTGCCGCTCCATGGAGTCCATGACACGCACGGTCGCCGAGCTGGTCGCGGCGCGGTGGGGGGACCACCGGCCGGGGCTCAGCTGCGAGGGGCGCACGCTGACGCAGCACGAGATGGCCGCCGGCGCCGCGGCACGGGCGGCACTGCTGGCCGACCTGCTGCCCCCGGGCGCCGTACCGCATGTCGGCGTGCTCCTCGACAACACCGAGGAGTTCCCGCTCTGGCTCGGCGCCGCCGCCCTGGCCGGCGCGGCCGTCGCCGGGATCAATCCCACTCGCCGGGGACCCGAACTGGCCCGGGACATCCTGCACACCGAGTGCCCGCTCCTGGTCACCGAGCGGGCCCACCTGCCCCTGCTGGCCGGGCTCGGCCTTCCCGGCCTGCGGCTCCTCGTCACGGACTCCCCGGAGTATGCCGCCCTCCTGTCGCCCTACGCCGGTGCCGTACCCGACCCGTCCCGCGCCGCACCCGCCGACCGGCTGCTGCTGTACTTCACCTCCGGCTCGACCGGTGCCCCCAAGGCCGCGCTCTGCTCCCAGGGCCGGCTGGCGGCGGCCGGACAGGCGCTGGTGAGGCAGTTCGGGGTGCGCGCGGACGACGTGCACTACATCTGCATGCCGATGTTCCACGGCAACGCGGTGATCGCCGACTGGGCGCCCGCGCTGGCGGCGGGGGCGGGGGTCGCGCTGCGGCGGCGGTTCTCGGCGTCCGGGTTCCTGGCCGATGTGCGCCGGTACGGGGCGACGTACTTCACCTATGTCGGCCGGGCGATCCAGTACGTCCTCGCCACCGAGGAGCGTGCGGACGACCGCGACAACCCCCTGCGGCTCGGGTTCGGCACGGAGGCCGGCGCGGTGGACGCGGCCGCCTTCGAGCGGCGGTTCGGGGTCCGGCTGGTGGAGGGGTACGGCTCTTCCGAGGGCGGCGCGGCGATCCAGTGGGCACCGGGCACCCCGAAGGGCGCGGTGGGACCGGCCCGGCCGGGGCTGGCGGTGCTCGACCCGGACACCGGGCGCGAGTGCCCGCCGGCCCTGTTCGACTCCGCCGGGCGGCTGCGCAACGGGGAGCAGGCGATAGGCGAGCTGGTGAACCGGGGGCCCAGCCCCTTCGAGGGCTACTGGAGGAATCCGGCCGCCGAGGCCGAGCGGCGCCGGGGCGGGGCGTACTGGACCGGTGATCTGTTCTGCCGGGACGCCGACGGCTATCTGTACTTCGCGGGCCGTACCGACGACAGGATCCGGGTCGACGGGGAGAACCTGGCCGCCGCGGTGATCGAGAACATCGTCGCCCGGTACGAGGGCGCGGTGGCCGTCGCCGTGTATGCGGTGCCGGACCCGGTGACCGGGGACCAGGTGATGGCGACCATCGCCGGGTCCTTCGATCCGGCTGGCTTCACGGAGTTCCTGGCGGCCCAGCCGGATCTGGGGACGAAGATGGCGCCCCGGTTCGTGCGGGTGGTGGAGCGGATGCCGGTGACGGCCACCAACAAGATCCACCGGGCGCTGCTGCGGCGGGAGGGGTACGGGTGCCCGGATCCGGTGTGGTGGCGGCCACCGGGCGAAACCTCGTACCGGCGGCTGACCGCCGAAGACGCCGAAGGGCCCCTCGCTCTCGCGAAGGACCCTTCGTCCATGTGCGCCGCCAGGGACTCGAACCCCGGACCCGCTGATTAAGAGTCAGCTGCTCTAACCAACTGAGCTAGCGGCGCATGACTCCCACCCGCCGCGGTTTTCGTCTTCCGCGGCTGGCGACGAAGAAAATACTACCTGGTCCTGAGGGGTGCTCGTGACCAGCTACAGGGCCAGCGAGAGCAGGACCGGTGCCGCGTTCCGGTTGAGCGTGTCCGCCGCCTGCTTCAGGCGGTGCGCGTGCTCCACGGGAAGCGACAGCGCCAGGCAGCCCACCGAGGAGCCCGCCGTGATCGGGACCGCCGCGCAGACCGTGCCGATCGCGTACTCCTGCAGGTCCAGGACCGGCACGGTCGGCGGCTGGGACTCCAGGCGGGACAGCAGCAGCCTGTCGCTGGTGATGGTGCGCGAGGTGAGCCGGGCCATCTTGTGCCGGGAGAGGTGGTCGCGGCGGGCGTTGTGGTCGAGCTGGGTGAGCAGGCTCTTGCCGACCGCCGTGGCGTGGGCGGAGTAGCGGAAGTCGACCCACTCGTTGACCGCCGGGGTGGCGGGCCCGGCGGCGTACTGGGTGACCTTGACCTCGCCGTCGACGTACCGGCTCATGTAGACCGCCGCGCCGACCGAGTCGCGCAGCCGGTCCAGGGTGTGCTGGAGCTTCTCGCGCAGCGCCCGCTCCCGGTCGTGCGCGGAGGTGAGGCGGCGCAGGGTGTCGCCGGTGACGTACGCCCCGTCGGTGATCTGCTCGACATAGCCCTCTCGGCGCAGCATGCGCAGCAGGGCGGTGAGCCGCTCGGGGCCGAGGCCGGTGCGGCGGGCCAGCTCGGTGTCGGTGACGCCGGCGGAGTGGCGGGCTATGGTCTCCAGGACGCGCAGGGCGTCCTGGGCCGAGTGGTACGGGGCGGTCGGCTCGTTCATCAGCGCCACGGTGTTCCCCCTGCGCTCGCTCGCCTGTGTGTGCCGCGAGATCCGATCGGCGGATCGTTACCACGATAACGGGCAAACCCGGTGCAGGGAGAGGGGCTTGGCGAGATTCTTCCACCCGCCGGACCCCTCCCAACTGCGGCGCAGACCCTCTGGCATATGCCAAAGTCATGACCCAACGGCCGGACCTCGGCATCTTCCGGATCCACACGACGTGGTCACAGGACCGCGCTGAGGAATTCCCGGGTGCGCTCCTGCTCCGGCTCGGAGAAGATCTTCTCCGGGGAACCCGATTCGATCACCTGGCCGCCGTCGAACATCAGCACCCGGTCGGAGATGTCGCGGGCGAAACCCATCTCGTGGGTCACACAGAGCATGGTGATGTCCGTGCTGCGGGCGATGTCCCTGAGCACGTCGAGGACGCCCGCGACCAGCTCCGGGTCGAGCGCGGAGGTCACCTCGTCCAGCAGCAGCACCTGCGGCCGCATCGCCAGCGCCCGGGCGATCGCCACCCGCTGCTGCTGTCCGCCGGAGAGCCGGGTCGGCTTCGCGTCGCACTTGTCGGTCAGCCCCACCAGCTCCAGCAGCTCCCGGGCGCGCTCCTCGGCCTCGTCCCTGGACATGCCGAGGACCTGCACCGGCGCCTCGGTGATGTTCCGCAGCACGCTCATGTTGGGGAACAGGTTGAACTGCTGGAACACCATTCCGATCTTCTTCCGGACCTCCCGGACCTGCTTCTCCGGCGCCGGGAACAGCTGCTCCCCGTCGACGGTGATCGTGCCCTCGTCCGGCTTGGTGAGGGTCATCAGAAGTCTGAGGATCGTGGTCTTGCCGGATCCGGACGGGCCGATCAGGGTCACATGCCGGCCGGCGTCCACGGAGAAGTCCAGCCGGTCGAGCACGGTGTTGGCGCCGAACCGCTTGGTGACGTTCTCCAGGCGGATCAGCTCGGTGGGCTGGGCGTCGGCACGGGAGGGCTGCGGACGGGTCTCAACGGACAAGGCGTCGCTCCAGGGCTCGCAGGAGTAGGGAGGCCAGGTAGGAGATGAGGATGAAGGCCACACCGATCACGGTGACCGGCTCGGTGAACTGGAAGTGCTGCTGGGAGAAGAGCCGGGCCTGGCCGAGCATCTCCAGCACGGTGATCGTCATCAGCATCGGCGTGTCCTTGAGCATGGAGATCACGTAGTTGCCGAGCGCGGGCACCACCCGGCGGATCGCCTGCGGCAGGATCACCGCGGTCCAGGTCCGCCGCCGCGGCAGGTTCAGCGCGGTCGCCGCCTCCCACTGGCCGGCGGGCACCGCCTCGATACCGGCCCGGTAGACCTGCATGGTGTACGTCGAGTAGTGCAGGCCGATCGCGAAGACACCGGTGGTCAGCGCGGAGAAGGTCACGTTCCACTCGGGCAGCACGTAGAACAGGAAGAACAGCTGCACCAGCAGCGGGGTGTTGCGCACGAACTCCGTGAGCACCCCGACCGGCCAGCGCACCAGGCGGCTCGGCGTCCGCATCAGCAGCGTCCACACCAGGCCCAGGCTGAAGGACAGCAGCGAACCGAGGGCCAGGGCCTCCAGGGTGACCCGCAGCCCGTCCCAGAAGTGCGGCATGAACTCGCTGACGGCGTTCCAGTCCCACTTCATGCGACGCGCCCCCCTACTCCGGTCGTCTGGGCGCGCTTGAACTCACGCGCCGCCGAGAACGTCCCGGCGTCCTTGCCGATGCCCGCCTTCAGCCGCTTCTCCAGGGAGCGCATCAGCCGCGTGATCAGGAAGGCGATCCCGAAGTAGATCAGCAGTACGTACGTGTAGATCTCCGCGCTCTGCTGCAGCGCCAGCCGGACCAGGTTCGCGCTGAACGTCAGATCGCCCATGCCCATCACCGACACCAGCGCGGTGCCCTTGAGCAGTTCGACCAGCAGATTGCAGAAGGACGGGATCATCTCCGGCACCGCCTGCGGCAGCAGGATCAGCCGCAGCCGCTGGGCCGGGGTGAAGCTGAGCGCGATACCGCCCTCCTGCTGCGCCGGATCGACCGACTGCAGCGCGCCGCGCACGATCTCCGAGCCGTACGCGCCGTACGTCAGGCCGAGCGCCAGCGTGCCCGCCCACATCGGCACCAGCTGCCAGCCGAAGGCGACCGGCAGCACGAAGAACACCCAGAAGATCATCACCAGCGCCGAGGTGCCGCGGAACACCTCGGTGTAGAAGCCGGCGACGAAGCGCACGATCCACAGCCGGTGCGTGCGCGCGATGCCCACGACGAAGGACACCGCGGCGGCCAGCAGCGCGCTGAACACCAGCAACTGGACGGTGGTCCAGACGCCGTTGAGTACGAGTTCCCACAGTCCCGAGGTCATCCGCCGCACAGCTCCTTCGCGGTGAGGTCGGTCATCTCGGCCCTGGTGAAGCCGAAGGGCCGAAGGATCCGGAACAACTCCCCGCTCTTCTTCAGCTTCCGCAGCTCCACGTTGAACGCGTCGCGCAGCTTCGTCTCGGTCGGCCGGAACGCGAACGCGCCGCCGTCGACGTGCGGCTTGCCCTTGACCAGCGGCGCGAACGGCGCGGTGGCTTCCGCCTTGCTCGACTTCTTCACGACCTCGCGGGTGGTGAGCGCCGTACCGGCGAAGACGTCGACGCGGCCGGCCTCGACGGCGTTCAGCCCGGCGACCTGGTCCGGGACGATCAGGATGTCGCTCTGCCTGTACCCGGCCCCGACCGCGTACTCGATCTCCGCGTATCCGGTGCCGGTGGCGAACTTGGCCTTCTTCGCGACGACGTCCTTGTAGGAGTGCAGCCCCAGCGGGTTGCCCTTGCGCACGATGAACGAGTCCAGCATCTGGTAGTCCGGATCGGCGAAGATCACCTGCTGGCAGCGCTCCGGATTGACGTACATCCCGGCCGCCACGACATCGAACTGCTGCGAGTTCAGCCCGGGTATCAACGAGCCGAACTCGGTGGGCACCGGCTGGACCCTGTCCACCCCGAGCCGCTTGAAGATCACCTTGGCCAGTTCGGGCGCCTCACCGGTGAGTTGCCCGTTCTTGTCGATGTACCCGAAGGGGACCTCACCGGCGATCCCGAGCCGTACGACGCCCTGCGCGCGGAGGCGGTCGAGCAGGTCGCCGCCCTCCTTGCCGGACGCCTCGGCCACCCGGGAGCAGCCCGCCGCGCCCAGCACACCGAGGGCGGTGAGGCCACCGAGCACCGAACGCCGGGTGTGCCCGGCGCGTCTGAGTTCCGACCGGAATGTGTGTACGTCGTTCCCAAGTGGTGGAGCCATGGCGGCGCGGCTACCCAAGGGCATCCGGGCTATGCACCCTTGTTTTCATGGCCGATCGATTCGTCACCGTCTCGCTCGACCGGCGGGACGTGCACTGCACTGCACGACTGCTGGCCGACCGCGCACCCCTGACCTGCGCGGCGGTATGGGACGCGCTCCCGCTCGCGGGCGACGTCTATCACGCCAAGTACGCGCGCAACGAGATCTACGCCCTCTTCCCGCCGTTCGCCTCCACGGAACCCCCACTGGAGAACCCGACGGTCACCCCGATTCCCGGCGACCTCTGTTACTTCTCCTTCGCCGGCACCGAACTGGGCAGCAAGGCCTACGGCTACGACCGCGAGGTCCGCCCCGGCACCACGGTGGTCGACCTGGCCCTGTTCTACGAGCGCAACAACCTGCTGCTCAACGGTGACGTGGGGTGGGTGCCGGGGATCGTGTGGGGCCAGGTGGTGGAGGGGCTGGAGGCGATGGCCGAGGCCTGCAACGACCTGTGGCGCAGCGGGGCGGCGGGGGAGACGCTGAGTTTCCGTCGGGCCTGAGCGAGCGCGCCTACCGGTGCTCCTCGGTCGGCGGTGTGCCGGTGACCGCCGGCACCGGCACCGCCTGGCGGCACCGAGGGCACCGATAGGACTCCGCATGCCCGGGACCGCGCCACGTCCTCAGCGCAGATCGAGCAGCATGACGTCATGGAGGTGCGCGCCTCGCCACGGGCGCGACTCGCCGATCTTCCGGTACCCCCATACCCGGTACGCGGCCGACGCCGCCTTGCCGGCCGGGTCGACGTTGAGCAGCACCCGTTCGGCCTCCATGCCGTTGCACAACGTGTCGTGCAGGCGGCGAGCCACGCCCTTCCTGCGCCACGGTCCGCGTACGGCGAGTTCCATGAGGCCGAAGGTGCGGTGCCCGTCCTCGCGCCGCATGTCGTCGGGCACGGGTTCGGTCAGTTGGTCCCACCATCCCGTGTCCGGGCCGAGCAGGCAGCCGTACGCCATCCCGATCGGCTCGCCTTCCTCGGTACGGGCCAGAGCGGCACGGAAGGTGGCTTTGCGTGTCAGGGAACGGAAGCGCCGGAAGGCGGCCGCGACGTCGTCCGGACCCTCGTTGTACGGCGGTTCCGCGAACGCTTCGGTGTAGACCAGCCTGAACGCGTCCTCGGCCTTTGCTGCGGTTGGTGCGTCCATGATCTCTACGGTGACGGTCTCTCGCTGTGTCACGCGGTGTCCCCTCCGACAGCCTCACGGATGCGCTCGCTGCACTCGCGGGTGAGCGCACTGCCGACGCCGGCAGCGGTCCGCTGGAAGTCCCGGATCTTGCCCAACAGGCGCGGCGAGGAGATACCTCCGCAGACACGGAGCGCGGCATCCATCTCTGCGCACGCTTCATCGACTTCCCCGGCGTCGTGAAGTACGCCTGCGAGTTTGACGCGGTAGGAGGCGCTGTTCCGGGCTAGGTCGCCGCCGATCCCGCGCACGGCGGCGCGGAGGAATGGCACGGCGCGTTTGGGCTGCTCGGCTCGTACGTACATGTCGGCCGTGGCATAGTCGACTTCGAACGGGCCGACGAACCGAGCCCAGCCGGGAACCTCGGTGTCTGTGTCCGCGCGGCCCTGGTGACTGACAGCCCGGCTCAGGGCTCGGCGTGTCGCGGACAAGTCTCCTGCGTAGGTGGCCACGTTGGCATCGCGAAGTGCGATCACCAGCCGGACCGTATGTCCAGCGCCCGCACGAGCGGCCAGCTGGTAGGCGTGCTCGACCGCGCTCGCGGCCTCCCAGGCTCGCTCCGCCTTGAGCGCGAGGAGTACGAGCGTCTCCAGCACGGAGACCTGGAGCAGCGGGTTGTCGACGAGTTGCGCAGCGGCGAGGGCTTCCATGCAGGCGGCGCGCCCCTGGTCGATACGTCCGCCGTCGTAGCCGTACCACGCACGGTGGCCATGCAGTTCGGCGAGCATCGTCTGTAGCTCGCAACCGATGCGACTGGTGTACGAGGCACATCTGAGGGCGCCCGTGATTTCGCCCTCGATACGGCTCGCCTGCGACATGGCCGGCATACTGCCTGCCGTGTGGTCCGTCTGGTAGAGAGCGTCGAGCCTCGCACGGAGTCCAGCGATGTCGGCCGCGCCGACCCGGGGGCCCGGCCGAGCAGGAACAAGAGCCGACGCAGCGAGCGCACCGGCGTCAGCGACGAACGTCCTCCGGTTCATCTCTTCAGGGTCGCTGATCGGCGCGGAGACCGTCACACGATGTGCCGGGACGTCGAACCCCATCTCGGCGAGGGGTGCGCCGAACATCGCTTCCAGCACGATCTGCTGGCTCGGGTGGGGAAGCGGCCGAGGCGTCTCGCGTTCCCAGCGGCGCAGCTGTCGCACACTCACCGAAGCATCGACTCGGAGGCACACGGCTTCCCGTACGAACGCAGCAACGAAGGACTCTTGCGTGTACCCGGCGGCCTGCCGTAACCGCGCCAGTCCCTTTGTTCCTGTGCTCGCCATGCGTCTCCCCTCGCGACCACCCAACTCCCGTCCACGGTACTGAACTTCTGGCGTCTGCGGCGCTGGCGAAAACGTCCGCCTGAACGTCCGGTCGTCCGTTCCCCGCTCTTCGCTCGGAGGCGGTGCACTGGTCCTGCGCCGACTGCGAGGGAGAGACCAAGAACCATGCAGCAGCTACCCGCAGGGATCTACGAACAGAACCGAGTCGAAGTCGGGGGTGGAACGGTGCCGGTGATGGTGGACCGCCGACTGGACGTTCGATCCCGCGTGCTTCCCCGCGAGCTGGCGTCCGCCTCGGTCGCACGCTGTTTCGTGCGCACGGTTCTTGAGAACTGGAAGCTGCCCGGTGTCCAGGACGACGCCGCGCTGGTCGTGACCGAGCTTGTCACCAACACCGTCGTGCACACGAGCGTCGCATCCCTCCGAGTCACAGTGCAGCGCTTGTCAGCGGTGCAGGTTCGGGTGGGCGTCATCGACAGGAACCGTGGCTTGCCGTTCCGCCGCGCAGCGGGACCGGCGGACACGAACGGGCGGGGTCTCACCATCGTGGACAGCCTCTCGCGCAACTGGGGGTGGACCAGATTGCCCTGGGGGAAGAGCGTTTGGGCCGACCTCGAGGTACCCGATGCCGGCCGGTAAACCGCAGCGTCAATGGCGAGCCGACGAAGTGCCGATGTGGTCCTCACCCATCGCACAGGCAGCCTACGTCCTCGTGTTGCTGTTCCTGATGGGCGCGCTCGCGCTCGGGGTCATGACGACATGACGGACGTCGGCCGACCCGCAGCGCGCCGGTGTACTCGGCGCACCGAAGAATCATTCACCAGCGAAGGGAGGGATCGTGTTCCTGCCGCACAACGTCATCGATCAGCTCACAGATGAGCAAGGGCGTTCCGCTGATCGTGACCAGCCCGCAGACAGCGGAGTTGATCAAGGGCGCCGCGAACACCTTCCTCGGGCTGAAGCTGTCGTTCATCAACGCCGTGGCGGACATGTGCATGGCCGCTGATGCCGACGTGATGACGCTCGTCGAGGCGCTGGGTGTCGACCCGCGCATCGGCGCGAAGGGCATGATGCCCGGCATCGGGTTCGGCGGCGGATGTCTGCCCAAGGACGTCCGGGCCTTCACCGCGTCGGCACATCAGCTCGGGGCGGTCGAGGCCGAGCGGCTGCTGCTGGCCGCCGAGGCAGTCAACGAGAGCCGACCGGACCTGTCCGTGCGGCTCGTCGAGGACGCCCTCGGGCGCCCGGCGGCCGGAGCTCGGGTCGCGATGTGGGGTGCCGCCTTCAAGGCCGGGACGAACGACGTGCGCGAGTCCCCAGCGCTGGCCGTCGCCAGCCGACTGCATCAGCGGGGTGCCCACGTCACCGTGCACGACCCGCACGCTGTGCGAACGGCCGCGCAGCGCCATCCCGAGCTGGAGTACGCGGACACCGTGGAAGAGGCCACGAGGGGTGCCGACGTCGTGGTGACCGGCACCGAGTGGCCGCAGTTCCGCGAAGCCGACCCGGCTCTGCTCGCTGGTGTCGCAGGCCGGCGCATCGCTGTCGACCTCCGGAACGTCCTGGACGCGGAGTGGTGGGTCAGTGCCGGATGGACGGTGCATCAGCTCGGCCGCCCCTCGCGCCGACCGGAATAGGCCGGATCGACTTCCCGTGGCCGCATGTCGCGGGACTGCCGGCGTGGAAGGTCCTCGCCGGCGTGGAATTGGGAGGGACGTCATGAACGGCGAACACACCAGGAACGCCACGATCACCACCGACACCACCCTGGGTGAGTTGTGGCAGGTCGTCGATCCCTGGCCGACGTCTGCGCCGACGCGGGCGCCCACCTGCCCGCCGACGAGCTGAAGGCTCTCCAGGTGGGCAAGGTCGCCGAGGAGGCCGGGGAGGCGATGCACGCGCTGCACGGTCTCAAGGGCTTGACGACCTGCGACGACGAGCACGACTGGGCCGAGGTGTCCGACGATCTCGTGGGCGCCGTCCTCGCGTCGATGATCGCCTTGCGATACGTCAACGGTGAGAAGGCCCCCGAGCTGTTCAACGAGGTGGTGTTCCGACGTACCCGCCGTGGCCGCGCTGCCCTGGAGACTCCGGCCGCCTGATGTCGGCTCGCAGCACCTCCTGCACCGCCTCGGTATGACAAGCCGGGGCAGTGCAGGAGGCCCCCTGGCGCCGTTCGCGTGCGGTGCTAGGCCTGGATCATGGTGACCACCGGTGCCGACGCCACCCCGGCCTCGTACAGCGCGTGCGCGGCCCGCAGCACCAGGTCGTCGCGGTGCCGGGCGGCGACGAGCTGGAGGCCCACCGGGAGGCCGTCCGCGTCGGTGCCCACCGGAACGCTCGCCGCGGGCTGCTGGGTGAGGTTGAACGGGTAGGTGAAGGGTGTCCAGCCCGTCCAGCGGTGGTGGGCGGAGCCCCTGGGCGTCTCCACACCTGCCTCGAACGCCGTCAGCGGCAGGGTCGGGGTGACCAGGAGGTCGTAGCGCTCGTGGAAGCGGCCCATGCGCCGGCCGAGGTCCATGCGGACGTCGACCGCGGCCAGATAGTCCAGCGCGCTGTAGCGGGCACCCCGCACGCAGATCTCCCGCAGGCCGGGGTCCAGCAGCTGCCGTTTGCGCGGGGAGAACCGCTCGGTGAGCCGGGCCGCGCCGCTGAACCACAGGGTGTGGAAGGCCTCGACCGGTTCGCTGAAGTCCGGGTCGGTCTCCTCGACGTACGCGCCGAGGTCGGCGAGGGTGGCCACCGTGCGCCGTACCGCCGCAGCGACCGCCGGCTGGACCGCGACCTGGCCGCCGAGGGACGGGGAGTACGCCACCCGGAGGCCGTGCACGCCTTCCTTCAGGTGCTCGGTGAAGGAGCCCGGTGCGGGCGGCAGGGCCGACCAGTCGCGTGGGTCCGGGGCGCCGATGACGTCGAGCAGCAGGGCCGCGTCCGCCGCGTCCCGGGTCATCGGGCCCACGTGCGACAGCGTGCCGAACGCGCTCGCCGGATACAGGGGCACCCTGCCGTACGTCGGCTTCAGCCCGAAGATGCCGCAGAACGCGGCCGGGATCCGGATGCTGCCCCCGCCGTCCGTGCCCAGCGACAGCGGGCCCGCGCCGAGCGCCACGGCCGCCGCGCTGCCCCCGCTGGAGCCGCCGGCGGTGCGGGAGGGGTCGTGCGGGTTGCGGGTGATCCCGGACAGCGGGGAGTCCGTCACGCCCTTCCAGCCGAACTCGGGGGTCGTCGTCTTGCCCAGGAACACCGCGCCGTGCTCGCGGAGCCGGGCCACCGAGGGGGCGTCCTCCTCCCAACTGCCCTGCTCGGAGATCGTCCTGGAGCCGCGCAGGGTCGGGTGGCCGCGCAGGAGGAGGATGTCCTTCACCGTCACCGGCACCCCGTCGAGCAGCCCGGCCGGCTCACCGCGCCGCCAGCGCTCCTCCGACTCCCGGGCCCGGGCGAGTGCGTCCTCCTCGGTGAGGCGCACGAACGCGTTCACCTCCGGCTGGATCCGGCGTGCCCGTTCCAGGGCCTGCCCGGTCGCCTCCACGGGGCTGAACTCGCCCTTGCGGTAACCGTCGAGGAGCTGGACGGCGGTGAGGTCGGTGAGCTGCATGCACCCTCCAGGGGGTCCGAGCGGTCAGTGGCCGGGGACGTATCCGCGTTTCTTGTCGACCACGTTCACCAGTGATCTGCCCGCCGCCCACCGCTCGTACAACTCCACGAACTGGGCGCCCAGTTCGTCCCGCCAGCCGACCGTGTCCCCGCTCATGTGGGGGGAGACGATCAGCCCGGGCAGCCCCCACAGCGGGCTGTCCGGCGGGAGGGGTTCGGCGGCGAAGACGTCCAGGGCCGCGCCGGCGATCCAGCGCCGGGTCAGGGCGTCGGCGAGGGCCTCCTCGTCGACGAGCTGGCCGCGGCCGACGTTGACGAAGAACGCCGAGGGCTGCATCACGCCGAAGCGGCGGCCGTCGAACATGCGGTACGTCTCCTCGGTGAGCGGCGCCGCCGCGATCACCCAGTCCGCGCGGGAGATCAGCCGGTCCAGGTCGGCCGGGCCGTGGATGCCGGTCCGCGGTACCCGCCCGACCAGCGCCGTCGTCACGCCGAGGGCCTTCAGGGTGCGTACGATCGCCCGGCCGATCGGGCCCGAGCCGACCACGCACGCGCGTGTGCCCGCCACCCGCCGGCCCTCCCGGTGCCGCCAGGTCCGCTCCCGCTGGTACTCCAGCGTGCGCGGCAGATCCTTGGCGACCGCCAGCACCAGGGCCGCCACATACTCGGCGATCGGCTGGTCGAAGATGCCGCGCGCGTTCGTGACCACCGTGTCGGAGGCCGCCAGCTCCGGGCCCAGCAGATGGTCCACGCCCGCGCTCGCCGTGTGCACCCAGCGGGGGCGGGGCCCCTCCCCGGGCCAGGCCTCGCGCACCGCGTGCGAGGTGAAGTCCCAGACCAGGAGCACATCCGCCTGCGGCAGCCGCTCGGCCAGCCGGGCGGCGTCCGTGTGCACGATCCGGGCGCGGCCGGTCAGCCGACCGAGGCGCGGCAGCGGGTCGGCGTCCAGCACCAGGAGGGTCGGGAGGGTCGTCATACGGGGCGGCTCCGAGCGTCTGACGTGCGCGGACCACGGGAGTCCGACGAGCGCGGATCGAGCGTCTGACATGCGCGGATTATCCGCGGATTGACCACGCTCGCACCCGAATCTACCTTCGTCAACACGGGCGTACTCGCGATCCGTTGCCCGCTCGTCTCCCAGCGTGAGGCCGGTGCCAGCCATGGACGTCTCCTTTCTCGGCGGCCCCCGCCCCCAGCGCGGGGTCGGCGTGGTGGCTCCCTTCGACTTCGCCCTCGACCGCGAGCTGTGGCGCTGGGTGCCCGACGAGGTGTCGCTGCATCTGACCCGGACCCCGTTCGTGCCGGTCGAGGTGAGCCTGGACCTGGCCCGGCTGGTGAGCGAGCACGAGACCCTCGGCGACGCCGTGCGCGCGCTGACCGCCGTCGCGCCCGAGGTCGTCGCCTACGCCTGCGCCTCCGGCAGCTTCGTCGGCGGGGTCGCCGGGGAGCGGGCGATGTGCGCGGCGATGAGCCTCGCGGGCGCGCCGCCCTCCGTGACCACCTCCGGCGCGCTGCTGGAGGCGCTGGACGAGCTGCGGATCCGGCGCGTCGCGCTGGTCACGCCGTACACCGTGTCGGTGACCCGGGCGCTGGAGGGCTTCGTCGCCGAGGCCGGCGTCCAGGTCACCGGGTGCGCCTTCATGGGCCTGACCCGGCACATCTGGCAGGTGCCGTACCGGGACGTCGTCGCCATGGCCCGGCAGGCGGTCCGCCCCGGCACCGCCGACGCGCTCTTCATCTCCTGCACCAATCTGCCGACGTACGACGTGATCCCCCAGCTGGAGGCCGAGCTGCGCATCCCCGTGCTGTCTGCCAACCAGGTCACGATGTGGGCTGCGCTGCGCCGACTGGGTACCCGAGCCGTGGGGCCGTACCAGGCGCTGCTGGACGATTCGGCGCGCGCTTGGCCCTCCGCACTGCCGGAAGACACGCCGGAAGAGACGCAGGAAGGCTGGACATGACCGCACTCGGATTCCTCTACCCGGGCCACTCCGCCGAGGACGACTATCCACGCATCGAGCAGCTCCTGGGCAGCGACATCCGGGTGGAACTGGTGCACACCGACATCGGCGAGGACGCGCACCGGGTGGCGGCGCTGCGCGAGATGGGGTCCGCCGAGCGGCTCGGGGCGGGCATGGAGACCCTGCGGCTCGCCGGGGCCGAGACGGTGGTGTGGGCGTGCACCAGCGGCGGCTTCGTGCACGGCTGGGAGGGCGCCCAGGACCAGGTGCGCACGCTCGCCCGGCTGGCCGGGATGCCCGCGTCCTCGACGTCCTTCGCCTTCGTGCACGCGGCCCGGGAGATCGGGGTGCGGCGGGTCGCGGTCGGCGCGACCTACCCGGAGGACATCGCCGCGCTGTTCGCGGACTTCCTGCGGGTCGGCGGGCTGGAGGTGGCCGGGATGCGGTCCTCCGGGATCGTCACGGCGGCCGAGGTCGGCACGTGGGGCGAGGAGGACGTGCTGACGCTGGCCCGGGCGGCCGACGTCCCCGACGCCGAGGCGGTCCTGCTGCCGGACACGGCCCTGCACACGGCCGCGCATCTGTCGCTGCTGGAGAAGGCGCTGTCCAAGCCGGTGCTCACCGCGAACCAGGTGACGGTGTGGGAGGGGCTGCGGCTGGCCGACCGGCGAGTGAACGCGCCCACGCTCGGGACACTGTTCACGAGGGAACCGATCGTGCAGGTCTGACCCGGGCGGGACGGACCCCGGAATAAACGGAGACTGCCTCCTGTTACGGCACCCCAGGACAGCACACGCCACAAACAGGAGGCCCACACCGTGTCGGCAGACGAGGCAGACGAGATCCGGGGGACGACGCACGGCACCGCCCCCGTCCCCCTCTCCGTACTGGACCTGGTGACCGTCGGCGCGGGCAGCACCGCCTCCGACGCCCTGCGCACCAGCGTGGCGCTGTCCCGCTTCGCCGAGGCCCGCGGCTTCCACCGGTACTGGGTCGCCGAGCACCACTCCATGCCCGGTGTCGCCTCCTCCTCGCCCGCCGTCATCCTCGCCCACCTCGCCGCCCACACCGAGCGCATCCGGCTCGGCTCGGGCGGCGTCATGCTGCCCAACCACGCCCCGCTGGTGATCGCCGAGCAGTTCGGCACCCTGGAGGCGATGGCACCGGGGCGCATCGACCTCGGCCTCGGGCGCGCCCCCGGCACCGACGGCGCCACGGCCGCGGCCCTGCGCCGCAGCGACACCCTGAACGAGGGCGCCGACGACTTCCCGCAGCAGCTCGCCGAGCTGACCCGCTTCCTGGACGACGACTTCCCCGACGGGCATCCGTACCGCCGTATCCACGCGATCCCGGGGCCCGTCCAGGCCACCACCCCCGGCGGCGTCCAGTCCCCGCACCGCCCGCCGGTCTGGCTGCTCGGCTCCTCCGGCTTCAGCGCGCGCCTGGCCGGCATGCTCGGCCTGCCGTTCGCCTTCGCGCACCACTTCTCCGCGCAGAACACCATTCCGGCGCTCGACCTGTACCGGCAGACCTTCCGCCCCTCCGAGGTCCTGGACGAGCCCTACGCCCTGATCGGCGTCTCCACCCTCGCCACCGACGACGCGCGCGAGGCCCGCCGCCAGACCCGGGCGATGGCCCTCAACATGCTCCGGCTGCGCACCGGCCGGCCCGGCCTCTTCCCCGACCCGGACGAGGCAGAGAAGCACGAGTTCAGCCCCATGGAGGAGGAGTTCATCACCTCCTGGACCTCCAACATCGTGCACGGCACCGCCGACGAGGTCCGCTCCGGCCTGGACGACCTCCACAAGCGCACCGGCGCCGACGAGTTGATGCTCGTCTCCCACGCCCACCGCGGCGAACTACGCCTGCGCTCCTACGAGTTGATCGCGGACGCCTACGGCTTGCCGATCGCGTAGGTCTGCTCGCCGAGCAGCTCGGAGATACGATCCGGCGGCACCGGTCGGGAGTACAGCCAGCCCTGGCCGGTGTCGCAGCCGATGCGGCGCAGCCGGGTGGCCTGGGCCGAGGTCTCCACGCACTCGGCGGTGACGGTGATGCCGAGCCGGTGGGCGAGCTGGATCATCGCCTCGACGATGACCTCGTCGGCGGGGTTGGGGACGATCTCGGGGTTCTTGTCGGCCTCGTACTGGAAGCCGCGTACGAAGGAACCGTCCAGCTTGAGCGTGGAGACCGGCAGGCGGCTGAGGTAGGCGAGGTTGGAGTAGCCGGTGCCGAAGTCGTCGATGGCGATGCGGACGCCCATGTCGCTGAGGGCCTGCAGGGCCTGGAGCGGCCGGCCGGCCGAACCCATCACCGCCGACTCGGTCAGCTCCAACTGGAGCAGATGCGGGGCGAGTCCGGTCTCGGTCAGGATCTCCGCCACGTCTGAGACCAGGTCGGAGTCCCACACCTGTCGTACGGCCACGTTCACGCTGACGAAGATGGGCGGCTCCGCGGGATGGTCCAACTGCCAGCGGCGGGCCTGGCGACAGGCGGTGGCCAGCGCCCAGCGGCCGAGCTGCACGATCGAACCGTCCTCCTCGGCCAGTCCGATGAACCGATTCGGCGTCAGTGTGCCGAACTGAGGATGATTCCAGCGGATCAGCGCCTCGACGCCGGACAGGCGTCCGTCCTCCATCCCGACCAAGGGCTGGTACTCCAGAGCGAATTCACCGCGCTCGATGGCGGGGCGCAGGGTGGACGACAGCGCCTGGCGGGTCATTTGGTGCGCGTTGCGCTCGGGGTCGAACAGGGTCCAGCGGGCCTTGCCGTCGGCCTTCGCCCAGTACAGGGTGGTGTCCGCGGCCTGCATCAGGCCGGTGGCCGTCGTACCGGCCGCGTGGCGTTCGACGACCCCGATGGACGCCGTCAGCGACAGCCGCTGGCCCGCCAGGTCGAACGGCTCCTCCAGGGCCTTGAGCGCCGACTCGGCGAGATCGGCGAGCTGTTCGGTGCCGGTGGAGTCCTCCACGAGCAGCGCGAACTCGTCGCCGCCGAGCCGGGCCACCAGCGGGGTCACCGCGCGGGCGTAACCGGCCTCGTCGGCCACCCGGGTCAGGCGTTCGGCGACGGCCGCGAGCAGCCGGTCGCCGACGCGGTGGCCGAGGGTGTCGTTGACCGCCTTGAAGCCGTCGAGGTCCAGATAGCACAGGCCGATCCGGCCGGTGCCGCTCTGCTCGTACGCCTCCGCCTCCAGCGCGGCCGTCAGCCGCTCGAAGAACAGCGTGCGGTTGGGCAGCCGGGTCACCGGGTCGTGCATCTGCAAGTGCCGCAGCCGCGCCTGGAGTTCGCGGCGGGAGCTGATGTCGGCGACGGACAGCAGCACCCCCGGCTCGCCGCTCAGGGGGGCCACGGTCACCTGCACCCACACCGAGTGCCCCTCGGGGTGCTTCAGCCGGCGGGTGCAGCGCAGCTTCGCCTGCCGGCCGCGCAGGACCTCGCGGTAGGCGTGCCAGCTGCGGGCGTCCGAGGCCAGGTCGACGAGGTCGGCGGCGACCCGCCCGGTGAGCGTGTCCGGATCCGTGCCGAGCAGCTCGCCGAAGGCCGCGTTGGCGCCGGCGACGAGTCCGGCGCGGTCCACGACGGCCATGGCGAGCGGGGCGGCCGCGAAGACACGGTGGTAGGTGGTGTGGTCACTGTCTGTGACGGCTGACCGGTCGAGGTCTGCCGCGGGCGTCGGCCCTTCGGACGTTCCGCTCACCGCTCGCTCCCGCAGTGCACTCGATCGATGTCCGTGCCGGAAAGTGTGCCGATCATAGAGGCTGGCCCCGGGCCCTTCCAGCCACTCTCCAGTGTCCCGGACGGAGCACAGTTTCTGACAGATCGTTTCTGCCCGCACCTGGACGGGTTCTTGAGGCCCCCGACCAGTTGTGACGTTCCGTGAGTGCTTCGGGGTGTCGGGCGCCATGGCGCGCCGGCGCACCCCGGGGGCGCACTCACCCTTGTGGTGCAGACGAACAGGGCATAGCGCAATAAATACCAGCAATCTGGATGCGGGTCCCGCCAACCGCGTCCGGAGGTCATGTCCGTGCCCAAGCTGCGCAGCACCGCCGCCGTGTGCACCACGCTGTCGGCGCTCGCCGCGACCTCGATCCTCGGCGGCCCGGTGGTCGCCGAGCCCTTCTCCACGACGCCCTGCGCCCTGCACCGGACGGGCGCCCACCACTCCGAGGGCCTGGACACCTGGAACGCCGACTACGGCCGTGCGGTCGGCGCGGACGACGCCGTGCTGGTCTTCCTCTCCTTCCCGGACGCCGCCCCGCGCACCACCCCCGCCGAGCTGACCGCCGACCACTTCCCGGCCACCAGCCGCTACTACCAGCAGGCCTCCTACGGCAGGTTCACCATCCGCCCGCACCCGCTGAAGCACTGGCTGCGCATGCCCCGGCCGTCCACGGCGTACGCCATAAGGCGGGACTGGGACGAGGACGACCGGGCCGCCTATCTGCGGGACGCGTTCGCGGTGGCCGACAAGGAGGTCGACTTCTCCCGCTACCAGGTCGTGTACTTCGTCGCCGACCCGGACGCGCCCGGAGTCGACTCGGACGCCACGAAGGTCGTGAACCTCGAGACGCCCATGCATGTGGACGGCACGGATGTCCGCCGGGTCGTCACGGTCTTCGAGAGACACCCGCCGGACCGTCTCGTCCTCGCCCACGAGACCGGCCATGTGTTCGACCTGCCCGATCTCTACCACCGCCCGGTCGACGGCAAGGGCGACTGGGACACCTACGTCGGCGACTGGGACTTGATGGGCAGCCAGTTCGGGCTGTCGCCGGACCTGTTCGCCTGGCACAAGTGGAAGCTGGGCTGGCTGGATCCGCGCCAGGTGGTGTGCGTGCGCGGCGCGCGGCCGACCCGGCTGACCCTGGAGCCGCTGGAGGCCGGCCCCGGCGTCCCGGTGCAGGGCACGGCGGGCGCCCTGGCCTTCGGCCTCGGACACGGGGTGAAGCTGGCGATCGTGCGCACCGGACCCGACAGCGTCCTGGCCTTCGAGGCGCGCGGTGCGGCCGGCAACGACCGGGCCATCTGCCGGCAGGGCGTCCTGGTGTACCGGATCAGCAGCGGAGCGGAGTCCGGCGGCGGCCCCGTGGAGGTCGTCGACGCCCACCCCCGCACCGAGGCCTGCTGGGAGAACTCGGTCTACCCACCTCTGGCCGACGCCCCGGTCGCCCTCGGCGAGAGCTTCACCGTGCCCGGCCAGGGCGTCAAGGTGGAGGTGGAGGCGAGGACGGTTTCGGGCGCATGGACGGTACAGATCACCCCGCGCATCACTGGCTGACCTTCCGGCCCGCGGTGGCTGGGCCGATGCGTTCCGGGCCTACGGCCAGTGGGGCGATGGGTTTGGGGTGTGTGCGGTTGCTGGGGCGATTGGTTCGGGGCCTGCGGTGGCTGGGGCGTTGGATTTGGGTCTGTGGTGGCTGGGTCGCTGATCCGATGGACTCCGGGCCTGCGGTCACTGGGCCGATGCGCCACCGGCCTGCGGACACTGGGCCGACGCGCTCCGGACCGCTTGCGCTCCCGGCCTACGCCCACTGGACCGACCTTGATGGGGGTGTGGGTGGCGAAGCCCCCACAACGCGCGGCGAAGCCGCGCAAAAACAACGATGGCGAGGCGGTCCGCGCTTTCCGCGGACATGCCTCGCCATTCGCCATCGTGCGCCGCCAGGGACTCGAACCCCGGACCCGCTGATTAAGAGTCAGCTGCTCTAACCAACTGAGCTAGCGGCGCCTGCTGACGTCGTAGACCTTAGCATCCTGGTCGGCGGGAGGAAAAATCGATATCCGCACCGCCGCGCGGGCCGCCCGCACGGCCGCCCAGAGGACGACCTCCGGCCCCGGCAGCCAGGGGTGACGCGCGTCCGGGGCGACCAGCCAGCGGGAGTCGCCGGGGGTGTCACAGCCCGTCGGCGCCGGGACGGTCACGGCGTCGCCCGTGCCGTGACACAGCAGCGGCGGCACCGCCTCCGTACGGTTCGAGCCCCACTCCTCCCACGCCAGCAGGGAGGGCAGCCGCTGGGCCGTGCCCGGCGTGGCGAACAGCAGCACACGGCCCCGGAACACCGCGACCGGGCCCGAGCCGGGGCCGTCGTCCCACAGCCGGTCCAGCATCCGGCGGCCGAAGATCGCCGGGGCGCTCACCACGTCGAAGACGGTGCCGCAGGGCAGGACGACCGGGGCGTCCGGGCGCTCGTCCCAGAGGGCCAGCGTGCTCCGCGGATACGTGCCGGCCGAGGCGAGCCAGGCGACGCCGTCGGAGGTGATTCGGGTGACGTTCGGTGCACTGCTCATGCCACCCAGATGTACCGGGCGTGAGCGGGCCGTTCTTCTGAGTTGCCGAAAATCGGGACAGGGACGGTGGGGGAGGAGTATCTTGCCCGCCTGGCATATGCCAGGCGGGGTTACTGGCGGGCTTGCTCAGGACCTGGCGTCACACCGGATCGGGGGACGTGCGTCCCTCGGCGTTCCCCCGCATCAGGTCCCGGCCGAACTCGACCATCTTCTTCGCGTAGTCCTCGGTCCACTCCGCGCGCTCGGCGATGTCCGCCGGGGTCAGCCGGTCGAACCGGCGGGGGTCGGCGAGCTGGGCCGCCGCGATGGCCTGGAACTCCACGGCCCGGTCGGCGGCCGCGCGGAACGCCTGGGTCAGCTCCGTGGCCCGGGCCAGCAGCGACCGCGGATCCTCGATCGACTCCAGGTCGAAGAAGTGCTCGGGATCGCCGGCCGCCTCCGCGGGCTCGAAGATCAGAGGCGCGGGGCGTAGCCGCGGTTCGTTACGACGCGGCGTGGGCTCCGCCATGTCCTGTCTCCTCCTCGTACGGTTCGCTGGGCGCCGCCTTCAGGTGGGCCACCGTCCATTGTCCCGCGCCCCCGCAAGAGGCCGTCATGGCCGGTTCTCGCCGGGGACCGGAACCCGGTGATCCGCTCACGGTCGCCAGCCCACCCGGTGTTCCGCCAGACGTCACGCCCGCCAGCCCACCCGGTGTTCCGCCAGATGCGCCAGCACCGCATGGTTCGCCTCCCAGCCGTCCGGGCTGTTCCCAATGGCCGCCTCCGGCGGCGTGCCGGACTCCGTCCGGCGAAGTGGCGGCGATGAGCTCGGCGCTCGTCGGCCAGGTGCCGGGGCGCCGGTCACGTCCGCCAGCCCACCCGGTGTTCCGCCAGATGCGCCAGCACGGCGTGATTCGCCTCCCAGCCGTCCGGGAACTTCACCAGCGTGCCCAGCTGGACCGGTTCCGTGGACGGGTAGTCGTCCAGGAGGTCGCCGACGCCCGCGCGGCAGACCACGATGCAGGCGTGGCGGTGCCGGGAGGCCAGGACGCACAGGCGGCCGGTCTCCAGGTGGAAGGCGGTGGCGTCGGGGCGGCCGGAGAGCGGGTGCAGGACGACCGTGACGTCGTACTCCCGGCCCTGGAGACGGTTCGCGGTGTCCACCGTGACGTCCGCCACGCCCAGCTCGGCGAGCGCCGTACGGACCGCCGCCGCCTGGTCGCGGTGGGCCGTGCCGACGGCGATGCGGTCGGCGGTGAGGGGAGCGGGATCGTCCGAGCGCTCGGAGAGCGCCGCGCCGCCTCTGTCCAGCAGGCGGCGTACGACCGCGGCCACTGCCCGCACCGCCTCGGGGTCCGTGCGCGGGGTGTGCCGTGCGGGCAGTTCCAGCAGGCCCCAGCCGGACTCCGCCGCCTCGTCGATCACCTGGTCCGGGCCGGAGCCGTCCGAGGGGACCGCGAAGGTCAGCCGGCGGTCGCCGTGGCCGGTGCCGCTGCGGAACGGGGTGTACGGGTAGAACGCGTCCGAGACCAGGGGGGCCGCGGAGGCCGGGAGGCGCCAGGAGACCGGGAGGCGGTGCTGGGGCAGGCCGGGGTTGTGGGCCAGCAGGGTGGTCACCGCGGAGGCCGAGGGGTCGTACGACAGGCCCGCCCACTGCTCGCTGCCGACGATCGCGAACGGGTCCAGCTGCCCGGGGTCGCCGACGAACAGCGCCCGCTCGAACAGGCCCGCCACGGCCAGCAGGGAGTCGGAGCGCATCTGGTACGCCTCGTCCACGATCGCGTGCCGCCAGGGTTCCTCCACCTTGACGTGCGCCCACTTCGCGGCCGTGGAGAGGACCACCGGCAGGCCGTTCAGGTCGGCCGCCTTCGCGGACGTGCGGACCTGCGGCTGCTCGTCCAGCGCCTTGTCGTAGGGGTCGGTGTCGCTGCTGTGCAGGCGGCCGACCGGCAGGTCCGGGTTCTTCTCGGCGAGCCGCAGGACGAGATCGTCCACCTGGGCGTTCGTCTGCGCGACCACCATCAGCGGGCGGCCCGCCTCGGCCAGTTCGAGGGCCGCGCGGACCACGAGCGTCGACTTGCCGGCGCCGGGCGGGGAGTCCACGACCACACCGCGCTCGGTGCCGTGCAGGGTGTCGTGGAGGATCGCGTCGGTGGCGCGGGCGGCAGCGGCTCCGGGGTCGAAGTCGACCGTCGTCACAGCACGTCCTCCTCGGTGATGGGGTCGGCGGCCTCCGACCCGGCCTCACCCGGCGGGCCGCCGTGGGTCCACGGGGTCTCCTCCGGGTCGGGCAGCTTCGCGCCGCCGCGCTGCTCGTGCTCGAACAGGGTGAAGCAGATCCGGTCGCCCTTCTCCGGCACCGAACCGGGCTCCGGCTCCTTGCCGCGCCCCATCTTGTCCAGGATGCGTAGGACCAGCACACCCCCGTCCGAGGAGCCCTCGTACCCGGCGAACTCCGCCGACTGCGGCTTGCCGCCCAGCGAGCGGTACACCCGCGCCCGCTCGGCGAGATGCGGCCGGTCGTCCGTGCGGACCGTCACCAGCGGGCGCGGGCTCGGCCGCCTGCCCTCGCTGTACGCCATGACGACATCGGTCACCTCGCCCGCGAACGCCTCCCCGGCCAGCCGCCGGCCCGCCATCACCAGCGGGTCGTCCAGCGCCTCCTGAGCCTCCAGCCGGGCCTGCTCGCGCTCGCGCGTGGCCAGCTTGTTCGCCGCCGTCACCGCGTCGTCCCGGCGCGGCTGCGGGGGCTCGCCCGCCAGCACCCGGTCGCGGTGCCCGGTGAAGGACCAGCGGTCGCGGGTCCAGCGCTCCTCCACATGCGCGCCCTCCGGCAGTGCCCGCAGCAGGTCCAGGCCCCGCCACACCGCGTCCCAGGTGGGCCGGGTGCGGCTCTCCACCAGGTCGCGGATCTCCCGCTCGGCCGCCGTGAGCGCGGCCAGCCGGTCGTCGGCGGCCAGGGCGTCCTCGGCGGCGGCGAGGGCGGTGCGCGCGCGGTCGTAGCGCTCGATGGCCGGGGCCAGCAGCTTGTTGTCGAACGCCGGGTCGGTGGCGGGTCCGGCCGGCGGGCACAGCAACTGGCCGGCGGCGTCACGGGCGAGCTCGGCCCGGCGCGCGGCCTCGGCGCCCGACTCGCCCTCCGGAGGGTCGATCCAGGCGAGCAGCGCGCCCAGGTGCTGGTCCTCCAGGCTGGACTGACCGCTCGCCCAGTGCCGGGACAGCACGTCGGTCAGGGCGAGCAGGAGGGAGGAGCCGGGGACGCGGGAGCGCTCGCCGTAGTGGGTCAGCCAGCGGCCGAGCAGCGGCACCCGGGGCGGCGCCGGATACGGGGCGTCCGGGTCCTGCTCGGCGGTCCGGCGGAACCGCATCGAGCGGCCCAGCAGCCGTACGAAGTCCAGGCCCGCGCGGCTCGGCACGATCAGCTGGGGAGCGTCCGCGCACAGTTCCACCTCGACCTTGACCCGCTTGCCGGTCTCCGGGTCGGTCTCGGTGCGCTCGGCCGCCTCCACGGACCCGGCGAAGGAGTCGATGTACGGCAGGACGACATCGGCCAGGTCGGCGAGGAAGGAGAAGCGCAGATCGCGGTCTCGGGGCTGCGGTACGACCAGCAGACGTGGCGCGTCCCGGTCGGTGCCGACCAGGGCGCCGAGCGGGGCGCCCGCCTCACCGGCGGTGGTGAGCGGCACGAACACCAGCGGGCGCGGGGACAGATGGCGGTGCCGGACGGTCGCGGCGGGCTGGGCCCGGCCGCTGCTGACGGCCTCCAGCCGGGCAAGGGTCGCGATCAGGGACACGGGGCGACCTCCCGGTGGCCTGCGTCCCTCGACACCGCCGCGCTCGCCAGGGCCTCCGCGCGCAGGGCCGCCGCCCGGCGCAGGGCCGCGACGGCAGGGTCGTCCGGGTCGCCCTGCTCGCCGCGGGCCGCCGCGAGGACGTCCTCGACCGTGGTCAGACCGCCCAGTTCCGCGCGCAGCGGCCGGCCCAGGCGGGTGACGGCACCTTCCTCGCGGGAGCGTTCCCGGCAGTGGAAGGCCAGTTCGCACGCGGACAGGCACTCGGGCGCGTACGTCGCCGGGACCGCCGCCACGGCCGCCGTCAGCTCCTCGGCGCTGCGGTCGGGTGCGAAGCACGTGCCCTCGGGCAGGGTCTGGGCGATCTCCTCGATCCGGGTGAGCCGGGCCAGCTGACGGGCGGTGACCGCGCGCTGCTTGCGGATGTCGACGGCGGACGCCGCGGGCAGGTTGGAGAAGTCCTTCGGGCACACCAGCAGGATCCGGTGCCGTACGACCGGGGCGGGCGCGTGGTCTTGGGCGCTCCGGCTCCGGGGTGCCTCAGCCGGTGTCGAGGAGGCGACCGTGCTCAACCCTTCGGGCCTGCGCGCTCCCTCACTCTCGGCCTCTCCCCCACTCTCGGCTTCTCCCCCACTCGCGGCTTCTCCCCCACTCTCGGCTTCGCTCGAGCGGGGGGACCCCCATGAGCGGGGGGACCCCCATGCCTCCTCGACACCGGCGCGCCCCTCCGGCTCCGCGCCGAGCCGCGCGGCGACCGTCTCCAGGGCCAGCACGTACACCGCCGCCTGCCGGGCCGCCGCGCCGACCTTCGCCGGGTCCGCCGAACCGTCCAGCATCGGGAAGGACTTGATCTCCACCACGGACCAGCTGCCGTCCGGGTGCACCACCACCGCGTCCGGCTCCAGGAAGGCGAGCGAGCCCGCCACGTCCAGGGCGAGCATCGGATGGTCCAGCAGGGTCCAGCCGCCCGCCTGCGTGGCCTCGCGCAGCGCCAGCGCCGTACGGGCCGTACGCCCTTCGGGGCCGTGCGCGGTCAGGTCGGGTACGGCGGCCGCGGCCGGGGGTTCGGCGCCCGGGTCGAGGCGGGCGTGCGCCAGCCGCAGCAGCTCCGCGCCGCCGTCGGCCTTCACCTTCGCCTCGAACGCGTTCCCGCGCGTCAGCGCGAACTGCGACTGCCCGAAGCCGGAGGGCGCGCCCAGCGCGCTCGCCAGCCGCGCCTTGTCCACCCCGGCGCCGTCCAGGATCGCCCGCCGCGCGCACCCGGGGTTCGCGGCGAGCGCCGCGAGGGCGCGCGCGTCCAGGGCCTTGGCCGGTACGTCGGGACCGCGCAGCTCAGCGAGCCGGTGCCGGAGCCCCTTCTCCCGCGTCGCTGGGGGAGGCGTCCGGTTCGGCCCCGGCGTCGAGCCGCGACTCGCGCTGCCGTGGAATTCGCTCACCCGCGGAAGTCTGGCATCCGGCACTGACAATCGGGGAACCCGTGCCGTCCGTGACCGGTGTGCGGCGCGGGAACAGCCGGGCCCGGACCAGATCCACGGCCTGCGTCACGCGCGGCGCGAGCAGCAGGCCGACGCCCATCACGGCGACGCCCGCGACCGCGTCGAGGAAGTAGTGGTTGGCGGTGCCCATGACCACGAGCGCGGTGCCCAGCGGATACAGGACGCCGAGGATCTTCGCCACGCGCGTGCCGCCGTGCCGCCACAGCATCACTCCGCACCACAGCGCCCAGCCGACGTGCAGGCTCGGCATGGCCGCGTACTGGTTGGTCATCCCGCCCATGCCGCGCGGCGCGCTCGCCTCGCCGCCCCACCAGCCGTACGAGCTGTAGTGGGCCATGGTGTCCACGAAACCGTGGCCGGCGGAGAGCAGCCGGGGCGGGCAGGTCGGCAGCAGGGTGAAGCCGATCAGGCCGATGAACGTGGACGCCATCAGCCAGGTGCGGGCCCGCCGGTAGTGCTCGGCGCGGGTCCGGAACAGCCAGACGAGGATGGCGGGCGTGACCAGGTAGTGCAGCGAGGCGTACCAGAAGTCGGCCGGTATCCCGAGCCAGGGTTCGCGCGTGAACAGCCGGTTGAGCGGGTGCTCGGCGTTGAGGCTCAGGGCCTTCTCGATGCGCAGGATCGCCAGGCCGTGGTCGACGGCGGAGGAGACGTCACCGCGGGCGAGGAGGCGGCCGGCCGAGTAGCAGCCGTAGACGAGGAGGATCAGGGGCAGCTCGGTCCACCAGCGCAGCCGGGTACGCGGGAGCACCTCGGTGCCCGGTGTCTCGGTCTGCGGCATCCGATCGCCCTCCCCCTCGTCGCTGTGCGGCGCGCCCCGGAGGGCGACCGTGCCACTTTACGGCGTGCGTATTCCGCCCATGAGGGCGCTCCGGCCCACAAAGACGCCGGGATCGCCCCCCGGGTTGCCCCGACCGGGGGTGAGCGATGATGAGAGGGTCCCCTTCGCTTCCGGAAAGGTCTCTCATGGCACCGCGCATCCTGCTGGCCCGGCACGGACAGACGGAATGGTCACTGTCCGGCAAGCACACCGGCAGGACCGACGTGCCGCTGCTGGAGGAGGGCCGGCGGGGAGCCAAGCTGCTCGGCGAGCGACTGCACCGCGCGCCGCTGGACGGACTGCCCGGGGCTGAGGTGCGCACCAGTCCGCTGGCACGCGCGCGTGAGACGTGCGAACTCGCCGGTTTCGGCGACCGGGCCACCACCTGGGACACGCTCATGGAGTGGGACTACGGCGCCTACGAGGGCATGACGCCGGCCGAGATCCAGGCCGTGCGGCCCGGCTGGCTGATCTGGCGGGACGGGGTCCCCGAGGGGGAGACCCTCGCCGACGTCACCGCACGCGCGGACGAGGTGGTGTCCTGGGCCCGCTCGGCCGACCGCGACGTCCTGGTCTTCGCCCACGGCCACATCCTCCGCTCCATAGGCGCGCGGTGGCTGGGCCTGCCGTTGGACTTCGCGGCGCGGATCCGCCTGAACCCGACCTCGCTCTCGGTGCTGGGCTGGGCGTACGGGGAGCCGGCGATCGAGAGCTGGAACGACCTGGGGCACTTGGCGGGATAGCCACACCCCTCCTGTACCGCCTACGCCCTCCCCGTTCTCGGCACAGCGGCATGCCGGTCAAGGAACTCGGAGACCCCCGACGCCCGCCGATGAGGCAGCAGCACCCGCGCCGTTCCCGCCAGCATGCTCTGAATACGCGAGGACTGGACCTCGTCCAGCAGGGCCAGCGCCTGCAAGCCCGCGGCGGCCGCCTCGTCCGGACGGCCCTCACGGGCGAGATCGTCGGCCAGCTCGGCGGTGTAGAGCGCGATGTTGCGCGTGAAGTGCGGATCCTGCAGATGCGTCGCCCGGCGCGCGTGCCGGGCCGCCCGCCGCCAGTCGCCCAGCGTGGACCAGCACTGCGCCTCCAGCCCCTCCAGCTCGGCCTCTCCGTAGAAGCTCATCCACTCCGGGTCGGCCTCCGAGCGGCCCCGCGCGAAGAGGGTCTGGGCCCGGACGAGCGCCTGTTCACAGCCGGTGCGGTCGGCGAGCCCCGCCCAGCCGCCGGCTTCCCGCAGCGCGAGCAGGGACATCAGGCGCGCCGAACCCAGCGGAGCGGCCGCGCGCTGTGCGGCCTGCGCGGCGCGGACCGCCTCCCGGGGGCGGCCGGCGTCCCGCGCCAGGAACGCGGTGTTGCAGAAGGCGTGCGCCTCCAGCGCCGCGTCCCCGGTCATACGGGCCGTGGCCAGCGCCTCCGCGTAGTGCGAGCGGGCGTCGTCGAAGCGGCCGGAGTCGTGCGCCAGCCAGCCCACGGAGATGGCGAGTTCACCGGCGCCCGAGTGGAGCCGTTCCGCGGTGGTCTGCCGGGTCGCGCCCGCGTCCAGCAGCGCGTAGGCGGCGCGCAACGGAGCCGCCGCGCGCCGGTACAGGCCGTCCGCGCCGTGCCGGTCGTCGAGCAGCCGGATCCGGCGGACGGCCTCCTCCAGGGCGAGCGCCTCCGGGGTCCCGGGCCGGCGAGTGGTCCGGACCGCGGCCGCGGCGTCCGTGGTGAGCCCCAGCGGGCCCAGCGTGGCGGCGGCCACCGTGGCGCCGCCGCCGGTCATGAATGCGCGACGCAGCACGTCGCTCTCCTCGTGGTTCGGATGGTCTTTCACGTACGGTCCTGGCGCGCCGTACGGGTCCTGCGTGTCATACGGTTCGACAGCCACCCGTGTCTCACCGGGTGCCTGCGCGGCGACGGGTTCCCCGGATACCCCCGCCGTACGCGCCCCGCGGCCGCGGACGGCCGAACGGGGCGCGAAGCCGAGGTCGGTGAGCGTACGGCCGGGGAACATGTGCAGGAACACCCGTTCGTAGGCGTAGTTCGGGCAGCGGATCTCGCCCGCCTCGACCCTGCCGACGTAACGCGCGTCACAGCTCACCCGCTCACCGATCTCGCGCGCGGCGCGTCGTACGAGCGCCGCGAACTCGGCCGGTGAACGCCTGCCGCGCAGTCGCCGGAAGGCGAGGTTCGGCCGGGGTGGCCGTTCGGGCTGTGACGAGGTCTCGGTTGACGACGCCATGGCCGGGTCCTCTCGTGCGAACCGTCGAACCATTGCCGGTGGCCGGGGCGGATTCGGGACGAGTTGTCCGAGTGACGCCCTGGTTCCGGCGGGCATGAACGTACCTGCTGTGAAGGACTCGCCACGCTGTGTTTGGCTACAAACCGGATATCTCATCCACGATCTGCCATGAAGTGCCATCCTTTGCGGCGCACTTGTGCCGTAGCCGTTGACGCCCTCGCGCGTTGGATTCCATGGACCGCGACTTGGCTGTGTGGTGGAGGCCGGCATGGAGACCAGGGAGTCCAGCCAGAGCAACGAACCTTGTACGTCGCCGTCGTCGGGCGAGGGAGGCCGCGTGGACGCGGCGGCCTGTGACCTCGTGACGGTACCGGCCCGGCAGGGCCTGGAGGCGGTCGACATCCTGCGGCGCGGCGCCGGTGAGGCGATGGGGCCCGTGCTGCACGACGGCGGCTGCGCCACCCTCGGCTTTCTGGTCCCGGCGGGCACGGCGGCCGGCTGGGACGTGCCGGGCAGCACCTGTACGGAGACCGACGGCCGCGGACTCAGGCTGGCCCCCGAGCCGCCGGTGAAGGGCTCCGACTGGCTGCTGCCGCCCGGCGAGGCCGACCTCGCCACCGACCCGGTGGTGCTGCGCCGGGCGCTCGGAGAGGCGGCCCGGATGATCGAGGCGGCCGACGGCTGCCAGTGAAGCGGTCCGGGCCCGCCGCCCGAGCCGACCGCCGCCGATGCGGCAGGCGCCCCGGGGGCCTGCGAAGATGGTCCGATGGGCAGGTCCAGGAACACCCGGCGCAGATCGGCGGCCGAGGAAGCCGTCGTGGAGGCGGTCGACGGCGGGCTCGCGCAGCTCGTGCCCGACCCCGACCGGGGCCGCGCCTGGACGCTGCTGATCGACGGCGCGCCCCAGTCCCACGTCGACCTGGACGACCCCGGGTACCTCTCCTTCGAGTACCAGCGCCGGCTCGGCCATGTCATCGACCTCGTCGCCCCGCCCGGCAAGCCCGTGCACGTCGTGCATCTCGGCGGCGGCGCGTTCACCCTCGCCCGGTACGCCGCCGCCACCCGGCCCCGGTCCACCCAGCAGGTCGTCGAGCGCGACGCCGGCCTGGTCCAACTGGTCCGCCGGGAGCTGCCGTTGGACCCGAACGCCCGGATCCGGGTCAGATCGGCGGACGCCCGCGCGGGCCTCGCCAAGGTGCCGGACGGCTGGGCGGACCTGATCATCGCGGACGTCTTCAGCGGCGCCCGCACCCCGGCCCATCTCACCTCCACCGAGTTCCTGGACGAGGTCCGCCGGGCCCTGAAGCCGTCCGGGGTCTACGCCGCGAACCTCGCCGACGGCCCGCCGCTCGCCCATCTGCGCGGCCAGATCGCCACAGCCGCCGCCCGGTTCGCCGAGCTCGCGCTGATCGCCGACCCGGCCGTGCTGCGCGGCAAGCGCTTCGGCAACGCCGTCCTGGTCGCCTCCGACGCCCCGCTCCCGGTCGCCGAACTCACCCGCCGCGCCGCCTCCGACCCGCACCCGGGCCGGGTCGAACACGGCAAGCCGCTCATGGACTTCACGGGCGGCGCGGTCCCGGTGACGGACGCGGCGGCCGTGGCCTCGCCGGCCCCGCCGCCCTCGGTGTTCCGGTGAACTCAGCGGCCCGCCACCGGCTCAGTAGTTCCCGATGTCCACATGCGGCGGCCCGTCGTGCCAGGTGCACATCACCGACACCCGGTCCGTGCCCCGGCTGAACTCCACCCGGATCCAGGTCTCCGTCTTCCACACCTGCATCGACCAGCCGGTCCCCGGCGTCGCCGAGACGAGCGTGGCGCTGGACGGACCCAGGTCGAACACCGCCCGGCCGCCGTCGGTGTCGTACGACTTGACCTGGCCGGACGCGGGGGCGGCGGGGGCGGGATCCGGTGACCGCACGGGTGTCCGGGTCGGTGCCGCCGGGCCGGTCGACGGCCGCCTCGACGGAGACGGGCGCCGTGCCGGCGAGGGCAGGGCCTTCGAACCCTGGGTCGTCGCGTCGGCGGCCGTGACCGGCAGGGCGCGCGGCGGGTCGTACGCAGTTCCGGCCATCACCGTGTGCACACCCCACCACGACAGCGTGACCGCCGCTCCCGTCGCGAGCAGCCACGCCAGTACGTGTACGAGTCCTCTGCGCATCGCGGGCCATACTGCCTCAGGGGGACCGCCGTGCGCACATGCCCCGAGTTGTCCACAGGCGCCCGTCCGGTGTGGGCCGCATGGCGTACGGTGCGGCGCATGGCAAGTGTGCTCGTGGTCGAGGACGACCAGTTCGTACGCTCGGCGCTCATCCGGCATCTGACCGAGGCCGCACACACCGTGCGCAGCGTCGGTACGGCACTGGAGGCGCTGCGCGAGGTCGCCCACTTCCGTTTCGACGTGGTCATCCTGGACCTCGGACTGCCGGATCTGGACGGCTCCGAGGCACTGAAGATGCTGCGCGGCATCACGGACGTCCCTGTGATCATCGCCACCGCCCGGGACGACGAGACGGAGATCGTCCGGCTGCTCAACGCCGGTGCGGACGACTACCTGACCAAGCCGTTCTCCGTCGAGCACCTCTCCGCGCGGATCGCGGCCGTGCTGCGCCGGGCCCGATCGGCGGGCGGCGAGACCCCGCCGTCCAGCGTTCTGCGCGTAGGCGGCCTGACCGTCGACCCGCTGCGCCGCCAGGCCGAACTGGACGGGGTCCGCCTCGACCTCACCCGCCGCGAGTTCGACCTGCTCGCCTTCCTCGCCGGCCGCCCCGGGGTGGTCGTCCCGCGCAGGGAACTGCTCGCCGAGGTCTGGCAGCAGTCCTACGGCGACGACCAGACCATCGACGTCCATCTGTCCTGGTTGCGCCGGAAACTGGGGGAGACGGCCGCCCGGCCCCGCTATCTGCACACGCTCCGGGGTGTCGGTGTGAAGCTCGAACCGCCCACGGAACCAGCAGCGGAGGGGGAGCCGGTGCGATGAGATGGGCCCTGGTCAAGGTCTGCCTGGCGGTCACCACCATGGTCGTGGTCGCCTTCGCGGTCCCGCTCGGCCTGGTCGTCAAGGAGATGGCCCGCGACCGGGCGTTCTCCAACGCCGAGCGGGAGGCCGCCGCGGTCGCGCCCGCGCTGTCCATCACCACCGACCGGGACAAGCTGGAGCGCGTCGTGGCCTCGGCCGGCGCCGACTCCGGGATGGCCGTTCATCTGCCCGCCGGGGGCGGCCGGCCAGCCCTGGACCTCGGCCGGCAGCGCGCCGCCGACCCCGACATCCAGGCCGTACGGAAACTGGGCCGGGCCTCCACCACCTCCGTGGCCGGCGGCTCCGCCCTGCTCCAGCCGGTCGCGCTGGGCTCCGGGGACATCGCGGTCGTCGAGGTGTACGTCCCCGAGTCCGAGATGACCCACGGCGTCGGCACGGCCTGGGCGGTGCTCGCGGCCGTCGGCCTCGCGCTGATCGTCGGCTCGGTCGCGGTCGCCGACCGGCTCGGGGTGCGCATGGTGCGGCCCGCGCAGCGGCTGGCGCGGGGGGCGCACGATCTGGGCGAGGGCAAGCTGGGCGCCCGGGTGCCGGAGGACGGGCCCACCGAACTACGCCTCGCCGCAGCCGCCTTCAACTCCATGGCCGACCAGGTCGTCCAACTCCTCGCGAACGAGAGAGAGCTGGCGGCCGACCTCTCGCACCGGCTGCGCACGCCGCTGACCGTGCTGCGGCTCAACGCGGCCTCCCTGGGCGGCGGACCGGCCGCCGAGCAGACCCGGGCCGCGGTCGCCCAGCTGGAGCGCGAGGTCGACACCATCATCCGTACGGCCCGGGAGGCCAAGCCGCAGACGGCCGCCCCCGGCCCCGGCGCCGGGTGCGACGCGGCCGAAGTGGTGCGTGAACGCATGGAGTTCTGGTCCGCGCTCGCCGAGGACGAGGGCCGCAAGTGGCGGGTGGCCGGCGTCGAGCGGCCGGTGCGCGTACCCGTGGCCCGCGCCGACCTGGCCGCCGCGCTCGACGCGTTGCTCGGCAATGTGTTCCGGCACACCGCCGAGGGCACCGCCTTCGCGGTCGACGTGCACAACGGCGAGGACGCGGTGATCATGCTGATCTCCGACGCGGGCCCCGGCATACCCGACCCGGAGGCCGCGATGGCCCGTGGCCGCGGCTCCGGGAACACCGGTTCGACCGGCCTCGGGCTCGACATCGTGCGCCGGCTCGCCGAGTCCACCGGCGGGGACGTCCGGATCGGCTCGTCGGTGCTGGGCGGCACCGAGGTGCGGATCTGGTTCCAGCTGGACGGGCGGCGGCCGGTGGCGCGGGGCCGCGTCCGCAGACGCCGATCGGGCAAATCGGTCCCCACTGGTCTCGACCATTAATCGTCCCCGATCCCTTCCTTAAGCGAACCCTAAGGTCTGCAACGTCCGCCCCGATCGGGCGGTTTGCCCGATCCCGGATCGCTAGCGTGCTGCCGCACCTCACCCCGTGAACAGCGAAGGCAGGCACGCGCATGACCACGCACCGGCGCAGGATCAGTGGCAGGAACAAGGCGATCGGCGGTCTCGTGGCCGCGGCTGTGGTCGGCGGTGGCGCGCTCCTGCTCACCGGCACCGCCAACGCGGCCGGCGTGAACGCCGCGTACACCAGGACCAGCGACTGGTCGACCGGGTACACCGCGCAGTACGTCGTCACCAACAACAGCGGCCAGACCGAGAAGACGTGGACCCTGGAGTTCGACCTCCCGGCGGGCGCCAGGCTCAGCTCGCTGTGGAACGGCGAGTCCAGCGTCAGCGGTTCGCACGTCACCGTGAAGCCCGCCAAGTGGGACACCGAGGGCCTCGCCCCCGGCAAGTCGGTGACCGTCGGCTTCGTGGTCGACGGCAGCGGCGACCCGACGGGCTGTCGTATCGACGACGCCCAGTGCTCCGCGGACGGCGGCGCCACCCCCGAGCCCAGCGGCCGCCCCACCGGAACCCAGTCGCCGGCCCCCACCGCCACACCGACCAAGAGCACCACGCCCCCCACCCCGACCGCCTCCCGGACGACCGGCAGCGGGACCGGCACCGGTACCACCGCCTCCGCCGGCTTCGCCCCGTACGTCGACACCTCCCTCTACCCGGCCTTCGACCTGGTCGGCGCGGCCGACACGACCGGTGTGAAGAACTACAACCTCGCGTTCCTCACCGACGGCGGCGGCTGCACCCCCAAGTGGGGCGGTGTGACCGACCTGACCAGCGACGCCGTCGCCGCGCAGATCGGCTCCCTGCGCGCCAAGGGCGGTGACGTCCGGGTCTCCTTCGGCGGTGCCTCCGGCTCCGAACTCGCCACCACCTGCTCCTCGGCGGACGCGCTGGCGGCGGCGTACGGCAAGGCGGTCGACGCGTTCAAGCTGACCAAGGTCGACTTCGACGTCGAGGGCGGCGCGCTGCCGAACACCGCGGCCAACACCCGCCGCGCCCAGGCCATCGCCAAGCTCCAGGCCCAGCACCCGAACCTGGACGTCTCCTTCACCCTGCCGGTGATGCCCGAGGGCCTCACCCAGGACGGTGTGAACCTGCTGTCCAACGCCAAGTCCAACGGCGTCAAGATCTCCACCGTCAACATCATGGCGATGGACTACGGCGCCTCGTACAACGGCGACATGGGCGACTACGCCCAGCAGGCCGCGACGGCCACCCAGGCCCAGGTCAAGAGCGTCCTCGGCCTGTCCGACTCCGCCGCCTGGAAGACGGTCGCGGTCACCCCGATGATCGGCGTCAACGACGTCTCCTCCGAGATCTTCAAGGTGGACGACGCCACCCAGCTGGTGAACTTCGCCAGGTCCAAGGGCCTTGGTGGCCTGTCCATGTGGTCCGCCGCCCGCGACAAGCAGTGCGCAGGCGGCGCGAAGAACTCCGCCGACCCCACCTGCAGCTCGATCGTCCAGGACAAGTTCGCCTTCTCGAAGGCGTTCGGCGCCTTCAACTGATCCGCGACGGCGGGCCTGCGACAAGGGGCGCGGCAATCCGGGGGGATTGCCGCGCCCCTTCACGTGTGTCAGGCCGCCGACTCCACCGCCGGCAGCGTCCTGGTCCGGGCCGCCTCCCCGTACCACCGCGCGCTCGACTTCGGGGTCCGCTTCAGCGTTGCGTAGTCGACGTACACCGCGCCGAACCGCTTCCCGTAGCCGTACGCCCACTCGAAGTTGTCCATCAGGGACCACAGGTAGTAGCCGCGGACATCGGCGCCGTCGGTGATCGCGCGGCGGACCTCGGACAGGTGGCCGTGCAGGTAGGCGATGCGCTCGGGGTCGTGGACGCGGCCGTCGGGGTCGGGCTTGTCGTCGTAGGCCGCGCCGTTCTCCGTGACGTACAGCGGCAGGCCCGGCGCCTCGCGCGTGTACCGGAGAAGCAGGTCGTACAGACCCGTCGGATCGATCGTCCAGCCCATCTCCGTACGCTCGCCCGGAGTCTGGTGGAAGAGCACGTCGTCGGCGCCCGGCCAGGGGGAGTGCTCGCTGGCGCCGTGGCCGTCCGCCCGCGGGCCCTCGATCTTCCCGGACGCGGCCGAGACCAGGGCCGGGGTGTAGTAGTTCAGGCCCAGCGCGTCCAGCGGGACGTTGATCGTGCGCGGGTCGCCGTCCAGGACGTACGACCAGTCGGTGATCGAGGACGTGGCCTCCAGCAGCGACGCGGGGTACGCCCCGTGCAGCATCGGGCCGTGGAAGATGCCGTTGGCCAGGTCGTCGATCCGGCGGGCCGCGGCCAGGTCGGCCGGGTCCTGGGAAAGCGGCCGTACGACGGAGGAGTTGAGGCTGATCGCGACCTCGTTGCGGGCCGGCATCACCGAGCGCAGGGCCGACGCCGCCAGGCCGTGCGCGAGGTTGAGGTGGTGGGCGGCGCGCAGCGAGGCCGCGGGGTCGGTACGGCCGGGGGCGTGGACGCCCGAGCCGTAGCCCAGGAAGGCGCTGCACCAGGGCTCGTTGAGGGTGATCCACTGCTCCACCCGGTCGCCCAGTGCCTCGCCGACCAGACGCGCGTACTCGGCGAACCGCAACGCGGTGTCCCGCTGCGGCCAGCCGCCCGCGTCCTCCAGCTCCTGCGGCAGATCCCAGTGGTAGAGGGTGAGCGCCGGCCTGATGCCGTGGGCGAGGAGTTCGTCCACCAGACGGCGGTAGAAGTCCAGGCCGCGCTGGACCGCGGGGCCCCGGCCGGTGGGCTGCACCCGGGACCAGGAGACCGAGAAGCGGTACGCGGTCAGGCCCAGCTCCGCCATCAGCGCCACGTCGTCGCGGTAGCGGTGGTAGTGGTCGACAGCGATGTCACCGGTTTCGCCGCCGGCCGTCCTTCCCGGCGTATGGCTGAAGGTGTCCCAGATCGAGGGGGTGCGGCCGTCCTCCCGCACCGCCCCCTCGATCTGGTAAGCCGAGGTTGCGGCGCCCCAGAGGAAGGCGGGAGGAAAGGTCACGGAGGTAACGGGTTCAGGCATGGAAGCGCTCCCATTGGGATCGTAGGAGACCTGGCGTAGTAGGTGAGGGGGAGGTGCGAGGGGCCGGGGCGGCGGTGGCCCGGCCCCTGGACAGCGGACCGTCAGCCCTTGATCGCGCCCTGCATGATCCCGCCCACGATCTGCTTGCCGAACAGGACGAACGCGATCAGCAGCGGCAGCGTGCCCAGCAGGGCGCCCGCCATGATCACCGCCTGGTCGGGGACGTACCCGGTGCCGAGCGAGTTCAGGGCCACCTGCACGGTCGGGTTCTGCTGGTTCAGGGCGATGATCGGCCACAGGAAGTCGTTCCAGGCGAACACGAACGTCAGCAGGCCGAGCACGGCCATGGCCGGGCGCGCCGCCGGGAAGACCACGTGCCAGACGATCCGGATGCTGCTCGCCCCGTCCACCCGGGCCGCCTCGATCAGCTCCGTCGGCAGCGCCTGCACCAGGTACTGCCGCATGAAGAACGTACCGAAGGCGGTGACGAGACTCGGCAGGATCACCGTCTGCAGCTGGTTGGACCAGCCGAGGTCCGACATCCACAAGTACAGCGGTACGACGGCCAGTTGCGGCGGGATCATCATCGTGCCGATGGTCAGCAGCAACAGCAGGCTGGAGAAGCGGAACCGGAGCTTGGCGAAGGCGAAGCCGGCCAGGGTCGAGAACAGCACCGTGCTCACCGTGATCGTGCCCGCCACGATCACCGAGTTGAACATCGCGGTGCCCAGCCCCGCCTGGTCCCAGGCCGTCTGCAGGTTCTTGAACAGGTTGCCGCCGAACCACAGCGGCGGCGGGGTCTCGGCCAGCCGCCGGTCGGTACGGGAGGCGGCGATCGCCGTCCACACCAGCGGGGCGAGCGAGACCAGCGCGAAGACGGTGAGCACGACATACGTCACCGGGCCCGCGTGCAGCTGCTTGCCCGCGCCCATCCCCCGGCGACGCCTGACCTTCGGAGCGTTCGTCGCGGGCAGGTTCAGTTCACTCGTCGTCATTGGGACTTCCTCAGCCGTCGGGTGAGCAGCAGATTGACCGCGGCGACGATCAGCAGGATCAGGAACATCGACCAGGCGATCGCGGACGCCTTGCCTAGGTTGCCGATGATCCAGCCCTGGTCGTACATGTACAGGCCGAGCGTCTGGTACTGGTGCTCGGAGCCGCCCTTGGACCCGCTGACCCCGCCGAACAGCAGCGGCTCGCCGAAGAGCTGGGTCGCGCCGATGGTGGAGACCACGACCGTGAACAGGATCGTCGGGCGCAGCTGCGGGATCGTCACATGCCGGAACTGCTGCCAGCGGTTCGCGCCGTCGATCGCCGCCGACTCGTACAGGTCCGTCGGGATCGCCTGCATGGCGGCGAGGTAGATCAGCGCGTTGTATCCCGTCCACCGCCAGATCACGATCGACGACACCGCGAACTGCGAACCCCAGTCGGACTCACGCCAGTTGACGGGGTTCACCCCGAAGAAGTGCAGGATCCAGTTGACCATGCCGCCGTCCCACGAGTACAGCAGCGTGAACACCAGGGTCGCCGCGGCCACCGAGGTGGCGTACGGGGTCAGCATCACCACACGCCAGACGGTGGAGCCCCGCAGCCGGTAGTTCAGCAGATGTGCGAGCCCGATCGCGGCGAGCAGCTGCGGCACCGTCGAGATGACACCGATGGTCAGGGTGTTCTTCAGCGCGTTCCAGAAGAAATCCGAGGACCAGAGGTTCTTGTAGTTGTCCAGGCCCGCCCAGGTCTGGTGGTCCAGCGAGGCCAGCTGCACGTCGTGCAGCGAGTACCAGGCCGTGTACAGCAGCGGGACCAGTGTGAACGCCCCGAACAGGACGAAGAACGGGGACACGAACGCGTAGGGCGACGCCTTCATGTCCCAGCGGTACAGCCGGCTGCGCCAGGAGTCGGCGCCCGCCGGCGTACCGCGACCGTGAGCGCCCCGCGCCGCGCCCGGCGGGGTGCCGGGCGCGGTGTCGGCGCTCGACGCGGGATGCGCGAGAGCCTGCTTGGGGCTGGTCACTGGCCGAGCACGTCCTTGATCTCCTTGGACGCCGCGTCCCAGCCCTGGGACGGCGACTTGCCCTTCTGCTCGACCTGGAGGATGCCGACGTCGGTGATCGCGGAGTTGATCGGCTGGTCCTTGATGCCGAAGTACTGCGTCGGGATCGTCTTCGCCGAGTCGGAGAAGATCTGGGTGATCGGCGCGTTCGAGAAGTACGCCGTGGTGTCCGCGGCCGGCTTCAGGCTCGCGTACGCCGACGGGGTCGACGGGAAACTCGCCTGCTTGGCGAAGACCTTGGCCTGCTGCTCGGGCGCGGTCAGCCACTTGGCCAGCGCGACGGCCTCCTTCTGGTGCTTGCTCGCGAGCGGCACGCCGAGGAAGGAGCCGCCCCAGTTGGCCGCGGTGGGCGCCGCCGCCACGTCCCACTTGCCCTTGCCGGAGTCACCGGACTTCTGCTCGATGTAGCCGATCATCCAGGCCGGGCAGGCGACGGTGGCGAAGGTGGCGTTGGCGTAGCCCTGGTCCCAGGTCGGGTCGAACTGCTTCAGCTTCGCCGACATGCCGCTGGTGGCGACGTCCATGGCGACGTTCCAGGCGTTCTTCACGCCGTCGGACTTGTCCCAGGCGACGTTGCCGTCCTTGTCGTAGTACCGCTCGTCACCGCCGCCGAGGGCCGCGTTGTAGACGGAGGACGCGGAGTCCACGAACTTGGTGCCCTTGGGCGCCTTCTTCATGTACTGCTTGCCGACGTCGACGTACTTGGCCCAGTCGCCCTTCCACATCTCGGCGAGCTTGGTCCGGTCGGTGGGCAGGCCCGCCTTCTGGAACAGATCCTTCCGGTAGCAGACGGCCATCGGCCCGATGTCGGTCCCGAGCCCGATGAGCTTGCCGTCCTTGGTGGTGGCCTGGGCGTTCTTCCAGTCCAGCCACTGCGACTTGTCGACCTCCTTGCCGAGGTCGACGAACTTGCTCGCCTGCGTCTGTACGGCCTCGGTGATGTTGCCGACTTCGATGGCCTGGATGTCGTCGGTGCCGGAGCCGGCCTGGAGGCGGGTGAGCACCTTCGGCCAGTAGACGTCGGTGCGGGTGGTGACATTCTCCTTGATGTTGATGTCCGGATGCAGCTTCATGTACTCGTCGTAGAGGCCGGCCTGCTTGTAGCCGAAGACGCCGAAGGTGCCGATGGTCAGCGTGATCTTGCCTTTGCCACTGCCGTTTCCGCCGCCGGAGCCGTCCGACGAGCCGTCGTTCGAGTCCTTGGCGCAGCCGGCCAGCAGCCCCGTGGTCAACGCGGCAACGGCCGCGAGGGCCATCAGCCGCTGGGACCGGCGGATGCTCGTGCGCATTGCGTCCTCCTGTTGCCTGACGTGCCGACCCCCCGGCCAACTGCATGGAATTGGGCCCGTTCGTACTCGCTGCGGCTCGGGCGGGGAACGTGCGGGATGTGTAGGTGCCAGGTAGTGTGGGAGCGCTCCCATGAGTGATGTGTTGAAGGGTCGCGGGTTGGCGGCGGGGTGTCAAGGGAACGGACAACGGGAGCCGCGTTCAGTTATCAGCACGTTAAGTACAAGCAGCCCGTCCGGAGTTTGACGACGAGGCCGAAGGCCGATGAGCGGGGGTCCGGGGGCGGCAGCCCCTGTGACGGCAATTGCAGCGAACGGGACTGTTAGATTCCAGGCCAGCTAAAACTTTCGCGGCGAGAAAGGCGGAGCCCATGGCAAGCCACGGAGCGCGGGGCCGAAGCGGGGGCCGGCCCACGCTCGAGGAGGTCGCCGCCCGGGCCGGGGTCGGCCGGGGCACGGTCTCGCGGGTGATCAACGGCTCGCCCCGGGTCAGCGACGCCACCCGGGCCGCGGTCGAGGCGGCGGTCGCCGAGCTCGGCTATGTCCCCAACACCGCCGCCCGCGCCCTCGCCGCCAACCGCACCGACGCCATCGCGCTGGTCGTCCCGGAGCCGGAGACCCGCTTCTTCGCGGAACCCTACTTCTCCGACATGCTCCGCGGGGTCGGCTCCGAACTCTCCGACACCGAGATGCAGTTGCTGCTGATCTTCGCGGGCAGCGACCGGGAGCGCCAACGGCTCGCGCAGTACCTGGCGGCCCACCGGGTGGACGGCGTCCTGCTGGTCTCGGTGCACGCCGACGACCCGCTCCCCGACCTGCTGGCCCAGCTGGAGATCCCGGCCGTGATCAGCGGCCCCCGCTCGGCCGGCGAGACGCTCACCTCGGTGGACTCGGACAACTACGGCGGCGCCCGCTCGGCCGTGGAGCACCTGCTCTCCCGCGGCCGTACCCGCATCGCGCACATCACCGGCCGCCTCGACGTCTACGGCGCCCAGCGCCGCGTCGACGGCTACCGCGAGGCCCTGCGCGACGCGGGCCGGAAGGCGGACGAACTCCTGGTCGAACGGGGGGACTTCACCGAGGAGGGCGGCCGCCGGGCCATGTCGGTACTGCTGGACCGGTGCCCGGATCTGGACGCGGTGTTCGCCGGCTCGGACGTGATGGCGGCCGGCGCCCGGCAGGTGCTGCGCGAGGCGGGCCGCCGTATCCCGGACGACGTGGCGTTGGTCGGCTACGACGACTCAGCCATCGCCCGCCACATGGACCCGCCGCTGACCAGCGTCCGCCAGCCCATCGAGGAGATGGGCCGCGCCATGATCGACCTCCTCCTCACGGAGATCGCCGACCGCCGCCCGCCCGCGTCCCGGGGGCTGGAGCGGCGGCATGCGGTGCTGCCGACGGAGCTGGTGGCGCGGGCGTCGTCGTAGTTCGTCGTCGTGGTTCTCGTACGAGTCACTCCCCGCCGGCCCGTTTCAACGCGTCATCGGCCTGTGCCGCCAGTGTGGCCACCAGGTCGGCTGCCGAGGGCAGGTCGGTGATGAGGTCCACGCCCTCGCCGGCCCATTGCGGGAGCGCGGGGATGTCACCGCGTGCGACGGCCTCCTGGTACGACCGCCCGGCCTCGGGGTCGGCGGCGAGTTCCGTCTCCCGGCCGCGCCAGCGGTCGAGGAAGGGATGCGGGAGCGTGCGGGCGGTGTACTCGGCCGGCCAGCGCGAGCCGCGGGCGATGTCCAGCACCCGGTTGCGCTCGGTGTCCTCGCCGCGTCCCGCGACGATGGCCCGGGCGGTCGCGGGATCGACCAGGGCCTCGGCCGTGGCCTGGAAGCGGGTGCCGAGCAGCGCGCCCGCCGCCCCCAGGGCCAGGGCGGCCGCCACACCGCGGCCGTCGGCGATCCCACCGGCCGCGAGTACCGGCACGGGCGCCGCCAGGTCCACCACGACGGGTACGAACGGCAGCGTGGACCGACCGTGCCGGGCCCCGTGGCCGCCGGCCTCGGTGCCCTGCGCCACGATCACGTCGGCGCCCAGATCCACCGCCCTGCGGGCCTCCTCCAGGTCGGTGACCTGGAGGATCAGCGCCGTACCGGAGTCGCGGACGCGCTCGACGAACGGGCTCGGGTCACCGAAGGACAGCATCACCGCCGCCGGGCCCTGCTCCAGCGTCCACTCCACGGCAGCGACATCGGTGGCCCACGTCTGGAAGCCGACGCCCCAGGGCTTTCCGGCGCCCTCGGCGGCGAGGACGGGCAGTTCGCGGGCCAGCCAGTCCCGGTCGCCGTTGCCGCTGCCCAGCAGGCCCAGCCCGCCGCCGCGCGAGACCGCCGCGGTCAGCGCCCCGCCGGCCGAACCGCCCATCGGTGCCAGAGCGATCGGATGCTCGACCCCGAACAACCGCGTGAACGCCGTCGACAACCCCATGACCGCGGTCTCCTTCCGTCAGTGGGCGAAGGACTCGGGGCCGAAGCGGCCCCACGCCACGAACGCTGCCAGGACGATGTAGACCACGTCCACCAGCATGAACCGGACCTCGTGACGCCGGAGGCGGGTGATCGCCGCACCGATCATCAGGATCACCAGGCCGAGGGCGGCGAGCGGCACCACAACCGGCGCGATGTCGAGCGCGGCGGGCAGGATCAGCCCCACCGCGGCCAGCACCTCCAGGGCCCCGATGGCCTTCACGCCGCCACCGCTGAAGTCGTTGACCCACTGCGAACTGGGCCCGAATGCGGCGATCTTCTCCTTCGTCATGGCCACCTTGCCACCGCCGCCGAGCAGATAGGCGACGGCGAGCAGTCCGGTGACGATCCACAGTGCGAGGTTCATGATCTGTTCCCCTTGCATGACCTGTTCCCCTTGTTCCCGTCGTTCTGTTCCGTCGTTCGCTGTCGGCCCTCTGAGACAGGGCGCCCCGGCGGTCTGTGACACGAGCGGATACGCTGCTGGACGTCTTGCGGATGTTCGAAGGGGGGAATCCGTGCCGGCAGCAGGGGTTGGAACGGACGCGGACGGATACCGGTCGCTGCTGTTCTCCATCGCCTACGGGATGACCGGATCCGTGGGCGACGCCGAGGACATCGTGCAGGACGCCTTCCTGGGCCTGACCCGGGCGCGCCAGGCCGGGACCACGGTCGGGAACCTGAAGGCGTACCTGACCACCTCGGTGACGCGGCTGGGCATCAACTACCTGAGCTCGGCGCGCGTACGGCGGGAGACCTATGTCGGCGACTGGCTGCCCGAGCCGGTCGTCGTGTCCGCCGACCGGCCCGGACCGGCCGAGCACGCCGAACTGTCCGACTCGCTGTCGATGGCCTTCCTCGTGCTGCTGGAGGCCCTCTCCCCGGTGGAGCGGGCGGTGTTCGTGCTGCGCGAGGTCTTCGGGTACGGCTACCCGGAGGTGGCGAGGCTGACCGGCAAGTCCGAGGCGAACTGCCGGCAGATCTTCGCCCGCGCCAGAAAGCGCATCGGCCCCGGCGGGCAGCCGGTCGAGACGCCGTCGGCCCCGCTGCGGCGGGCGGAGGGCGAAGAGCTGGCCCGTAGGTTCTTCGCGGCCGCCGAGGGCGGCGACATGGACGCGCTGCTCGACATGCTCGCCCCCGACGTGGTCTTCCAGGGCGACGGCGGCGGCAAGGCGCGGGCGCTCGCGAAGTCGCTCACCGAGGCGCGCCCCATCGCCCAGTTGCTGGTCGGCGGCCTGCGCCGGGTCGGGAAGCTCGGTGCCTTCCTCGAGACGGCCCGGGTCAACGGCCGCCCGGGTGGCGTGATCCACGACGCCGAAGGCCGCGTGGCCGGCGTGATCGAACTCGACATCGCCGACGGCAGGATCCGGGCGATCCGCGCCGTCTCCAACCCCGACAAGCTCGATCATCTGGGACCGGTGTCGGACATCGGGCGGCTGCGAAAGAGGTGACGGCCCGCACACGAAACAGCCGGTGACTCCGAGGGAGCCACCGGCTGATCGGTGAGGGTGAGTGACGGGACTCGAACCCGCGACATCCTGGACCACAACCAGGTGCTCTACCAGCTGAGCTACACCCACCACGACCGGTGGTGGAACTTGTCGTTTCCCCGACCGGCCGAGAAGAAGTCTACAGGGTCCGAAGGGGTGCTCGCGCACACGTTTTCGCGCGGCGCTCCTCGAGCCGTCCCCCGGGGGGACTACTGCGCGGGCAGGACGTGCTTGGCGGCGATCGCCTTCGCGGTGTCGGAGTCCGGGCCGGGCTGCGGGACGAAGACGGCCTCGCGGTAGTAGCGCAGCTCGGCGATCGACTCGCGGATGTCGGCGAGGGCCCGGTGGTTGCCGTTCTTCTCCGGGCTGTTGAAGTACGCCCTCGGATACCAGCGGCGGGCCAGCTCCTTGATGGAGGACACGTCGACGATCCGGTAGTGGAGGTAGTCCTCCAGGGTCGGCATGTCCCGGAGCAGGAAGCCGCGGTCGGTGCCGACGGAGTTGCCGCACAGCGGGGCCTTGCCGGGCTCCTTCACGTACTCCTTCACATAGGCGAGGACCCGCTCCTCGGCGTCCTGGAGGGTCGTGCCGTTCGGGAGCTCGGCGAGCAGCCCGGACGCGGTGTGCATCTGACGCACCACCTCCGGCATCGTCTCCAGCGCCTGGTCCGGCGGGCGGATGACGATGTCCACCCCCTCGCCGAGTACGTTCAGCTCGGAGTCGGTGACGAGGGCGGCCACCTCGATGAGAGCGTCGTCGGACAGCGAGAGGCCGGTCATCTCGCAGTCGATCCACACCATGCGATCGTTCATGCGACCACCCTAAAGCGGACCTGAGCTTTTGGGGGCCCCTGTGCTCTGCGGAAAGGGCCGTCGCCCGGCCGCAGCGCCGTCGTCGCGCAAAGAATGGGGGGCGAGCACCTGCTCGCCCCCCTTCTCTCAGCTACCGCTCCTCGGCCCCGGCAGCAGCCCCACCGCGCCCGCCGTCTGGCGGCGGCTCTGCATCGGTACCCCGCTGTCCCGGTCGGGGTGCAGCACGGGTGCGTGGCCCACCGGTCCCGGGCCCGCGAGGCCCGTGGGCGGGCCCGGCTGTCCGGACGGCGGCATCGGCGGCTCCGAGTCGGCCGGCCTCTCGCCCTGTGGCCTGCGGGCCCGGTAGGCGGCCCGGTAGGCGGCGGGGGACGAGCCGAGCTGGCGGCGGAAGTGCCCGCGCAGCGCGACGGGGGAGCGGAACCCGCAGCGGCCCGCCACCTCGTCCACGGAGAAGTCCGACGTCTCCAGCAGCCGCTGCGCCTGCAGCACCCGCTGGGTGATCAGCCACTGCAGCGGCGCGCTGCCGGTCAGCGAGCGGAACCGGCGGTCGAACGTGCGGCGGCTCATATAGGCGCGTGCCGCCAGGGTCTCCACGTCGAACTGCTCGTGGAGGTGTTCCAGCGCCCAGGCGACGACCTCGGCGAGCGGGTCGGCGCCGATCTCCTCGGGTAAAGACCGATCGAGGTAGCGCTCCTGACCGCCGCTGCGGCGCGGCGGGACCACCAGACGGCGGGCCAGCGCGCCGGCCGCCTCGTTGCCGTGGTCCGTCCGCACGATGTGGAGACAGAGATCGATTCCGGCCGCCGTACCCGCCGACGTCAGGACGTCGCCGTCGTCCACGAAGAGCTCTCGTGGGTCGACGTGCACCGACGGATAGCGCTTGGCCAGCGTCGGCGCGTACATCCAGTGGGTCGTCGCCGGGCGGCCGTCCAGCAGGCCCGCCGCCGCGAGGACGAAGGCGCCGGTGCACAGCCCGACTATGCGGGCACCTTCCTCGTGCGCCCGGCGCAGCGCGTCGAGCGCCTCCTCCGGCGGTGGCGCGGTGATCGAGCGCCAGGCCGGTACGACGACCGTCCCGGCGCGGGAGATCGCCTCCAGTCCATGCGGTGCGCTGAGTTCCAGGCCCCCTGTGGTCCGCAGCGGGCCCTCCTCGCCGGCGCACACCAGCAGTCGGTAGCGCGGCACGCCGGCGTCCTGGCGGTCTATACCGAACACCGACAGCGGTATGGAACTCTCGAAGATGGGGCCGCCGCTGAACAGCAGCACCGCGACGATCTCCTTGCGGCGTCGCCCGGACAGTTTCCGGCCTGCGGCTTCCGGCGCGGCAGTGGAGTCGTGGCTCATACTGCTAAGCCCCCCTCGGTGGTCGCGGCTCCTCGGTTGTGTCGCTCCTGCACGTTTCCCCTCGGTCCTGCACGAGTCCCCCGCCGTAAGACAGTCAAGATCGAATCTACTGGTTCCCGCGGTCGGGCGGTGACCAGTTCCACACGCCCCAGATTGTCGACATGACAACTTGGCGTGAAGCATTCGATCACGAAGCGTTGCACTCGCGGAGCGCGCAGGGAAGTGCGCCTTGTCGCAGTGGCCAAACCGCGTAGGGTGCGCAGCTGCCCGTGGACCCTTTCCGTGCAGGTCGAACGGGGGTTGGAGGGTGGTCGGGGCCCCTCTCCGGCGGCATTCAGAAGTTGGCTGAAAAGAAGCGTTCGGGGGTACGAAAACAGGTCAGTCGACCGGTGTCTGTCGACGGGTGTGACGTCCGCCTCTTTGATCGGCGCATCGCGCTGCGCAGCGCTCCGACCGGCGCAACAGGAAGCGGCACGCGGCCGTGACGGCGGCCAGGCCCAGGGCGGTCCCCGCCGCGCCGGCCAGCGAGGTGCCGTACCCGACCAGGACCACGGGGACGAGGACGCAGCTGAAGGCGGCCCAGCGGATCACATCGCTCACGGTGTCCGGCGCGGACGGCGGCTCGGAGGTGGATCGACGACCGGGCATGACTCGTACTCCCTGTGGCGGTGGCTCATCCCGTTCAACGCCCGTTCGACCACTCGGTCACCGGTCGTACATCTGTTGATCCTGTGCAAACCGCCTGTACGGGGCAGCAACCATTGCGTTACGGGCGCCGCTCGTGCATGCTCCGGTGAACCCCTACGGACGTCGGGGGACCGCTTACGGAGCGTGCGCGGGATCTGGGCTCGGGAGGCGTGCCGCCGTACCCTTGGGGGTATGGGGTTGGGAAGATGTTTCCCGGACACAGCTCCGTGACACAGTTCCGCGCACACTGTCGTCCCCACCCATAAAGGATCACAACGCCGAGACAGCCATGGCCGGTCACGAATTCTTCGAACCCGCGGACCGCAAGCGGCCGGTCGCCGACCCGACGGCGGCCGATCCCCAGGCGGCGGAAGAGCCACGCCCCAGCTGCGACCCAGCCTTCCGGCACGGAGTCGTGGTCGGCTTCGACGGCTCCACCTCCAGCGAGCGCGCCCTCGCCTACGCCATCGGCATGGCCCACCGCTCCCACGCGGGCCTGATCATCGTCCATGTCGCCAACCGGCTGCCCACCACCGTGTGGGCCGGCTGCGAGCCGCCCGTCTTCGTCGACGTGCCGGACCATCGCACCGAGGTCCTCGGCCTGGAACTGGCCTGCGCGGACTATCTGGCCGAGGTGCCGTGGATCCTGGTCGAGCGGGGCGGCGACATCTGCCACGAACTCGAAGAGGTGGGGCGTGAGTACGAGGCGGACGCGATCGTCGTCGGCTCCACGCACGGCATCGTCGGCCGCATCTTCGGCTCCGTCGCCGGGCGGCTCGCCAAGCGGGCGCAGCGGCCCGTGATCGTCATCCCCTGAGCCTCTCAACTCCCTTTGTGCAGCGCGAAACTACTCGCGCGTAGAGGTGGTTTGTGCCCTTGTGAAGGGCATATACCGGTCACCGCGCAACAGCACTGCATGAAGGGAGCCCGCCGTGGACAACGAAGTCTCTGCGGGAAGCGGAAGCACCACCGTGGTCGGCCGACTCGCCCTGGGAATCACCCTGTTGGCGTTCGGGCTCGGTACGACCGGTGTCATTCACGGCGTAGCAGCGTCCGACGCCGTCTCAGTCGCCCACTATGTGGGCGGAGTTGCCCTGTTCCTCGTCGGCCTGCTGGCCTTCCGGGGCGGTGACAGCGCCTCCGGTACGGGCTTTGCGGCCCTCGGTGCGCTGTGGTTCACCTGGGCCGTCGCCGGCCACGGCTCGGCCAACGCGGCCGGACTCTTCCTGCTTCTCTTCGCCCTGGTGGCGCTCACCCTGACCCTCGCGGGCGGGGACAGCCTCGGACAGGTCATGCACGGGCTGCTGTTCCTGGCGATGCTGGTGCTGGCCGTCGCGGCCTTCGCCGACAGCTCTTCTCTGACCAAGGTCGGGGGCTGGGTGGCCGCGGTGTCCGGTGCGGTGGCGTGGTACGCGGCGACGGCTGCGCTGGCGCACTGGCCGACAGCGCTTCCTCGGCGTGCCGCCGGCCGGGGGGTGACGGCCACCGGCTGATATGCAGCGGCACGTGAAGGGACCCCCGCGTGTTTTGGTGGCACACGTGGGGGTCCCCTTTTTGCGCCTAAACCGGCGCCGCTCTCGCGGACGTGGTTGCTCGCCGCGGGGGTTGCTCAATTGTCGCTTCGGTGGTCGTGTGAGTTTCCTACTCCACCGTCACCGACTTCGCGAGGTTCCTCGGCTTGTCGATGTCCCTGCCCAGGGCCTTTGCCGTGTGGTACGCCAGGAGCTGGAGCGGGATGCCCATCAGGATGGGGTCCAGTTCGTCCTCGTTCTTCGGGACGACGATCGTCTGGTCGGCCTTCTCCTGGTGCTGGTGGGCCACCGCGAGGATCTTGCCGCTGCGGGCCTTGATCTCCTCCAGGGCCGCGCGGTTCTTCTCCAGCAGGTCGTCGTCGGGGACGATCGCGACCGTGGGCAGGGCCGGCTCGATCAGGGCCAGCGGGCCGTGCTTCAGCTCGGAGGCGGGATAGGCCTCGGCGTGGATGTAGGAGACCTCCTTGAGCTTCAGGGAGGCCTCGCGGGCCACCGGGTAGCCCCGCACGCGGCCGATGAAGAGCATCGAGCGGGCGTCGGCGTACTGCTCGGCCAGCTCCTTGATCCTCTCCTCCTGCTTGAGGATCTCGGTGATCTGCTCGGGCAGCTTGCGCAGGCCCTCGATGATCCGCTTGCCGTCGCGGACCGAGAGGTCACGGGTGCGGCCCAGGTGCAGGGCGAGCAGCGCGAAGGCGACCGTCATGTTGGTGAAGCACTTGGTCGACACCACGCAGACCTCGGGGCCGGCGTGCACGTAGATGCCGGCGTCCGCCTCGCGGGCGATCGCCGAGCCGACCACGTTGACGATGCCGAAGACCCGGGCGCCCTTGCGCTTCAGCTCCTGGACGGCGGCCAGGACGTCGTACGTCTCACCGGACTGGGAGACGGCCACGTAGAGGGTGTCGGGGTCCACGACCGCGTTGCGGTAGCGGAACTCGGAGGCCGGCTCGGCGTCGGCGGGGATACGGGCCAGCTCCTCGATCATCTGGGCGCCGATCATGCCCGCGTGGTACGAGGTGCCGCAGCCGAGGATCTTCACGCGGCGGATCTGCCGGGCCTCTCGGGCGTCCAGGTTGAGGCCGCCGAGGTGCACGGTGGAGAAGCGGTCGTCGATGCGGCCGCGCAGCACGCGGTCCACGGCGTCGGGCTGCTCGAAGATCTCCTTGTGCATGTAGGTGTCGTGGCCGCCCATGTCGTACGACTCGGCCTCCCACTCCACCGTGGTGGGCTCGGCGGTGGTGCGCGTGCCCTCGGTGGTGTAGGTGCGGAAGTCGTCGGCCTTGAGGGTGGCCATCTCGCCGTCGTCGAGGGTCACTATCTGGCGGGTGTGCATCACCAGCGCGGCGATGTCGGAGGCGACGAACATCTCCTTCTCGCCGATGCCGAGGACGACCGGGGAGCCGTTGCGGGCCACCACGATCCGGTCGGGGAAGTCGGCGTGCAGCACGGCGATGCCGTAGGTGCCCTCGATCACCCGGACCGCCTGGCGGACCTTGTCCTCCAGCTTCTCGGCGGTGGAGCGGGCGATGAGGTGGGTGAGGACCTCGGTGTCGGTCTCGGAGAGGAACTCGACGCCGTCCGCCTCCAGCTTGCGGCGCAGGTCGGCGGCGTTGTCGATGATGCCGTTGTGCACGACGGCGACCTTGTTGTCGGCCGACATGTGCGGGTGGGCGTTGATGTCGGAGGGGGCGCCGTGGGTGGCCCAGCGGGTGTGGGCGATGCCGGTGGTGCCCTTGAAGCGCGCCGGGACCCTGGCCTCCAGGTCGCGCACCCGGCCCTTGGCCTTGACCATCTTCAGGCCGGGCGCCTTCGGGGAGGTGACGACCAGCCCCGCGGAGTCGTAGCCGCGGTACTCCAGCCGCTGCAGGCCCTCCAGGAGGAGGGGGGCGACATCACGCTTCCCGATGTATCCGACAATTCCGCACATATATAGGTATCCCGTATCCCTTGGCCCGTGGTCCCCGGCCGGTTCTCAGCCGTAGACGATGCGGCGCAGCTGCCTGAGCGTCAGCTCCGGCGGCGCCACCGCCCGGTATTTCAGATCCGCCTCGATCCGTTCGAAGATCTCCGCGTTCACCAGGCCCTGGGCCTGCAGCTCGCGGTGGCGGCGACGGACGAAATCCTGGGTCGTCTCGTCGAAAAAGGCGAGCACGTCCTGGATCACCCGCAGCGCCTCGCCCCGGCTCAGCGGCGTGGACCGCGTCAGATGATCAACAAGTTCGTCGTGCACCCGTAGATCCTGGAGTACCGCCGCCGGTTTCGCAAGAAACGTGCCCGATTTCGGGCAGAGGTTCCGGTGCGGGGCTGTTGGATCTCTGTTCGCAGGCTGGCCACTCTGTGTCTTGCGTCTCGTTGCCCGGACCCACGAGTTTCGGACGCCATGGACATTCCTCGTATGGGAGTACCCGACAAGCTGGCCGAGCGCATGAGCATGGCCGAGCAGCACGAGTACCTGCGCGCCAGATTCTCCCGGCGCACCATGATCAGAGGCGGCGCCGTCACGCTCGGCGCCGTCGCCGGTGGCGCGTTCGTGCCGGGCGCCACCGCCCAGGCCGCCGTGCCCACGCAGGCCACCGCCCCCGCCACCGAGACGGTCGACGGCGCCCTCGTCGCCCCCTTCGGCCGCCACCTCGCCTACGGCAACGACCCGCGCACGGAGATGACGGTCTCCTGGCAGGTCCCCGTCGCCGTGAAGAAGCCGTTCATCCGCATCGGCGCGCAGCCCTGGGACCTCTCCCGGAAGATCGAGGCCGAGGTCCGCAGCCTCTACACCCCGGCCGGCGTCGGCGCGAGCGGCGACCACACGCAGTACTACCTGCACGCCAAGCTCACCAACCTGCGCCCCGGCAGGACCTACTACTACGGCGTCGGTCACGACGGCTTCGACCCGGCCGAGCCGCACCTCGCGGGCACCCTGGGCACCTTCACCACCGCCCCCGCCCACAAGGCGCCGTTCACCTTCACCGCGTTCGGCGACCAGGGCGTCAGCTACCACGCCCTGGCCAACGACAGCCTGATCCTCGGCCAGAACCCGGCCTTCCACCTGCACGCCGGCGACATCGCGTACGGCGACCCGGCCGGCCAGGGCAAGGCCACCGACACGGGCTTCGACTCGCGCACCTGGGACCAGTTCCTGTACCAGACCGAGTCGGTCGCCAAGCAGGTCCCGTGGATGGTCTCTTACGGCAACCACGACATGGAGGCCTGGTACTCGCCCAACGGCTACGGCGGCGAGGAGGCCCGCTGGACCCTCCCGGACAACGGCCCGGACGCGAAGAACCTGCCCGGCGTCTACTCCTTCGTCCACGGCAACACCGCGGTCATCTCGCTGGACCCCAACGACGTCTCCTTCGAGATCCCGGCGAACCTGGGCATCTCCGGCGGAACCCAGACCACGTGGTTCGAGGCGCAGCTGAAGAAGTACCGGTCGTCGGACGACGTCGACTTCATCGTCGTGTTCTTCCACCACTGCGCGTACTGCACGTCCACGGCGCACGCCTCGGAGGGGGGCGTGCGCCAGGAGTGGGTGCCGCTGTTCGAGAAGTACCAGGTGGACCTGGTCATCAACGGCCACAACCACCAGTACGAGCGCACCGACGTCATCAAGGGCGGCCAGGTCACCAAGAAGCTCCCGATCGGCGGCACCGCCTACCCCGAGACCGAGGGTGTGGTCTACGTCACCGCGGGCGCGGCGGGCCGCAGCCTGTACGCGTTCAGCGCCCCGGACTCCTACGAGGGCCACGAGCACGAGGTCGACTCGGTCGCGTCCTTCATCAACACCAAGGACGGCAAGGTCAACGAGACCGTCACCTGGTCCCGGGTCCGCTACCTGAACTACTCCTTCCTGCGCGTGGACGTCTGCCCCGCGCCGAAGGGCCGCCAGACCACCCTGAGGGTGTCGGGCATCGCCGAGACCGGCGACCGCATCGACCACTTCACGGTGTCCCGCACGGCCAAGTAACTCCCCGAGCCGGGCCGCGGGCGGTCCTCACACGCGCTCTCACATGCGCCTGAGGACCGCCTGCTTGGCCAGGGCGAACTCCTCGTCGGTCAGCACCCCGTCACGGCGCAGCTCACCCAGCTCGCGCAGGCGCCGCAGCAGGGCGTCGTGGTCGTTCTCGGCGGCCGGCTCCTTGGCGAGCGGCACCGGCTCTGGGCGTATGGCGTCCTCCTCGGCGGGAGCCGCGGGATGCGGCAGCCGCGCCTGTACGGCGGCGGCCACCAGCGCCATCAGCGGATCCTTCTTGAACCCCCACAGCTCGACCGCGTTCGGGTCGTACTTGGGCGGAGCCGCCACCGGCGCGCCGCGCACCACGAAACGCAGATGGCCGTTCTCCAGACCGGCCGCCGGCTGCCACTCCACGCCGGTGACGTCCGCGAGGGGGATCGTGCGGGGGCCGCCGGAGGACTTGGCGTCCTCCGTCTTCCAGTTCCACTCCAGCCGCACCCGCTCCCCGTCGAAGCTCGCCGTGCCGTCCCCGGCGGACGCGGACACCGGCAGCGGCGGCCCCGGCAGCAGGTACCCGTCGACCGGATCCGGTGAAACCCCGTCCAGCAGCAGGGCGTTGCGCACCTCGTCCGCGAAGTACTCGGCGACGCCGTACCGGTCGGACTCCACCGTCAGCTGGTAGGGGTCGTTCGGCTCGGCGAGCCGGCCGCCGGTGGCCTGCGTCAGCGGATCGGCGCCGTCGCGCAGCCGCAGCCTCAGCCGCCCCGACTTCCGCCCCTGCTCGAAGGAGACACCGGCCAACGCCCCCAGCGGGACGACGAGTTCGCCCAGCTCCCGGCGGAACAGGCTCACGTTCTTGTCCCGCCCCGGGGTGAGCCGCAGGGCATCGCCGTCGAAGGCCCAGGTGCCGTCCTTCTGGATGATTTCCGCCATGGAGGGATTGTTTCACCGGATCTGCGGGAGAGTGGTCTCGACCACATCTGAAGGGAGCGCATGTGAGACGGAACCACAGCACGACTCCCCGAACACCTCGCATCCTCGGATCACTGCTGCTTCTGGCGGCGGCCGGGGTCTTCACCCTCGGCGCGGCCCCCGAGGCGCAGGCCGCCGCCCCGACACCGCTGGACCGGGTCGTCCCCGCGCCCGCCTCGGTCAAGCCCGGCGGGGCCCCGTACCGCATCACCTGGGCGACCGGCGTCCATGTCGACGACTCCGCCGAGGTCCGCGGCATCGGCGCCTACCTCACCGGCATCCTGCGGCCCTCCACCGGCTACCGACTCCCGATCACCGCCGGCCAGGGCGGCGGAGGCATCCAGCTCCACCTCACCCAGAGCGACTTCGGCCCCGAGGGCTACCGGCTGCACAGTGACCCGGCCGGCGTCACCATCACCGCGAGCGCCCCCGCCGGCCTCTTCCACGGCGTCCAGACCCTCCGCCAGCTGCTCCCGGCGTCCGTCGAGAAGAAGACCGCCCAGCCCGGCCCCTGGCAGATCGCCGGCGGCACCATCGAGGACCGCCCCCGCTACTCCTACCGGGGCGCCATGCTGGACGTCTCCCGGCACTTCTTCACCGTCGCGCAGGTCAAGCGGTACATCGACCAGTTGGCCATGTACAAGCTCAATGAGCTGCATCTGCACCTCAGCGACGACCAGGGCTGGCGCATCGCCATCGACTCCTGGCCGCGCCTCGCCACCTACGGCGGCTCCACCGAGGTCGGCGGCGGCAAGGGCGGGTACTACACCAAGGCCGAGTACCGCGACATCGTCTCCTACGCCGCCTCCCGCTATCTGGAGGTCGTCCCCGAGATCGACATGCCCGGCCACACCAACGCGGCCCTCGCCTCCTACGCCGAGCTCAACTGCAACGGTGTGGCACCCCCGCTGTACACCGGCACGCAGGTCGGCTTCAGCTCGCTGTGCGTGCCGAAGGAGATCACGTACACCTTCGCGGACGACGTGATCAGGGAGCTGGCGGCCCTCACCCCCGGCCGCTACCTCCACATAGGAGGCGACGAGGCGCACTCCACCAGCCACAGCGACTACGTGAAGTTCATGGACCGGGTGCAGCCGATCGTCGCCGAGTACGGCAAGACCGTGATCGGCTGGCACCAGCTCACCGGCGCCCACCCGGCCAAGGGCGCCCTCGCCCAGTACTGGGGCCTGGACAGCACCAGCGCGACCGAGAAGGCCCAGGTCGCCGAGGCCGCCCAGAACGGCACCGGCCTGATCCTGTCCCCGGCGGACCGTCTCTACCTCGACATGAAGTACACCAGCAGCACCAGGCTGGGCACGAAGTGGGCCGGTTACGTCGAGGTCCAGAGGTCGTACGACTGGAACCCCGGCAACTACCTCACCGGCGCCCCGGCTTCGGCCATCCAGGGCGTGGAGGCCCCTCTGTGGTCGGAGACCCTGGAGACGTCGGCCGACATCGAGTACATGGCGTTCCCCCGCCTCCCGGGCGCGGCCGAACTGGCCTGGTCCCCGGCGGCCACCCACGACTGGAACGCCTACAAACTCCGCCTGGCCGCCCAGGCCCCCCGCTGGGACGCCCTCGGCATGAGCTACTACCACTCACCGCAGGTCCCCTGGCCGCAGAGCTGATCCACCGCTGAAGCCACAACGACGGGCACCCCGGAGAACCGTACTCCGGGGTGCCCGTCCTAGATCCCTGATCTTTGCCAGTGCAATTCGGAGGCATGTGTGGCTGCCACCCGAATTACATTCGGGCCGTCGGGAATTTCGCTGTCAGTAGGCGCTGTTGACGTTGTCGATCGAGCCGTAGCGGTGGTACGCGTAGTTGCAGGCGGCCGTGATGTTGGCGACCGGGTCGTAGATGTCCGTCGAGGTGCCCGGCACGTGGTAGGCGTCGAACGTCGGCTGGATCACCTGGAGCAGGCCCTTGGACGGGGTGCCCTTGACGGCGTTGGAGTCCCAGAGGTTGATGGCCTTCGGGTTGCCGGAGGACTCGCGCATGATGTTGCGGTGGATGCCGTTGTAGGTCCCCGGAATGTGGTTCTTGGCCATGATCGCCAGGGAATGCTTGATCCAGCCGTCCAGGTTGTTGGTGTAGGTCTGGCCCGTGGAGGACGCAGTGCTGGACGCCGCCGGCTTGGACGCGGCGGGCTTGGCGGCGGGCTTGGCGGCGGGCTTGGCGGCGGCCGACCCGGTCGGCAGGGTGAGGACCTGCCCCGTCCGGATGGTGTAGGGGCTGGCGAGGTGGTTGGCCGAAGCGATGGCCTGCCAGCCGCCCGGCACATGGAGGGACCGGGCGATCGAGGCCAGGTGGTCGCCGGCCTGGACGGTGTAGGCGGTCTTGCCGGTGGGCGCGGCGGTGGCGGCCTGAGCGGCGCCCGTGGCCGTGCAGACCAGGGCGAACGTGCCGACGGTGACGGCGCCGCCGGCGAGGAATCGGCGGGCCCGGGACGAGGGCTTGCGGGCATGACGGGGCATGGAGCGGTCCTTTTCCGGGAATTGGATCACCCGCAGTTGCCGGTTCTCTTCGGCAAACAGCACTGCATTTCGTTTAGCGGTGCGCTGCGGCGTGAACATTCTTAAGCGGCCGGGAATAAATCGGCAATTGCCCTCTTTACTAACCGGGCTAGTTGACCGCCGGTGCCGGACGCGGTCGGGCCTTTGGAAATCCGGAAGTTAAGGACCGCTCAAAGTCCTAGGAAGCTTCGTAAGTGAACTGAGTCACGTGTCCAAGGTAAAACAACTCAATGCCTTAAATAGGGATATGGCGAGACTATGCGGCAAAAGAGGGTAAGTCGGACATCTGGGATTTTAGAGGGCCGCCATGGGGTTCTTCAGGGTGCCCACCAGCTGGAGCGCGCCGGAGGGATCGGTGAGGTCCACCATGTGCCTGTTGTTGCGCAGCTGGAGCCGGTTCAGGCAGGACAGGGCGAACTCCGGGGCGAAGATGTCGTACTGCCGGAACCTGCCGGTGAGTTCCGGCTTCGCGTCCTGGTACTCGCGGGTGACCTCCGCGACCGTGCGCCAGAAGGCGTCCTCCGCCAGGACCCCGTCGGCGGCGAGCTGCGCGGCGAGGAAGCGGAAGAAGCAGTCGAAGACGTCCGTGAAGATCGACAGGAGCTTCTTGTCCTCGGGCACGTCGACGCGGATGCGTGCGACCTCCGGTGGCAGGACCGCGTCCGGGTCCATCACCACGATCTCCTCGGCGATGTCCTTGTAGACCGCCCGCTGCACCACGCCGTCCTTCAGCACGAGGATCACGTTCTCGCCGTGCGGCATGAACACCAGGTCGTAGGCGTAGAAGCTGTGCAGGAGCGGGGTGTAGTACGCCCGCAGGTAGCGCCGCAGCCACTGCTTCGGCGTGAGCCCCGAGCGTTCGATCAGCGCGCCGGCGAAGGAGGCGCCGGTGTGGTCCACGTGCAGCAGGGAGGCCATGGTCGCGAGCGACTCGCCGTCCTGCAGCGAGGGCACCGGGCTCTCCCGCCACAGCGCGGCCAGCATCTTGCGGTACGGCGAGTGGCGGTCGGTGGCCCGCTCGTACTCCAGGTGCCGGTAGCCGACGGCCGCCCGCTCCCGGATGATCGTGAGGCCGGTCGACTTCAGCACGGGGTCGTTCTCGATCAGCTGGGCCATCCAGTCGTTGATCGCCGGGGTCGCCTCCATGTAGGCGGCCGACAGCCCGCGCATGAACCCCATGTTGAGGACGGACAGGGCCGTCTTCACATAGTGCTTCTCCGGGTGGGAGGTGTTGAAGAAGGTCCGGATGGATTGCTGGGCCAGGTACTCGTCGTCGCCCTCGCCGAGGCAGACCAGGTGCCGGCGGGCCACCTCGGCGGCGAAGGTGACGGAGAGCTTGTTCCACCACTGCCAGGGGTGGACCGGGATGAGGAGGTAGTCGGCGGGGTCCAGGCCCTGCTCGGTGAGCGTGGCGCGGAAACGGGTCAGCGTGTGCTCGCCCAGTTCCTCGCGCAGGAAGGACTCGTACTCGACCCCGGCACCCGCCGTGAACGCGGCCCGTGAGCGGTGCGCGGCCAGCCACACCAGCCGGACGGGGCGCGCGGTCTCCGGGGCGTACGACAGGTACTCGTGGATGCCGAACCCGAGCCGCCCGTTGTTCGCGACGAAGCAGGGGTGGCCCTCGGTCATCCCGGTCTCGATCGCCTGGAATCCGCTGCCCGCCAGCTCGGCGGAGGTGATGCGGGGCTTGGTGAGCTTGTAGCAGGTGCCGGACAGGGTGGAGGAGATCTCCTCCAGGTAGACCGGCAGGATCTCGTCGCTCAGGCCGAGGGACTCCTTCAGCTCGACGAAGAAGTCCAGGGCGGCGAGCGGGAGTGCGGCGCCGTCGCGGTGGCGGGTGATCGAGTCGGCGTCGATCTGCCAGTGGTCGAGGGCACGGCGGGTGGCGGTGAAGCGGTAGCGGGTCAGGCCGTCGTCGCTGCGGACGACGTACCGTCCGCCGCCCAGGGCCTCCGGTGTGATCAGGCGCTCGTGCGCGAACTCCGCGAGTGCCTTGCGTATGAGCAGGCGGTTGGCGGTCGCCCAGCGCTCGGGGGAGAGGTGGGCCACGGCGTCGGCTAGGCTCATGCGGCCACCCCCGTCGCGGCGGCGAACCGCTCGCGTGTGCAGAAGCTCAGCAGGGCCTTCTTCTCCGGCTTCTGGATCTGCCGCTCGGGCACGAAGCCGACGGCCTCGTTCAGGGCGTGCACGGCCTTGTTGTCCACGTCCGGTTCGACCACGACCCGCTGCACCGCGGGGTCCTCGAAGAGGTGGGCCAGCACCGCCGTGATGACGGACCTGGTGAAGCCGTGGACGGGTGTGTCGGTCGCCGGGGTGAGGAAGTGCATGCCGATGTCACCGGGCCGTGCCTCGTACAGGCCGACCAGCTCCCGGTGCGCGGGGTCGTACTTCTCCATCAGGAACACCGGCTCCCCGGCGCGCAGCCCGAGCAGCGCGTGATGGTGCTCGTCCGCCGCGATCTCCATGTAGGCCCGCTCGACGTCCTCAAGATTCGCGTCCTGCATCATCCAGAAGGAGGCCTTGGGGTGGGTGACCCAGGAGTGCAGGAGTTCGCCGTCCTTCAAGGGGTCGACGGTGCGGAAAGTGAAGGTCATGCGGCGAACTCCTGGAAGGCGATCGTCTTCTCGACCGGGTAGTACTCGGTGCCGAGCAGCTCGCGGACGATGTACGAGTTGCGGTACGCGCCCATGCCCAGGTCGGGGCTGGTGATGCTGTGGGTGTGGACGCCGGCGTTCTGCAGGAAGACGCGGCGGCCGGTGGTGTCGATGGAGTAGTTGCGGGCGACGTCGAAGCGGCCGTGGCGGTCGAAGCGCAGGCGGTCGCGGATCGGGGCGAGGAAGGCCGGGGGCTCGTAGTGGTAGCCGGTGGCCAGCAGCAGGCCCTCGGTGCGGATCTCGAAGTCCTTGTCCTGCTCGTCCTGGTGGAAGCCGAGGGTGTAGCTGCCGTCCTGATAACCGGCTTGAGTGAGGCTGGAGTTGGTGAGGAGGCGGGTGGGGACCGGGCGGTCGCCGCTCTCGACGTTCTTCTGGTAGAGCAGATCGAAGATCGAGTCGATCAGATCCGAGTTGATGCCCTTGAACAGGCCCTTCTGCTGCTTCTCCAGCCGGTAGCGGGTCTCCTCGGGCAGCGCCCGGAAGTAGTCGATGTAGTCCGGGGAGGTCATCTCCAGGGTCAGCTTGGTGTACTCCAGTGGGAAGAACCGCGGGGATCGGGTGACCCAGTTGAGCTGGTAGCCGTGGACGTCGATCTCGGCGAGCAGCTCGTGGTAGATCTCGGCCGCGCTCTGGCCGCTGCCGACGATCGTGATGGACTTCTTCGCCTGCAGCTCCGCCTTGCGGTGCAGGTACTGGGAGGTGTGCAGGAAGTCGCCGGCCAGCTCCCGGCAGGCCTGCGGGACATAGGGGGTCGTGCCCGTGCCCAGGACCAGATGCCGGGCGCGGAAGGTTTCACCGGCCTGCGTGCGGACGACGTACAGCTCGTCCTCGTACGTCACCTCGGTGACCGTGGTGCCGAAGCGGACGCTGCTGAGTTTGCCCGCCGCCCAGCGGCAGTAGTCGTCGTACTCGATCCGCAGCGGATAGAAGTTCTCGCGGATGTAGAACGAGTACAGTCTGCCCTTCTCCTTCAGGTAGTTGAGGAAGGAGTACGGCGAGGTCGGGTCGGCGAGGGTCACCAGGTCCGACATGAACGGGGTCTGGAGGTGGGCGCCGTCCAGGAACATCCCGCTGTGCCACTCGAAGTCGGGCTTGGAGTCCAGGAAGACCCCGTTCAGGCCGGCGATGGGCTCGGTGAGGCAGGCGAGACCGAGGTTGAAGGGGCCGAGCCCGATGCCCACGAAGTCGTAGGTGTTTTCCAGGGCTTCAGGACGCGCGGTCAAGGGACTCTCCCAGGTACTGCTCGGCGTGGCCGGCGATCAGGTCGAGGACGGCGGCGATGTCGGCCGTGGTCGTCTCGGGGTTGAGCAGGGTGAACTTCAGGTAGTGGCGGCCGCCGACCTTGGTGCCCGCGACCACGGCGTCACCGGAGGCGAACAGGGCCCTGCGGGCGTAGAGGTTGGCGCGGTCGATCTCGGCCGGGTCGGTGACGGCCGCCGGGATGTAGCGGAAGACCAGGGTGGACAGGGCGGGCTCGACGACGACGTCGAAGCGGGGGTCGGCGGCCAGCAGCTTCCAGCCCTCCCGCGCCAGGTCGCAGACCTCGTCGAAGAGCTGCCCGATGCCGTCGGCGCCCATCACGCGCAGCGTCATCCACAGTTTGAGGGCGTCGAAGCGGCGGGTGGTCTGGAGGGACTTGTCGACCTGGTTGGGAATGCGCTCGGACACCATGCGGCGCGGGTTCAGGTACTCCGCGTGGTAGGTGGCATGGCGCAGGGTCGCCGCGTCTTTCACCAGCACGGCGGACGAACTCACCGGCTGGAAGAAGGACTTGTGGTAGTCGACGGTGACCGAGTCGGCACGTTCGATGCCCGCGATGCGGTCCCTGTGCTTGAGGGAGGCGAGCAGCCCGCAGCCGTAGGCCGCGTCGACGTGCAGCCACACGCCGTACTGGGCGCACAGCTCGGCGATCTCGGGCAGCGGGTCGATGGAGCCGAAGTCGGTGGTGCCGGCGGTGGCGACGACGGCCATGGGGACGAGGCCGTCCCGGCGGCAGCGCTCCAGCTCGTGGGCGAGGGCGACGGTCTGCAGCCGCTTGTCGTGGTCGACGGGGACGGGGACGACCGCCTCCCGGCCCAGCCCGAGGAGTTTGGCGGACTTCTGCACGCTGAAGTGGCTGACCGCGGAGGCGAAGATCCGCAGTTTCGCGAGGGAATCGGTCTTGGCCTCCTCTCTCGCCAGCAGCAGCGCCTGGAGGTTGGACTGGGTGCCGCCGGAGGTGAACACACCGTCGGCGGCGGGTCCGAGGCCGATCCGGGCGGCCGCCCAGTCGATGAGCTTGCGCTCGATGAGGGTGCCGCCGGCCGACTGGTCCCAGGTGTCGAGGGAGGAGTTGACGGCGGAGAGCACGGTCTCGCCGAGCACCGCGGGGATGACGACCGGGCAGTTGAGGTGGGCGAGGTAGCGGGGGTGGTGGAAGTAGACCGCGTCGCGGAGGTAGACGCCCTCCAACTCGTCCAGGGCTGCGGCGGTGTCGCCGAGCGGGCGGTCCAGGTCGATGGCGTCGATCAGGGGGGAGAGGGCGTCGACGGTGACGCCGGTGAACGGACGTTCGGTGGTGGCGAGTTTGGCCGCCACCCGCTCGACTCCTTCGGTCACGGAGCTGCGGTAGTGCTCCGTGGTGAGGCCATTGAGCAGGTGCGAGCGCATGTGGGGGTCCTCCGTGGGGACAGTCCGTGCGAGGTTCGAAGGGAACCGTTTCGACTTAGGTTAGCCTAACCTAATTTCAAGTCACTCCGCGGCTCGCAGCTCTTCCTCGGTCATCCCCTGCCGCCAGTACCCGACGAAGGTCACCCGCCGCCGGTCGACCCCGCGCTCGCCGACGAAGTGCCGCCGCAGCGCCTTGACCCGCCCCGACTCACCGGCGATCCACACGTACGGCCGCTCTGCGGCGGGCAGTTGGGCGGTTCGTACGGCGCCGACGGCCATGGGGGACCCGTCGTGCCGTACGAGCCACGTGATCTCCGCGTCCGCCTCCGTGCGCACGTCCTGGATGTCACCGGCGTGCGGCACCTCCAGCCACGCCCGGACGCGGGTGCCGGCCGGGAGGGCTTCGAGGATGGCGGTCGCGGCCGGTACGGCGGTCTCGTCGCCCCACAGGGCGACCAGGTCGGTGTCCTCGGGAGGGCGGAAGCGGATGGCGCGGTTGTCGGCGACCGCCGGGCCGAGCAGCAGCACCCGGTCGCCGGGGGTGGCCCGCGAGGCCCAGCGGGAGGCGGGGCCGGCGGGGGTGTGCAGGGCGAAGTCGATATCGATCTCGTCGGGGGCGCGGCGCAGGGACCGGAGCGTGTACGAACGCATCACGGCCCGTACGTCATCGGGCAGTTCCCGCCAGGCCTGCCACCAGTTGTCCCCGAGGTCCAGGGGTACGACGGGCTTCGGCTGGCCCGGGTGCGGGAGGAACAGCGAGAGGGACTGGTCGCACCCGTCGGAGTGGAACGCGTGCAGATCGGTCCCGCCGAAGGTGACGCGAACGAGGGACGGCCCCAGCCGCATCGTGCGTACGACCTGCAGAGAGAAGAATCGGAACGGGGCGGCTACGGCCGTCGTCATACGGGCTCCTGAAATAGCGTCAGGTGGGCTGGCTGACCTTCTTCGCCTTCTCCAAGGCCTCCGCCAGACTCGTCAGCAGCGGCACGCACTTGTCGTACGAGAGGATCGGTTCCGGAGAGCGGGCGATGACCTGCCCCGCCTTCACCGCCGGCAGCTTCCGCCATGTCGGCTTGGTGATGTCGGCCGGCTGGATCGCCGACGAACGGTCGTCCATCATGATGATGTCGGCCCGGTACCTGTCGACGTTCTCCCAGCTCAGCGACTCGTACCAGCCGCCGCCCTGCTTCTTGGCGCTCTCCGGCGGCTCGACGAAGTTCACGCCGAGGGCCTTGAAGTACTCCAGGTCGACGGAGAGGTTGGTGCCGGAGACGTAGAACAGCTGGTCGCTCGCGCTGCCGGCCATCACCTTGATGTCGGGCTTGGCCCTGGCCGCGGTGCGCAGCCGGGCGGCCGCCGCCTCGAACCGCTTCTTCGCGCCGGTCACCTTGGCGGCCTTCATGTCCGCGCCCAGCGACTCGGCCAGGTCCCACATGTGCTGCAGCGGCTGGGTGAGCCGGCGGTCGTAGACGGAGATGCCGACGCTGGGGGCGAGTTGGGCGATCTTCTTCTTCGACTCCTCGGGGACGTACCAGAGCGTGCCCGCGTCGTCGAACATCGTCGTGATCAGCACGTCCGGCGCGAGCGAGGCGTACTTCTCGATGTTGAACTGGCCCCACGCGTTGCCGAGGACCGTCACCTTGCTGACGTCCATGTCGCCGGCCTGGACGTCGGCCTTGCCGTCCTTGGTCGTCGTCGGACCGAAGACGCCCTTGACCTGGATGCCGTAGTCGTGGAGCGCGGCGCCGACGCCGGTGAAGGCGACGATGTTCGCGGGGACCCTGTCGAGCTTCACGCTCGTACCGCGGTCGTCCGTGAAGCTCCAGGGGCCGGACTTGCCGGACTGCGCCCCTGTGCCGGAACCACCGTCTTTCCCCTTGTCGTCCCCGCAGGCAGCGAGCACGGCGCCGAGTCCGAGGGCGCCGCCCGCGGCGAGCAGGCCGCGACGAGTGAGGTGGGAGGCACGGGCATGGGGCATGGGTATGACTGCTTTCGAACGGGGCGGAGCGCCCGTCGGACAAGTTCGAAGGTAGGTTAGCCTAACCTTGCTTAATGTCGAGAGGATGGGGCGAGCCGCGAGAGAGCGGGCAGGGCGCCTGCTGCCGGGATGGACCGTGCGCATCGTCGGTCCGGCCGGGCTGGCGGGCCTGGCGGTGACGCTGGCGGCCTTCGCCGTCGCCGGACCGGCGTTCGCCCAGATGCGCCAAGGCGAGCTCAGGGCCCACGAGATGGAGGACTCCTATGCCCCCGACACCGCCCCGCTGGGGCACGTCCTTCTCGGCGGGCTGCCGTTTCTCCTGCTCCTGCTGTGCCTCGGCTGCGCGGCGCTGCAGATCGTCCACGCCGGCGCAGTGGCGTCCCGGGCGCGCCGACAAGCGCCCGTCAAAGGAGAGTTGAGAACCACCCTCCGCTCCCGGCTGCCCCGTGTCCTCACGGTGTACGTGCTGCGGGGCCTGTCCGTGTGGACCGTACTGGTGGGCGGCTTCCTGGTGTCGGAGGCCCTCACCACCACCTCGTTCGGCGCCCCGGCACCGCTGCGCCCGGACGGCGGCCCCTGGACCTTCGTCCGCTACGCCGCGCCGGGTTCGGCGGTGCTCGCGGCCCTGGCCCTCCGCCTCGGCTGGACCCTGGCCCCGGCCGCCGCCGCGACGGACGGACTCGCCCCGCTCGCCGCGCTGCGCCGCTCCTGGGCGCTGGTGTGGAGCCGGGCCGGATGGCTGCGGACCGGGGCCGAAACGCTCCTGCGGGGTCTGTTCACCGTCGGGGTGTACGTGGCGGCACAGTACGCCGCCCAGCCGCTCGGCTCGGCGGTCCGCTCCCTTGTCCTGACGTACGGCACGGACAACCCGTACACCGCACACGCAGCGGCGGTCCTCACCCCGGTCGCACTCGCGGCCCTGCTCTCGGCCGCCCTGACCCTACCGCCGGCACACAGGGGGTTTGCTCTGCTGTACCGGCGGCTGGGTCCGGCGAGCGGGCATACGCAGGTGACGGCGACTCCGGAGGAGTAGGACCACCAGAGCCCGCGCGGGAGGATGTCCGGGCCCAGCTCCTCACGCAGCTCGCGCGTCACGGCCTCCCGCCTCCGCCACCGCAGCCACCTCAGCTCGGCAGCCCCAACTCCCTCGCGATCAGCATCCGCTGGACCTCGCTCGTGCCCTCGCCGATCTCCAGGATCTTGGAGTCGCGCCACATGCGGGCCACCGGGTACTCGTTCATGAAGCCGTAGCCGCCGTGGATCTGGGTGGCGTCGCGGGCGTTGTCGACGGCGACGGTGGAGGAGTACAGCTTGGCCAGGGCCGCCTCCTTCTTGAAGGGCTCGCCCGCGACCAGCCGGGAGGCCGCGTCGCGCCAGGCCAGACGGGCCGTGTGGGCCTTCATCTCCATGTCGGCGATCTTGAACTGGATGGCCTGGTTGGCGCCGATCGGCCGGCCGAAGGCTTGGCGCTCCTTGGCGTACTTCACCGACTCGTCCACACAGCCCTGGGCCAGACCGGTCGCGAGCGCCGCGATGGCGATCCGGCCCTCGTCCAGGATGCGCAGGAACTGGGCGTAGCCGCGGCCCTCCTCGCCGAGCAGGTTGGCGGCGGGGACCCGGACATCGGCGAACGACAGCTCGCGGGTGTCGGAGGCGTTCCAGCCGACCTTCGAGTAGGGCGCCGCCACCGTGAAGCCCGGCGTGCCGGACGGGACGATGATCGCCGAGATCTGCGGCTTGCCGTCCGGCTTGCGGCCGGTCACGGCGGTCACGGTGACGAGGCCCGTGATGTCCGTCCCCGAGTTGGTGATGAAGCACTTGGTGCCGTTGATCACCCATTCGTTCGTGTCCGGGTCCAGGCGGGCCGTCGTACGGGTCGCCCCCGCGTCGCTCCCGCCGTCCGGCTCGGTCAGGCCGAAGGCCCCCAGGAGCTCGCCCGAGCACAGGCGGGGCAGCCACTCGCGCTTCTGCTCCTCCGTGCCGAACAGGTGGAGGGGCATGGCGCCGAGCGAGACCCCGGCCTCCAGGGTGATGGCCACGGACGAGTCCACCCGGGCCAGTTCCTCCAGGGCGATGCCGAGCGCCAGATAGTCGCCGCCCATGCCGCCGTACTCCTCCGGGAACGGCAGCCCGAACAGGCCCATACGGCCCATCTCGCGGACGATCTCGTACGGGAACTCGTGCCGCTCGTAGAAGTCGCCGATCTTCGGCGCCACGACGTCGTGCGCGAACTCCTCCACCGTACGGCGGAGTTCCTCCAGCTCGGGGCTGAGACGGTGGTCCATGCTGATCACTGGTCCTTGTGGGAGAGAGCGCGGACGGTACGGGACGGGCTGGGCCGGTCCAGATGGGCGGCCATCCACACGCTGGTGGCGGTCAGACGGCCGAGGTCGACCCCGGTCTCGATGCCGAGTCCGTGCAGCATCCAGACGAGGTCCTCGGTGGCGAGGTTGCCGGTGGCGGACTTCGCGTACGGGCAGCCGCCGAGCCCGCCGGCCGAGGCGTCCACGGTGGTGACGCCGTGCTGGAGGGCGGCCAGGGTGTTGGCGAGCGCCTGGCCGTAGGTGTCGTGGAAGTGCACGCCGATCACGTTCGTCGGCACGCCCTTCTCGTTGAGCAGCGAGAGCAGTTCGAGGACATGGCCGGGGGTGGCCACGCCGATCGTGTCGCCCAGGCTCAGCTCGTCGCAGCCCATGTCCCTCAGGGCCGTGCAGACGCGCGCCACCTGGTGCAGCGGGACGGCACCCTCCCACGGGTCGCCGAAGCACATGGACACATAGCCGCGCACATGCACACCCCGGTCCTTGGCCTGCCGCACCACCGGCTCGAACACGGCCAGCGACTCGTCCAGCGTGCGGTTGAGATTGGCCTTCGCGAAGGACTCGGTGGCGCTGGCGAAGACGGCGACCCGGTCGGCGCCGAGCGCCAGCGCCCGGTCCAGGCCGCGCTGGTTGGGTACGAGCACCGGCAGCTCGACCCCCTCGAGCTCGTCGAGCATCGGGAACAGCTGCTCGGCGTCGGCCAGTTGAGGCACCCACTTGGGGTGCACGAAGCTCGTCGCCTCGATCGTCGTCAGGCCCGCGTCGGCGAGCCGGCGGATGAACTCCGCCTTGATCTCGGTCGGTACGGTCCGCTTCTCGTTCTGCAGTCCGTCGCGCGCGCCGACCTCGTGGATCCGCACCCGCGTCGGCAGGTCCGAGGCCGGTACGACCATGGGGAGACCCTCGGCAGTCACTCCGCCACCTCCTCGTGCGGTGCGATCACGGCCAGCACCTGGTCCATCGCGACCGTCGAACCCGGAATCACGTCCAGCTCGGCGACCGTGCCGGCGTGCGGGGCGGAGATGACGTGCTCCATCTTCATCGCCTCCACCACCAGCAGGCTCTGCCCGGCGGCCACCTCGTCGCCGACGGCCACCTTGACCACGGTCACCGTGCCGGGCATCGGCGCGGTGAGGGAGTCGGCACCCGCGTGCGCCGACCGGCTGAGGGACGCGGCCACCGGGTCGTGGTCCCGCACCTGCCAGGCGTCGCCGTCGCGGCCGATCCAGTCACCGGCCCGGTGGAAGGTGTGCCGGACGCCGTCGAGGGTGACGCAGACCGTGGCGCCGGTGACGGTGGAGCTGCCGCGCGGGGTGTACGTCACCGGGTCCTGCACCCGGAGGTGGAAGGCGGGCGGCCTCGGGGTGCCGCCGAGCCGCCAGCCGTTCGGCACCGAGAAGGGGTCGACCCAGCCGTCCGTACGGGGTTCCAGCGCCTTCGCGCGCACGGCCGCAGCCGCCTCGTACACCTCCTCCGGTACGTCCGTGGTGACCAGCTCCTCCACCACGCGCTCCACCAGCCCGGTGTCCAAGTCCCCTGCCACGACCGATGGATGCGCCAGCAGCCGCCGCAGGAAGCCCGCGTTGGTCTGCACACCCAGGGTGACCGTCTCCGCCAGCGCCGACCGCAGCTTCCTGAGCGCGGTCTCCCGGTCGGGGCCGTGGGCGATCACCTTGGACAGCATCGGGTCGTACAGGCTGCCCACCTCGGTGCCCTCGCTGAGCCCGGAGTCGGTGCGGACGCCGTCGCCCCGGGGTTCGTTCAGCAGCAGGACGGTGCCGCCGGAGGGCAGGAAGCCGCGCGCGGGGTCCTCCGCGCAGATCCGGGCCTCGATGGCGTGCCCGGTCAGCGTCACGTCGTCCTGGGTGAAGCCCAGCTTCTCCCCGGCCGCGACCCTGAGCTGCCACTCCACCAGGTCCACACCGGTGATCAGCTCGGTGACCGGGTGCTCCACCTGGAGGCGGGTGTTCATCTCCATGAAGTAGTACGAGGACGGGTCGCCGCCCGGCACGATGAACTCCACCGTGCCCGCGCCCCGGTACCCGCAGCTGCGGGCCGCCTGCACGGCCGCCTCGCCCATCGACGCGCGCGTCCGCTCGTCCAGCAGGACCGAAGGCGCCTCCTCGATGATCTTCTGGTGCCGCCGCTGGAGCGAGCACTCGCGCTCGCCGAGGTGCACGACGTTCCCGTGGCCGTCGGCCAGCACCTGGATCTCGATGTGCCGGGGCCGGTCGATCCACCGCTCCACCAGCAGGGTGTCGTCGCCGAAGGAGGCGCGGGCCTCGCGCCGGGCGGCGGCGATCTCCTCCTCCAGCACGGTCATGTCCCGCACCAGCCGCATGCCCTTGCCGCCACCGCCGGCGGAGGGCTTGAGCAGCACGGGCGCGCCCAGTGCGCGGGCCGCCTCGGCGAGTTCGGGGTCACGGCCACCCGGCACCACCGGCACGCCGGCCGCCTGCACCGTCTCCTTGGCGCGGATCTTGTCGCCCATGAGCGCGATCGCGTCCGCCGGCGGCCCGATGAAGACCAGCCCGGCCTCCTCGCAGGCGCGCGCGAACCGGGCGTTCTCGGCGAGGAAGCCGTACCCCGGGTGGACGGCCTGGGCGCCGGTGCGGGCGGCGGCGGCCAGCAGGCGGTCGACGGACAGATAACTCTCGGCGGCCGGCGCCGGGCCGATCCGTACCGCCGTGTCGGCCTCCCGGACGTGCCGCGCGTCGGCGTCGGCGTCGGAGAAGACCGCCACCGAGCGCACGCCCAGCGAGCGGAGCGTACGGATGACGCGTACGGCGATCTCGCCCCGGTTGGCGACCAGCACTGTGTCGAACACGGTTCCCCTCCTCACATCCGGAAGACGCCGAACTGGGGGTCTCCCAGAGGCGCGTTGGCGCAGGCCGTCAGGGCGAGTCCGAGCACCTGACGGGTTTCCAGCGGGTCGATCACGCCGTCGTCCCAGAGGCGGGCGGTGGCGTAGTAGGCGTTGCCCTGGCGCTCGTACTGCGCGCGGATCGGCGCCTTGAAGGCCTCCTCGTCCTCGGCGGGCCAGGCCTCTCCCCGGGCCTCCAGCTGGTCGCGCTTGACCGTGGCGAGGACGCTGGCGGCCTGCTCGCCGCCCATCACGGAGATCTTGGCGTTGGGCCACATCCACAGGAAGCGGGGGGAGTAGGCCCGGCCGCACATCGAGTAGTTGCCCGCGCCGTACGACCCGCCGACCACCACCGTCAGCTTCGGCACGCGCGTGCACGCCACCGCCGTCACCATCTTGGCGCCGTGCTTGGCGATACCGCCCGCCTCGTAGTCCCTGCCGACCATGAACCCGGAGATGTTCTGCAGGAACACCAGCGGGATCCCGCGCTGGTCGCACAGCTCGATGAAGTGGGCGCCCTTCTGGGCGGACTCGGAGAACAGGATGCCGTTGTTGGCGACGATCCCGACCGGGTGGCCGTGGATGCGCGCGAAGCCGGTGACGAGGGTCTGCCCGAACTCGGCCTTGAACTCGGCGAACCGCGAGCCGTCGGTGATACGGGCGATGATCTCGCGGACGTCGTAGGGGGTACGGGAGTCGACCGGGACGGCGCCGTACAGCCCGTACGGGTCCACCTTGGGTTCTGCGGCCGGCTGGACCTCCCACGGCAGCGACTGCCGGGCCGGGAGGGTGGCGACGATGTTCCGCACGATCCTGAGGGCGTGCGCGTCGTCCTCGGCGAGGTGGTCGGTGACCCCGGAGATCCGGGAGTGCACCTCGCCGCCGCCCAGCTCCTCCGCCGTGACGACCTCACCGGTGGCGGCCTTCACCAGGGGCGGCCCGCCGAGGAAGATCGTCCCCTGGTTGCGGACGATCACGGCCTCGTCGCTCATGGCCGGGACGTAGGCGCCACCGGCGGTGCACGAGCCGAGCACGGCCGCGATCTGCGGGATCCCGGCGCCGGACATCCGGGCCTGGTTGTAGAAGATCCGCCCGAAGTGGTCCCGGTCCGGGAACACCTCGTCCTGCATCGGCAGGAAGGCGCCGCCCGAGTCCACGAGATAGACACAGGGCAGGCGGTTGTCGAGGGCGACCTCCTGGGCGCGCAGGTGCTTCTTCACGGTCATCGGGTAGTACGTCCCACCCTTCACCGTGGCGTCATTGGCGACGATCACGCACTCGCGCCCGCTGACCCGCCCGATCCCGGCGATCACCCCGGCGGCCGGGGCCTGTCCGTCGTACATCCCGTCGGCCGCGAGGGGCGCCAGCTCCAGGAACGGCGACCCCGCGTCGAGCAGTGTGTCCACCCTGTCCCTCGGCAGCAGCTTGCCCCGCGCGGTGTGCCGGGCCCGCGCCTTCTCGCCGCCGCCGAGGGCCGCCGCGGCCAGCTTGCCGCGCAGTTCCTCCACGAGTGCGAGATGAGCCTGTTCATTGGCCTGCCAGGCCTCCGACGCGGGATCTGCCGCGCTCTGGAGCTCCGGTGCCTCCTGCATCCTGCGGTCCCCTCACCCGGTGATCGAACCTCTGATCCGCTGTTAATGAGCGTTAACCATTTCCTTCAGGTTAACGACCGCTAACCTCGCTGTCTAGAATTGGCTGCATGGTCACCAGAACCGACGCCCCGACCCGCCGCGAGCAGATCCTCAAGGAGGCCGCCCGGCTCTTCGCCGAGCGCGGTTTCCATGGTGTCGGCGTCGACGAGATAGGCGCCGCGGTGGGTATCAGCGGCCCCGGTCTGTACCGGCACTTCCCGGGCAAGGACGCGATGCTCGCCGAGCTGCTGGTCGGCATCAGCGGCCAGTTGCTGACGGGGGCCAAGCGCCGCCTGGCGGAGGCCGACGGGGACACCCGGCCCTCGGCGGTCCTGGACTCCCTCATCGAGGGCCACATCGACTTCGCCCTGGACGACCGTCCCCTCATCACCCTGCACGACCGCGAGCTGGACCGCCTCCGCGACAGCGACCGCAAGCTGGTGCGCCAGCTCCAGCGGCAGTACGTCGAGCTGTGGGTGGAGGTGGTCCGCGAGGCCTACCCGGGGCTGTCCGAGCCGTCGGCCCGCTCGGCGGTCCACTCGGTCTTCGGCCTGCTGAACTCCACCCCGCACCTGGGTCGCGCGGGGACACTCCCCGGCCGGGGCGCCACGGCGGCCCTGCTCCACCGGATGGCACGGGGTGCCTTCGAGGCGGCGGGGGAGGGGTGAGCGCACACCCGGCACAGGGGCTCTGTGAGCCATGTCGCCCTGCTCCGAGAGTGACCTGCGTCTCTGGACGCATCGTCGTACTCGCCGGTATCTTCTGGTCTGAGCAAGCGCTTAGACAGGTACCTGGAGGTGGGCGGCGTGCGCCGTACGGTGTTCAACGAGGATCACGAGGCGTTCCGGGAGACCCTGCGCGCCTTCATCGAGGCCGAGGTCGTGCCGGTCTACGACGAGTGGTTCGCCGCCGGCCAGGCGCCGCGCGACTTCTACTACAAGCTCGGTGAGCTGGGCATCTTCGGCATCAGCGTGCCGGAGGAGTTCGGCGGCGCGGGCCTGGACAGCCACAAGTTCGAGGCCGTCATCTACGAGGAGACCGCCCGCGCGGGCGTGAACTTCGGCGGTTCCGGCGTGCACGTGCTGCTCGCCCTGCCGTACATCAAGATGCTGGCCACGGACGAGCAGAAGAAGCGCTACCTGCCGAAGTTCGTCACCGGCGAGGAGATGTGGGCCATCGCGATGACCGAGCCGGGCACCGGCTCCGACCTCGCGGGCATGAAGTCCACCGCCAAGCTCTCCGAGGACGGCACGCACTACATCCTCAACGGTGCCAAGACCTTCATCACCGGCGGTGTCCACGCCGACCGTGTCATCGTCTGCGCCCGCACCTCCGCGCCGACCGCCGAGGACCGCCGCCACGGCATCTCCCTGTTCGCCGTGGACACCAAGTCCGAGGGCTACTCCGTCGGCCGCAAGCTCGACAAGCTCGGCCTGAAGACCTCCGACACCGCCGAGCTGGCCTTCGTCGACGTCAAGGTCCCGGTCGAGGACCTGCTGGGCGAGGAGAACAAGGGCTTCTACTACCTCGGCCACAACCTGGCCTCCGAGCGCTGGGGCATCGCCTTCGGCGCCTACGCGCAGGCCAAGGCCGCCGTCCGGTTCGCCAAGCAGTACGTGCAGGAGCGCACCGTCTTCGGCAAGCCGGTCGCGCACTTCCAGAACACCAAGTTCGAGCTGGCCGCCTGCCAGGCCGAGGTGGACGCCGCCGAGGCCGTCGCCGACCGCGCCACCGAGGCCCTGGACGCCGGCGAGCTGACCCCGGCCGAGGCCGCCTCCGCCAAGCTGTTCTGCACCGAGGTCGCCCACCGCGTGATCGACCGCTGCCTCCAGCTGCACGGCGGCTACGGCTACATGAACGAGTACCCGATCGCCCGCCTGTACGCGGACAACCGCGTCAACCGCATCTACGGCGGCACCAGCGAGATCATGAAGACGATCATCGCGAAGGACATGGGCCTGTAAGACGGACCTGTCACCGCCGCAATCACTGGCCTGTACAACTAGATGCCATGAGCCAGGCACTCCAGGATCTCCTCGATCTGCTCGACCTCGAGCAGATCGAGGAGAACATATTCCGCGGCCAGTCCCGCTCCGCCGTCGTACCCCGTGTCTTCGGCGGGCAGGTCGCGGCGCAGGCGCTGGTCGCCGCGGGGCGTACGGTCCCCGCCGACCGCCCCGCCCACTCGCTGCACGCGTACTTCCTGCGCCCGGGCGACCCCGGCGCGCCGATCGTCTACACCGTCGACCGCATCCGCGACGGCCGGTCCTTCACCACCCGCCGCGTGGTCGCCGTCCAGCACGGCAAGCCGATCTTCCATCTCTCGGCGTCCTTCCAGACGTACGAGGAGGGCCTGGAGCACCAGGCGCCCATGCCCGCCTCGCCCGACCCGGCGACCCTGCCCACCTCGCAGGAGCGGCTGCGCGGCTACGACCACCTCGCCCCCGAGGTCGTCGAGAGGTTCCTCGAAGCCCGCGAGGCGATCGACCTCAGGTACGTGGAGGAGCCGCCGTACGGGCAGTTCGGCGAACCGCGCGAGCCCCACTCGCAGGTGTGGTTCCGCACCAACGGCAAGCTGGACGACGACCCGTTGCTGCATGTCGTCCTCGCCACCTATGTCTCCGACATGACCCTCCTCGACTCCGTGCTGCTCGCGCACGGCCGCGGCGGCTGGGCGGTCGGGGACGTCGTGGGCGCCTCCCTGGACCACGCCATGTGGTTCCACCGCCCCTTCCGCGCCGACGACTGGCTGCTCTACGACCAGGAGTCGCCGTCCGCGCACGGCGGCCGCGGCCTCGGCCAGGCGCGCATCTACACACAGGACGGACAGCTCGCCATCACCGTCATCCAGGAGGGTGTGGTCCGCGTCCCGCGTGACTGAAGTTGCCTCGAGGTGCCGAGTGACGGGTGCGGTATTAATGTCTATGAGTGACAGCCGCAGTACAGGGCGTAACCGGCCGACGGTTTCCGGATTCCTGGAACGGCAGACGTCGGCGGCGACGGCCATGCAGTCAATCCGCTGCGGCGACACCTGAAGAGCGCGCCGTGCCTTCACCGATCGGTGAGCACGGCGCCGGCCATCCACACCGCGTCTTCCCCACGGAGGCACGGGAGATGATGGAGACAGAAGGGTAACTTCCCATGCGAGCACAGCGCATCAGGCGTTATGTCGTGACGTCCGCCGTCGGCCTCCTGCTGGCCGGCGGAACCGCCATCGGTGCGGCGGGCACCGCCTCGGCGGCCCCCACACAGCAAAGCTACGCCCACGGCCGATTCAGTGACGACGGCGGTCGTCACCATGGCCGTCACCACCACCGCCACCACCACCGCCACCATGGCCGCCACCACGGCCGTGGCGGCCATGGTGGCTGGGGCTGGGGCGGCGGCAACTGGGGTTGGGGCGGTGGTAACCGGAGCGGCGGCAACTGGGGCGGCGGCAACTGGGGCGGCGGCAACTGGGGCGGCAACGGGGGCGGCGGCAACTGGGGTTGGGGCGGCGGCGGGCGGTAACTGACCCGCGGCGCCCATCGCGCCCACACACTGTGCGGCTCCGCTCGCGGGGCCGCACAGTGCCGTGCCCGGAGTGCGGGCGGTCAGGAAAGTCCCGCCTCCGCCAGCAGATACGCCGTCAGCGGGTCGTAGTGGCGGGGGCTTGTGACATGGTCGTCCAGCGGTACGACGACCTGGAGGGTGCCCTCGGACTCGGCGAGGAACAGCGCCGGGTCGTTGCAGTCGGCGTATCCCACCGAGTCCAGGCCGTGCTGTCCCGCGTACCCGGCCCACCCGTGGTCGGCGACGACCAGGTCCGGCAGCGGGCGTCCCTCGCGCTCAAGTCCGTTCAGAACGGCCCGCATCGGCTCCCCGGAGTGGGTGTGCCACAGCGTCGCCCCGTGCTCCAGCACCGCCACGTCCGCGAACTGCATGACGTACCCCTCGTCCGTCTGCAGCCCGTCCGGGATGACCACGATCTCGCAGCCGGCGGCGCGCAGCGCGGCGGCGGTGGCCCGGTGCACATCCAGCAGCCCGCCCGGATGCCCGGTGGCGAACAGCACCCGCTGGCGCCCCTCGGCCGCCTTGCGCAGCCGCGCCGCCAAACGCTCCAGCGCGTCCACGGTCAGCTCCGGGTCGATGGTGTCCTGCCCGTACCGGTACCCGGGATCGTCGTTGACGCCCACCCGCTCGGCCATCACCGCGAGCACGTCCTGCTCGTCCGTCCAGCGGTCGCCCAGCTCCAGGCCGAGCCAGAAGTTACGGACACCGTTGGCGAGCTGACGGTAGTGGGAGAGGTTGTTCTCGCGGGGAGTGGCGACGTCCCCCGCGATACGGGTCCTCACCAGGTGGTCGACGAGCTGGGCGCGGCTGGGTGTCCCGGATATCGGCATGCCTCCATTGTGCGGCAGCGGTCCTCCCCGTCGCCGCCCCGCACCCGTCGTGACCGTCCCCGGTACGATCTCGGGGCTGACTGACGAAGGGTCCGCGCGCGCGACCGCGGCCGGCCTGGCGTGATCCGCCGGGGCCGGCCGTCCGTGCCGGGCCCCCTCGCCCCTACAGGCCCGTCGTCGTGTGGAACGACGTGGTGAAACTGGCGCCGTTGGCGAGACTGATCACCCCCGGCTCCGCGTTCGCGATGCCGCGGTTGAACGAACCGCCGTACCCGTGCCCGATCACGAGACCGCGTCCAGCATCCGGGCGCGCCACTCCTCCGGTTCGGTCTTCCAGCCGGCGAGGACGTGGGGCACCATGTCGACCCGCTTGCCCGCGGCCTCGACCTTGCGGCCGACGAGCATCCCGGTCCATGGCAACAGGCCGTCGGCGAGGGCCAGTTCGGACGCGGCCGCTCACGAACCGCCGCACTCGAACAGCCGGAATCGGTGAATCCCTTTCGAGCAAAGGGGATTGTCAGCCGTGCCGCAGGGCGAACCACAACTCCATCCGGACGTCCGGGTCGTCCAGATCGGTGTCCAGCAGGGCGGCGCAGCGGGCGATGCGCTGCCGCACGGTGTTGCGGTGCACCTCGAGCGCCACTGCCGTACGGTCCCAACTGCCGTGCAGCGCGAGCCAGTTGCGCAGGGTCTCGGCCAGCTCCGGCCGGCCGCTGAGCGGGGCGAGCAGCGCACGGGCGTGCGCCTCGGCGTCCGCCCGCGGCACCAGGTCCTCAAGGCCCGGCCGGGCGCCGTGCCGGACCAGCGGAGAGCGGGTGGCACGGGCCCGCGCGAGCGCACGCCCCGCCTGGGCGTCGGCCGCCGCCCACTCCCGTGGCTCCACCGCCGCGCTCACCCCGACCGTCCACCCGTGCTGCGGCTCCGGCGCCCGCCCGTCCGGCACCAGCACCCGTACGACATCCCGCCCGAGATCGACCAACGGCGACCCCAGCGCGGCCCCGAGCGCGGAGGCGGCGACGGCATCGGGCACCTGGGCCTCCGGCCGGGCGTGCACGACCAGCCACTTTCCCGTGCCGAGCAGCGGGGCGACCTCCTCGGGCGGGGAGCCGAGCAGCAGCCGTACGAGAGCGGAGGAACGGGCGGCGCCGGCGCCGCTGTGGTGCTCACCGGTCAGCAAGGACAGCAGCACGGCGGCGACGGAGGCGATGGTGTGATCGCCCGGGTCGCGCCGGGGGGTGGCCACCCCGAGCACGAACCCCTCGCCGGTGCCGAGGGCGTAGACGGCCAGCTGGGTGTCGCCGACGGTGTCGGTGGCGGAGGTGGCCCTGGGTGTCGTACGCCCCGTGGGCCGCACCACGCCGGAGAGCTCCGCGAGCGCCCCCCGCACCCCCTCCGCCGGCTTCCGGCCCGCCGCCGCGATCTCGGTGCCGTCGGGGCCGTACAGCAGAGCGTGCCCCGCCAGGCGCTGGGCCAGTTGGCGCAGTACCGAGGGGACCGGATCGGGGCGGGAGGCCGCCGCGGCGAGGCTCTGCTGGGCCTCCGTGACGCGGCGGAGTTCGGCCAGCCGGGCCTGGGCCATCAGCTGCCACACCGCGCGGGCCACCCCGGAGAAGGTGGTCTGCGGCGGCACCTCCAGGAGGGGCAGGCCGTAGGCGTCGCACGCCGCGACCAGCGCGCGCGGCACCGTGTCGTGCACCGGGGCCAGGCCGAAGCCGAGGGCCGCGCCGCCCGCCGCGACGATCCGGGAGACGTAGTCGTCGAAGTATGTGCCCGAACCCGCCGCCTCCGGGACGTGCACCCCGGCCGTGAGCAGCAGCTCGCCGCCCAGCAGATACGGGTACGGGTCGGCCATCTCCGAGGTGTGCGCCCAGTGGATCACGATCGACGGATCGGAGGGGCCCGCGATCTGGCGCAGGGCGAGATCCTCTCGGGCCAGCAGGGCCGAGAGCGGCACCGGTGGGGTCGGTGGGACCGCTGGGGTCAGCGGGGCAGTCGTTTCCGGCATGGTGTGCGTTCCCTCCATCCGACCCCGTTCATATGGATGGAACGTACACTTCGCAGTCGCTTTCCGGCCACCTAGTGTCAAGGCAGACCGGCAGCCGCGGGTACGGGCGGATGTCCCCGCGATCTGTTGCCGGCTCGTCCCCACCGCATCTGCACGACACGCCACCGGAATGTGCGCGAAGGAGGGCCCCATGGCCGTCGACTACACAGTGATCGTCGTCTATCTCGTCGGGATGCTGGCAATGGGCTGGTGGGGCATGCGCCGCGCCAGGTCGAAGAGCGAGTTCCTGGTGGCGGGCCGCCGCCTGGGCCCCGCCATGTACTCCGGCACCATGGCGGCGATCGTCCTCGGCGGCGCCTCCACCATCGGTGGCGTGGGCCTCGGCTACCAGTACGGCCTCTCCGGCGCATGGATGGTCTTCACCATCGGCCTCGGCCTGCTCGCCCTGTCCGTGTTCTTCTCCGCCCGCATCGCCCGCCTGAAGGTCTACACCGTCTCCGAGATGCTGGACCTGCGCTACGGCGGACGGGCGGGCGTCATCTCCGGCGTGGTCATGTGGGCGTACACCCTCATGCTGGCCGTCACCTCGACCATCGCCTACGCCACGATCTTCGACGTCCTGTTCGACATGAACCGGACCCTCGCGATCGTCCTCGGCGGCTCGATCGTCGTCGCCTACTCCACCCTCGGCGGCATGTGGTCCATCACGCTGACCGACATGGTGCAGTTCGTGGTGAAGACCATCGGCGTCCTGCTCCTGCTCCTGCCGATCGCGGTTGTCAAGGCGGGCGGCTTCTCCGAGATGAAGGCCAAGCTGCCGACCTCGTACTTCGAGCCGCTGGGCATCGGCGGCCAGACGATCTTCACCTATGTCCTGATCTACACGTTCGGCATGCTGATCGGCCAGGACATCTGGCAGCGCGTGTTCACCGCCCGCAGCGACAGGACCGCCAAGTGGGGCGGCACGGTGGCCGGAACCTACTGTCTGGCCTACGCCCTCGCCGGCGCGGTGATCGGCACGGCCGCCAAGGTGCTCTACCCCAAGCTCGGCAGCCCCGACGACGCCTTCGCCACCATCGTCAAGGACGAACTCCCCGTCGGCGTGCGCGGCCTGGTCCTGGCCGCCGCCCTCGCCGCCGTCATGTCCACCTCCTCCGGCGCCCTGATCGCCTGCGCCACGGTCGCCAACAACGACATCTGGTCGCGGCTGCGGGGCGTCGTACGGCGAGGCGGCGAGGAGCACGACGAGATCAAGGGCAACCGCGCCTTCATCCTGATCATGGGCGTGGCGGTGATCGGCACGGCGATCGCCCTGAACAACGTGGTCGAGGCGCTGACGGTCGCCTACAACCTGCTCGTCGGCGGCCTGCTCGTGCCGATCCTCGGCGGCCTGCTGTGGCGGCGCGGCACGGTGCAGGGCGCGCTGGCCTCGGTGATCGTCGGCGGCCTCGCGGTCATCGGCTTGATGGCGGGCTACGGCATCCTGGCCAACGAGCCCGTCTACTACGGCCTGCTCGCCTCCCTCGCCACCTACGTCGTCGTCTCCCTGGCGACGAAGCCCACCGACGAGACGGTTCTCGCCACCTGGCGCGAGCGCCTCGCCGGCCGCACCCCCGAACTCGCGTCCGAACCGGTCCCGGCTCACCAGTAGAGTCATAGGGAAAGCAGCACATGCGCGACGAAGCGCAAGAAAGAAGGCATTTGACCATGAGCAGCAACGAGACGCCCCGCGGCCCCGTCGACTCCTCCCGCATCCCGCGGTACGCCGGCCCCGCGACCTTCGCCCGGCTGCCCCGCCTGGACGAGGTCGGCACCGCCGACGTCGCCGTGGTGGGCGTGCCGTTCGACTCCGGCGTCTCGTACCGGCCGGGCGCCCGCTTCGGCGGCAACGCCATCCGCGAGGCGTCCCGGCTGCTGCGCCCGTACAACCCCGCGCAGGACGCGTCCCCCTTCGCCCTGGCCCAGGTCGCCGACGGCGGCGACATCGCCGTGAACCCGTTCAACATCAACGAGGCCGTCGAGACGATCGAGGCCGCGGCGGACGAGCTGCTCGGCACCGGCGCCCGCCTGATGACCCTGGGCGGCGACCACACGATCGCGCTCCCGCTGCTGCGGAGCGTGGCCAAGAAGCACGGCCCGGTGGCCCTGCTGCACTTCGACGCCCACCTGGACACCTGGGACACCTACTTCGGCGCCGAGTACACCCACGGCACCCCGTTCCGCCGCGCGGTGGAGGAGGGCATCCTCGACACCTCGGCGCTGTCCCACGTCGGCACCCGCGGCCCGCTGTACGGCAAGCAGGACCTGACGGACGACGAGAAGATGGGCTTCGGCATCGTCACGTCCGCCGACATCTACCGCCGGGGCGCCGACGAGGTGGCCGACCAGCTGCGCCAGCGCATCGGCGAACGCCCGCTGTACATCTCCATCGACATCGACTGCCTGGACCCGGCGCACGCGCCCGGCACGGGTACGCCGGAGGCGGGCGGCATGACCTCGCGCGAGCTGCTGGAGATCCTGCGCGGCCTGGCGTCCTGCAACCTGGTCTCGGCGGACGTGGTCGAGGTGGCCCCGGCGTACGACCACGCGGAGATCACGTCCGTCGCGGCTTCGCACACGGCCTACGAACTGACCACCATCATGAGCCGCCAGATCGCGGCGGCCCGGAACGCCTGATTCTCCTTGGGGGACCGAGAGCAGTGACTCACGACCACGACCTGGTACTCCGCCCGACGCCGGCGCAGATCACCGCAGCACTGAACCCCCCTTCGGGGCGCAACGGCGGAGACCTGGTCGTGGAAACGCTGGCCGGGCTCGGCGCGACGACGGTCTTCGGCCTGCCCGGTCAGCACGCGCTGGGCATGTTCGACGCTCTACGGCGTTCTTCCTTGCGTTATGTCGGCCTGCGGGTGGAGAACAACGCGGGCTTCGCGGCGGACGCGTACGGCCGGATCACGGGCGAGGCGGCACCGCTGCTGCTGTCGACGGGCCCGGGAGCGCTGACCTCGCTGGCCGCGCTGCAGGAGGCGGCGGCGGCCTCGGCTCCCGTGCTGGCGATCAGCAGCCAGATCCCGACGGCGGGTCTGGGCGGCGGCCGCCACGGCTACCTCCACGAACTCCCCGACCAGTCGGCGTCCTTCCGCGGCGTGGTCAAGTCCGTCCACACGGTCCGCACCCAGTCCCAGATCCCGTCCGCGATCGCGGCGGCCTGGAAGTCGGCACTGACGGCACCGCACGGCCCGGTGTGGGTGGAGATCCCCCAGGACGTACTGCTCGCTCCGACCGCCCTGCCGGTGGTGACGGCGCCGGACGCGACGCCGCAGGACCTGGTTCCGCGCCCCGAACTGACGGCGGTGGCGGCGCATCTGCTGTCGCGGGCCGAGCGTCCGGCGATCATCGCGGGCGGTGGGGTCGTACGGTCGGACGCGTCGGGCAAGCTGAGGGCGCTGGCCGAGAAGCTTCAGGCACCGGTGGTGACGACGTTCGGCGGCAAGGGCGCGTTCCCGTGGGAGCATCCGCTGTCGCTGCAGTCCTGGCTGGAGGACCGGTACACGACGGACTTCCTGGAGGACGCGGACGTTCTGCTGGTGGTCGGCTCGGGCCTGGGTGAACTCTCCTCGAACTACCACACGTTCAAGCCGCGCGGCCGGGTCGTCCAGATCGAGGCCGACCTCGGCAAGCTGGAGTCCAACCACCCGGCCCTCGGCATCCACGCGGACGCGCGCCTGGCGTTGCAGGCCCTGCTGGAGACGGTGGAGGAGCGGACGGACGAGTCGGCGCCGGAGCGGGTGCGGGAGCTGCTGTGCCGAGTCGGTGAGCGCATCGCGTCCCAGGAACTCACCCTGGAACAGGAGGTGTTGGGGGCGGTCCGCCGCGCCCTGCCCGCGGGAGCCCCCTCCTTCTGGGACATGACGATCCTGGCGTACTGGGCGTGGTCGGCCTTCGACCCCCGGGGCACGAACCTCATGCACTCCGCACAGGGCGCCGGCGGCCTCGGCTACGGCTTCCCCGCGGCGCTGGGCGCGGCGGCGGCCGACCCGACGCGCCCGGTGCTGGCGGTGTCGGGCGACGGCGGCGCGCTGTACTCGATAGCCGAGCTGGCGACGGCTCGCCAGTACGACCTCCCGGTCACCTGGCTGATCGTCGACGACGGCGGCTACGGCATCCTCCGCGAGTACATGACGGACGCCTTCGGCCAGGCGACGGCGACGGAACTGACCCGCCCGGACTACGTGGCCCTGGCGGAGTCCTTCGGCGTGCCCGGGGTCCGTACGACCCCGCAGACCCTGGAGGACGACCTGGCGAAGGCACTGGCGGCACCGGGCCCGTCGGTGGTCGTACTCCCGGCGGTACTGCGGATGTTCGCGCCGACGCATCTCGGCTAGGACGTGCACGGCCGCCGCCCCGGCGCGGGTACGGGACCCGCGCCGGGGCGGACGTTTCAGGGCCGGGGGTGCCTCAGTGGCACGTGCTCGACGTGCTGATGTACACCTGCGTCGGGTGCGCCGAGCCGAAGCTCCAGCCCTGACCCGGCTTCATGCAGATCGTCGGGTAGTCGGAGAACCTCACGTAGGCCACGTCGTCGTGCCGGGTGTTGACCGCGCCCTTCGCGTTGCGGCTCGCGCCGAGCGTCTGCCAGTACCCGGTGTCCTTGAACTTCCCCGTCATCGTGTTGCCGTTGTAGAAGCAGACGTACGGATACGGACAGGTCGGGCGGGCCGCGCCGGACGCGGTGTGCGTGTCCGCCGAGGCGGCCTGCGCGGAGACGGCCAGACCGCTGCCGGCCATGGCGCACGCGGTCAGGACGGCTGCGGTCGCGATACGGAATCGCATGGATGCTCCTTGGTCTCGGTTGCCTGGAGGCGGCCCGCCCCGCCCCCGTGGGGGCGGGCCGCCGGATGCCTGGGGCGGTGCGGGGTGGACCGCACCGCCCGTCGAGCACCACCGACTGTGCGGGCGAGTCCAGGACGGGTACAGGCCTGCCGTGCAAGTGCCGTCGGCGCGGGACGTCCCACCCTGCGACCTGCGGAAACACCCCGCACCCTGAGGCACCGGCGGGACGCGCGGACGCCGGTGGTGTGGCCGGAACCGTGTGCTCGAAAGGCCGTTCACGGGAACCACGGGCGCTGGTGGGGCATCCTCGTCCGGGGAGTTGCAACAGACATGGGGTGGAACATGTCTCGTTGGAAGCAGTTGCCGGACTCGCTCGACCCGCGAGTGCGACAACTAGCCGTACAGATGCGCCGTATGAAGGACCACAACGGTCTCGGCCTGCAGGCGTTGGCCGCCCGGACGGGTTACAGCCGTGCCTCGTGGGGCCGCTACCTCAACGGCCGTTCGTTACCGCCGCAGGAGGCGGTCGCGGCGCTGGCCCGCGCCTGCGACGTCGACCCGGCCCGGCTGCTGGCCCTGCACGAGGTGGCGGTGGCGGCGGGGCGGGGTGGAGAGCAGGGTTCCGACCCGGTGGCGGAGGCGGAACCGAACGAGGAGAAGCAGGACGCAGGAGGAGACGGCCGGGGACGGCGGATACGTGCCGCCGTACTGGCGTCGGCCGTGCTCGTGACGGTGGTGACCGCCCTGCTGGTGGCCGCGCCCTGGGGCGGCGGCGGGGAACGGACCGCCGGTCGGCCGGCCTCGGCGAGTGCCACGGAGTCGGCCCTCGGGTCCGGAGCAGCGGCGAAGGGGGCGTTCGTGTTCCGGGCCGGCAAGGACTACCCCTGCAAGGTGCACCGCGCCGAGGACGGGCTGCTGTACGCGGGGTACAGCACGACCCGTGTCGGCCTGATCGGCATGGGATCGTCGCAGTGGTCCGTCGTGGAGGCACAGTGCCTGTTGCGCCACCACGGCTTCTCGCCGGGGCTCGCCGACGGGGCGTTCGGCTCGCGCACCGAGCGCGCGGTGGAGCGGTTGCAGGACCGCGCGCACCTTCGCGTGGACGGGGTCGTCGGCGAGGACACATGGGGGGTACTGCGGAAATGACGTCAGGCGACCGGCCGTTGGAGTGCGAGCGGCTGGCGGAGACACTGCGCGGGCTGCGGACCCGGACCGGACTGAGCCTGGCCGCGCTGGCCGCGAAGACGCCGTACAGCAAGTCGTCCTGGGACCGCTATCTGCGCGGCACGACGGTCCCGCCCCGGCAGGCGGTCGCGGAACTGTGCGAGCTGGCGGGGGAGGCTCCCGGGCGGGCGCTGGCCCTCTGGGAACTGGCGGATGCGGTGGCCAGTGGGCGTGCGGCGAGCGGGCGTGGGGCGGGCGGGGACGCGTCCGTTGGTCGCCCGCGCGCGGGTGCGCCGTCGACCGCTGCGGCGGAGCCGCCCCCGCCGCCGTCCGAGGACGCCGGCCGCTCACCCGGGCGCCCGGCCCGCCGCCCGGTCAGGGGCCTGCTCGCCGTGATTGTGGGCGGTGGAATCACCATCACTGCGGTCGTGGTGACGCTGGCGGCCACCGGCGCCCTCAGCGAGTCCGGCACGAGTTCGTCCCCGTCCCCGTCTCCCTCCGCACCCGTACCGGTGAAGGGATGCCACGGCACCGGCTGCACGGGCAAGGACCCCGAGATGTACGGCTGCGGAGCCGACCCCGTGCCGGTGACCCTGGGGCGGCAGAGCTTCCCCGGGCCGACGGTGGTGAAGATCCGGCACAGTACGGCCTGCGGTGCGGTGTGGGCGCGGATCGACCTCGGCGAGGTGGGGGACCGGGCGGAGATCCTCGTACCGCATCACGCGCCCTGGCGGATCGAGGTCAAGGACCGGTACGACGCCAAGGACTCCCTGTCGACCCCGATGGTCGCCGCCACCAGGTCCGACCTGGACCATGTGAGGGCCTGCCTGGTCCGGGACGGCAAGCGGCGCTGCTTCGGCCCGGTAGGGCAGCGGTACATTCGCTGACGGTGCGTCCACGGACGCGGTGGAGTTGTTCGCCGAGGAGTGAGTGCGTGGCCGTCGGGCCGCTCGCTTCTCGGCGAGTGTCGCGCCTCCGCGAGGTGCGTCAAGGGCGCTGCTCGTCGGCTTCGCCGATGGCCCTGCGGGCCACCCTTGACCCACTTCGCTCCGGCACGGGCAAGAAGCGAGCGAGCGGTCCGGAAGGGCGGTGGCCCTGACCGGTACCGGGCCCCTGGGTCGGCTGCCCGTGTCCCGGCGGCGAGGGGCGCGGTCGCGTCTCGCCGGCACGCCGGGTGGGTTTGGCGGCTTGCGGTCCGTGGCTGCGGTGATTGGCAGGTTTGTGCCACGTGAGTCGGGTGAATAGGCAGGTCGGGCTGGTGGCCAGGGCGCTGTGACGGCACGGATCTGCCAATCGCCGCCGTGGCGCCGACAGCGCAGCGCCAAGGGGGTCCTTGGCGCGCTGGGTGGACGTGTGTCTCAGCTGACGTCCGACGGGTCCAGGTGGTAGATCGTGGACTGGTCGGTGGCGGAGGAAGCGGTTGAAGTCTTGCTGTACGCGGTCTCCTTCACCTTCGTTCCGTGCTTCTTCACCCAGGTCGTCACCTGGGACGACACGCTGTTGTCGGCGCCCCCGGGGCCGCCGCCCATCATGCCGCCGCCGAGCTGGATGTAGTGAAGTTCGCCCTTCTTCACCAGCTCCTTGAGTTTGGCGACGGTCATCGCCTTGTCGGTGCCGGTGAAGCCCCACATGGAGATGACCGGGACCCTGGCGCTCAGCTCGATCTGGGCCGCGCTCTGGGAATTGGAGACCGCGAGCAGCCAGGTGGCGCCGTCCTGGTGCTTCTTCAGGTACGCGATCAGTTCGCTGTTCGCGCCTCCCATCATGCCGCCGCGCATTCCGGCTCCCATACGGCCGCTCGTGCTTCCCGAGCCGCCGTTCGGGGCGGCGGTTCCGCCCGGGGCCGTCGTACCGCCCGATGTGCCCTGGCCGCCGGGGAGTTCACCGTTCTGGCCGCCGCCCGGGAAGCCACCGGCCTGCTGTCCGCCGCCCGGCATCCCTCCGCCGGGGGCGACACCGGGCGCGCCGCTCGCCGACCCGCCGGGCGCGGTTCCGCCACCGGGGAAGCCACCTCGGCCACCGCCGGGGCCGCCGAAGCCGCCGCCCGTCGAGGGGCCGGCCGTCGGGTTCGTGCCGCCCATGCCGCCGACCGAACCGGACGGCACCGACCAGGCGTACGCCGCCGGGCCCGCGAGTGCCGCGACCACCGCCGCAGCCACGGATGCCGCGAACAGCCGCACACGGCCCCCCGAGTGGAAGACGAACAGGCCGGCGATCGCCGCCGCCATGACCACACCGATGGCCGGCCACAGCCAGGTGTTCCAGCCGGAGGCCCGGCGCAGCAGCACGATCGCCCAGACAGCCGTCACCGCCAGACCCGCCGGCAGGACCCACGCCCAGCGCCTGTCGGTGCGCAACGCGCGCAGCAGCATGACGCCGCCGCCTCCGCACAGCGCCGCGATGCCGGGTGCGAGGGCGGTCGTGTAGTACGGGTGCATCGTGCCCTCGGCGGTCGCGAAGGTGACGTAGTGCAGGACCGTCCAGCCACCCCAGAGGATCAGCGCGGCCCGGGTGAGGTCGGTGCGCGGGGCGCGGCCGCACAGGATCAGGCCGGAGACGAGGGCCACCGCGGAGAAGGGGAGCAGCCAGGAGATCTGGCCGCCGAGGACGTCGTTGAACATCCGGCCGAGACCCGCCGAGCCGGAGAAGCCGCCTCCGCCGCCCCCGCCACCGCCGACGTTGCCCTCGCCGCCGAAGATCCGGCCGAGGCCGTTATAGCCCATGATCAGGTTCCAGGCGGTGCCGTCCGTCGAACCGCCGATGTACGGCCGCTCGGAGGCGGGGACGAGAGACACGGCGACCGCCCACCAGAAGCTGGAGACGGCGAGGACGACGCCTGCGATCAGCAGGTTCGCGATCCGCCGTACGAGCTTCGGGCGTGCCGCGAGCAGGTAGACCGCGAAGACGGCGGGGAGTGCGATGTAGCCCGCCAGCATCTTCGTGTTGAAGGCCAGGCCGAAGCACACCGCCGAGCCGAGCAGGGGCAGCAGGCGGCCGTTCGTCACCGCGCGCAGGGCGAGGGCCGCGCCGCCGACCATCAGCAGGACGAGGAGCGTGTCGGGGTTGTTGTCCCGGTTGATGGCGACCGTGATGGGGGTCAGCGCGAGGACGAGGGCGGCCACAGCTGCCGCCGCGTGTCCGAACGTCCGCTTCACGGAGGAGTGCAGGATCCAGATCGTGGCGAGCCCCGCCGCGACCTCCGGCAGCATCATCTGCCAGGTGCCGAAGCCGAAGATCCGGCACGACAGGCTCATGACCATGTTGGCGAACGGCGGCTTGTCGACGGTGAGGAAGTTCCCGGCGTCGAGCGAGCCGAAGAACCATGCCTTCCAGTTCTGTGTGCCGCTGTAGACGGCCGCGCTGTAGAAGCTGTTGAGGCCGGAGCCCGACAGGTTCCAGGTGTAGAGCGCCGCCGCCAGCAGCAGGATCGCCGGCAGTGCCGGCAGTGACCAGCGGGGTGCGCGGTCCTGCGGTACGGCGTCCGATGCCGGCGGCACCGGGGTCGCGGTCGTCGGGTGGGGGAGGGGATCGGTGGCAGATGTCACCACTGCACCGTGCAGAGCGGCGATGGGTGCGGGCTGTGGTGCACCTGGGGGGAAGCTGTGGGTCGGTGAGAGTCAGGCAAGCAGCTTGGAGAACGTGTCGCGGAATACGGCGATCTGAGCGTCGTAGCCCGCCTTGTGCTCGACCAGTGCCTGGTTGCTCATGGGGCCGGGCGGCACGGTTCCCTCTTCCAGGAAGTCCGGTATCGACCGGAGTGCTGCGGCTGCCGCCTTCCAGTGCTCACCACCCCTTTTGCGTGCCTTCGTCAGGATGTCGTACAAGTCCCCGTTCACCTCGCCTATGCGTCCTTGTGGATGGTGTTTCGGGGCGTAACCGTCCGGGGTGAGCAGCTCGTTGTCCTCCCCGGCGGCGAACCGCAGCACCGTCAACGTCGCGAACAGCCGCCCCGACCGTACGTATCCGCTTTCCTTCTCCTCCGGCATGAGCGAATCATTGCCACGTGCCGGGCCTCTCGAACTCCCTCCGCGGGAACAGGCGTGCAACTTTCGGCCGACCCCATGCGTCAACTGGTGCATGAATCCCCGGACATCAAGACGTGCCGGCGCGCTCGCCGCCGCCCTGCTCATACCGGCGGTCACTGCCGTCACCGCCGCCACCCCCGCCGCCGCGGCCACGCCCACCGTCAGCTGTACGTCAGCCAAGGCGGGCCTCGCCGCCAAGCTGCAGCAGGACATCACGGCCGCCCTCGCGAACCGCAGGAGCACCGTGGCGCTCGGTCTGTACGACCGCAGCACCAGCACCACCTGCACCCTGCGCGCCACCAGCTCCTACGACTCGGCCAGCACCGTCAAGGTCACCGTGCTCGCCACGCTGCTGTGGGACGCCAAGAAGCACAACCGCTATCTGACCGACCGTGAGATCACGCTCACCAAGGCCATGATCACCCGGTCGGACAACGACGCGACGACCGCGCTGTGGAAGCAGCTCGGTCTCACCAAGATCAAGGGCTTCCTCGCCGCCGCCGGGATGACGAAGACCGTGCCCGGTGCGAACGGCTACTGGGGCCTGACCCAGGAGAACGTCACCGACGAGCAGAAGCTGCTCAAGCTCATCACCGCCAGGAACAGCGTGCTGAGCGACAACTCGCGCGCCTACATCCTGAAGCTGATGGGCGAGGTCATCTCCTCGCAGCGCTGGGGCACTCCGGCGGGCGCGCCGTCCACGGTCTCCGTGCACGTCAAGAACGGCTGGCTGCAGCGCGCGACGCACGGCTGGCGGGTGCACAGCCTCGGCACCTTCAACGGCGCCGGCCACGACTACATGATCTCGGTGCTGACGCAGGACAACAGCACCATGGACTACGGCGTCACCACCATCCAGAACGTCGCCAAGGTCATCCACAGGGACCTCGTGCCGACCACCTCCGCGACCGCGCTCTACGCCCCGACCAGCCGGCCCAGCGAGGCCCTGGTCCCGGTGCCGTCGCAGGGCTGACCCGCAAGCCGGTTCACGAGGCGGTCTCCCGCAGGACACCCGCCCGCCCTACGGTGACGGGCATGCGCCTGAGAACCGTACTCGCCGCCCTGACCGCCGGCCTGGCGGCGGCCACCCTCCTGACCGCCGCCGGGCCCGCAAGCGCCGACTCGGCGAGCAGCAACGCCTGTTCGCCCTCCGTCTCCATCGACCGCTTCTCCGACGCGCTCGACAAGACGACGTACCACGGCACCTTCGTCGGCAACTTCTCCGCGCTCGCGGTGGACCGGGACGGCTCCCTGGCCGCCCTGGAGGACCGTTCCTCCCTGTTCGGCCTGGACCCGCGGACCCTCCAGCCGAGGTCCGCCGTCCACCTCGCCGACGAGAAGGGCGCCGACCTCGACTCCGAGGGACTGGTCATCGACAGCGACGGCACCCGCCTCATCAGCTCCGAGACCGAGCCGTCCGTCCGCCGCTACTCCCGCGACGGCCGCATCCTCGACCGGCTCCCGGTCCCCGCCTCCCTCCTCGTCGCCCCGGCCGGCCGCGCGACCGCCAACCAGACCTTCGAGGGCCTGACCCTCCTGCCCGGCGGTCACACCCTGCTGGCCTCCATGGAGGACGCGATCTCCGGCGACTCCACGGGGATCGTCCGCTTCCAGACCTGGCAGCGCACCAAGGGCGACCACTTCCGCCTCTCGGCCCAGTACGCCTACCGCACCGACGCCGGCCTCGGCGTGCCCGAGGTCCAGGCCACGCCCGACGGCCGTCTCCTCGTCCTGGAACGCGGCTTCACCTCCGGCGTCGGCAACACCGTCCGCCTCTACCTGGCCGACCTCCGTCACGCGACCGACACCAGCGGCATCGAGAACCTGACGGGACAGCCTTCCGTCCAGCTGATCAAGAAGACCCTGCTGACGGACATCGCCGCTTGCCCGAGCCTTGGCGCCACGGCCAAGCAACCCCAGCCGAACCCACTGCTGGACAACATCGAGGGCATGACGATCACAGGGCGTGACCACACCGGCCGTCTGAGGGTCCTCCTGGTGAGCGACGACAACCAGAACCCGGCCCAGACGACGAGGTTCTATTACCTGCGGGTACGCCTCTGACCGTGCCTCGGTTTGTTACAGGGGGATGAAATCGGCCCCTCGACGCGTTGGTGCCTTCCGGTAGAGCAGGCCGACAGGAAGGCACCCGCGTGTCACCGCAACGGGGATGGGCAAGACGACTCGCGAGCTACGCCTGGCGATATCCCAAGGACGTGATCCTCGCCCTCGGCTCGTCCCTCGCCGGCATGGCCGTGATGGCCGTCGTGCCGCTGATCACCAAGGTGATCATCGACGACGTGATCGGGAACCACTCCCGCTCCATGGCCCCCTGGGCCGGCGCCCTGATCGGCGCGGCCCTGCTCGTCTACGTCCTCACCTACATCCGCCGCTACTACGGCGGCCGTCTCGCCCTCGACGTCCAGCACGACCTGCGGACCGAGATGTACGGCACGATCACCCGCCTCGACGGCCGCCGCCAGGACGAGCTGTCCACGGGACAGGTCGTCGGCCGGGCCACCAGCGACCTTCAGCTGATCCAGGGCCTGCTCTTCATGCTCCCGATGACCATCGGGAACGTCCTGCTCTTCCTGATCTCCCTGGTCATCATGGCGTGGCTGTCGCTGCCGCTGACCCTGGTCGCCCTCGCCGTCGCGCCCGCGCTCGCCTGGATCGCCAAGCGGAGCCGCAGCAAGCTCCACCCGGCCACCTGGTACGCCCAGGCCCAGGCCGCCGCCGTCGCGGGCGTGGTCGACGGCGCCGTCACCGGCGTACGCGTGGTGAAGGGCTTCGGGCAGGAGGAGCAGGAGACCGGCAAGCTCAGGGAGGTCGGGCGCAGGCTGTTCGCGGGGCGGCTGCGCACCATCCGGCTGAACAGCAAGTACACCCCCGCTCTCCAGGCGGTCCCCGCCCTCGGCCAGGTCGCCATGCTGGCCCTCGGCGGCTGGCTGGCCGTGCGCGGGCACATCACGCTCGGCACCTTCGTCGCCTTCTCCAGCTACCTCGCCCAGCTGGTCGGCCCGGTCCGGATGCTCGCGATGGTCCTCACCGTCGGCCAGCAGGCCCGCGCCGGCACCGAGCGCGTCCTGGAGCTGATCGACACCGAGCCGACGCTCCAGGAGGGCACCAGGACCCTCCCGGCCGACGCGCCCGCCAGCGTCGAGTTCGACGACGTGTCCTTCGGGTACGACGGCGGAGCCACGGTCCTGGACGGGCTGACCTTCGAGATCCGGCCCGGCGAGACCCTGGCCGTGGTCGGCTCCTCCGGCTCCGGCAAGTCCACCCTCTCGCTGCTGCTGCCGCGCTTCTACGACGTCACCCACGGCGCGGTCCTGATCGGCGGCCACGACGTCCGCGAACTCACCCTGGACAGCCTGCGGGCCGCGATCGGACTCGTCCCCGAGGACTCCTTCCTCTTCTCCGACACCGTGCGCAACAACATCGCGTACGGCCGCCCGGACGCCACCCAGGAGGAGATAGAGCACGCCGCCCGCGCCGCCCAGGCGGATCGTTTCATCGCCGAGCTGCCCGAGGGCTACGACACCAAGGTCGGCGAGCAGGGCCTGACCCTCTCCGGCGGCCAGCGCCAGCGCATCGCGCTCGCCCGCGCCCTGCTCACCGACCCGCGGCTGCTCGTCCTCGACGACGCCACCTCCGCCGTCGACGCCCGCGTGGAACACGAGATCCACGAGGCGCTCAAGCACGTCATGGAGGGCCGTACCACCCTCCTCATCGCGCACCGGCGCTCCACCCTCAACCTCGCCGACCGCATCGCCGTCCTCGACCGCGGCCGGCTCGCCGACCTCGGCACCCACGAGGAACTCCAGGACCGGTCCGCCCTCTATCGCCGGCTGCTCACCGACCCGGACGAGCTGGGCGGCGTCTCCCCGGGCCACGCCGAGCCCGCCCTGCCCCCGGAGGACACCTCCGTCCGCGAGGAGCTGGACGCCGAGTTCGACGCCGAGCGGGGGGTGACCCCCCGGCTGTGGACCGGCGACCGCACGCCGAAGGACCAGGCGCTCTCCGGGACCCCCGCCACCCCCGAACTCCTCGCCCAGGTGGAGGCGCTGCCCCCGGCCACCGACACCCCCGGCATCGACGAGGCCCGGGCGGTCCTCCCGGAGGACTCCTACGGCCTGCGCCGGCTCCTGCACGGCTTCGGCCTGCCCCTCCTGCTCAGCCTGCTGCTGGTCGCCGTGGACGCGGGCGCGGGCCTGCTGCTGCCGGTGCTGATCCGGCACGGCATCGACGCGGGCGTGACGAAGCTGGCCCTCGGCGCGGTCTGGGCGGCGTCCCTGCTGGGCCTGCTCACCGTCCTCGTCCAGTGGGCCGCGCAGATCGGCGAGACCCGGATGACCGGCCGTACCGGCGAGCGGGTGCTGTACGCGCTGCGGCTGAAGATCTTCGCCCAGCTCCAGCGGCTCGGGCTCGACTACTACGAGCGCGAGCTGACCGGCCGGATCATGACCCGGATGACGACGGACGTCGACGCGCTGTCCACCTTCCTCCAGACGGGGCTGGTCACGGCGTTCGTCTCGGTCGTCACCTTCTTCGGCATCATGGGCGTCCTGCTGGTGATCGACCTCCAGCTCGCGCTCGTCGTCTTCGCCACCCTGCCCCCGCTGATCGTCGCGACCTTCTTCTTCCGCCGGGCGAGCGTGAAGGCGTACGAACTCGCCCGGGAACGCGTTTCGGTGGTCAACGCCGATCTGCAGGAGTCCGTGGCCGGGCTGCGGATCGTGCAGGCCTTCCGGCGCGAGCGGGACGGCGGCCGGCGGTTCGCCGAGCGCAGCGACAGCTACCGGAGCGCCCGCATCCGCGGCCAGTGGCTGATCTCCGTCTACTTCCCGTTCGTGCAGCTGCTGTCGTCGGTGGCGGCGGCAAGCGTGCTGATCGCGGGCGCGCACCGGATCGAGGCGGCGACCCTGACGACCGGCGCCCTGGTCGCCTATCTCCTCTACATCGACCTGTTCTTCGCGCCGGTCCAGCAGCTGTCCCAGGTCTTCGACGGCTACCAGCAGGCCACCGTCTCCCTGGGTCGCATCCAGGAGCTGCTGCGCGAGCCGACGTCCACGAAGTCGGCGGACGAGCCCCGGGACGTGCTGTCCCTGCGGGGCGACATCGCCTTCGAGAACGTGCACTTCGCGTACGGTGACGACGAAGAGGCGCTCACCGGCGTCGCGTTGACGATCCCCGCCGGGCAGACGGTGGCCTTCGTCGGCGAGACGGGCGCCGGCAAGTCGACCATCGTCAAGCTGGTCGCGCGCTTCTACGACCCCACCGCGGGGCGGGTCACGGTCGACGGCACGGATCTGCGCGCCCTGGACCTCACGTCGTACCGGCACCGGCTCGGGGTCGTCCCGCAGGAGGCGTACCTGTTCCCCGGCACGATCCGGGACGCCATCGCCTACGGCCGCCCGGACGCCACCGACGCCGAGGTGGAGGCGGCGGCGCGGGCGGTCGGCGCGCACGAGATGATCGCCACGCTGGAGGGCGGCTATCTGCACGAGGTCGCCGAGCGCGGCCGCAACCTCTCGGCGGGCCAGCGCCAGCTGATCGCACTGGCCCGGGCCGAACTGGTCGACCCGGACATCCTGTTGCTGGACGAGGCCACGGCCGCTCTGGACCTGGCCACCGAGGCCCAGGTCAACCAGGCCACCGACCGCCTGGCGGGCCGCCGTACGACGCTGGTGGTGGCCCACCGGCTGACCACGGCGGCGCGCGCGGACCGGGTGGTGGTGATGGACCACGGCCGGGTCGCGGAGGACGGCACCCACGACGAACTCCTCGCCCGCGACGGCCGGTACGCCGAACTGTGGCGCACCTTCGTCGGCCGCCCCGAACCGGAGGAGCCGGTCACCGCCTCCCGCTGAGGCCCCCGTTGCCCCTCCCGCCGAAACCCCTGCCGACGCGCGTCTCTGACGGCCGTGCAACCATCCGGCATACGTCGTGCGTCCGTACATCAGTACGGCCACAGGGGGAGACACGACCGTGGTACGGGGAGGACGACAGTGGACAGTGGTGGGATACGCCGGCGACTGGCGCTCGGGACGGCCTTGCTGGCGGCGAGCGGGACGCTCGCCCTCGTGACGTCCGGCACCGCCCAGGCGAGTACGGTCGGCGGCTGCGCCGGGCACGAGGTGCGGGCCCTGCCGTTCAGCAGCGGGGTCACCCACGTCTACAAGCACGACGGGTACGTCTGCGCCGTCACCGTCGCCCGGCACCCCGGCCCCGCCCGGACGATGTCCGTCAGCGTCCAGGCCCGCGGCAACCGCCCGGTCGTCGACCAGGGCACCTACCGGCACCACGCGGGGCCGGTGACGGTTCACGCCGGCCACCGCTGCGTGTGGGTCAAGGGCGCGGTGGGGCCCCAGGGTTCGATCAGTTCGGGCTGGATCCTCTGCTGACGGCCGACCGCCCGGTCAGCTCGCCTCCCCGCAGGTGCGCGCGGGGAACCACCCCGCATCGCCGCTCGTCCAACGCGCGGGTTGCCGGACGAGTCTTCCGTGCCGTGGTGTCGGCCCCTCGCGACTGACCGCGAACGCCGACCCACCCTCTTCGCCGCGGCACGGCCGGCCGCCCGCCGCCACCGGCGCGCCCCCTCCCTTGCGCCGGTGGCGGCCCCTTCGCGGTTGGCGTGCGTTCCCTTGACGGAAAGAAACTTCCCGGATATTGGTGACTCCTCGGAAGTTTCCTTCAGCGGTTCTCCTCCGGAAGGAGCGCACGTGCCCGACATCAGCACGGGAAGCGACATCAGCACGGGAAGCACCGGAAACACCGCAGGACCCTCCAGACGCGCCGTCCTCGCCGCGACCGCGGGCCTCACCGCCGCGCTGACCGTGCCGGCGACCGCCCGCGCCGCCACGCCCGGCGACGACCGCCGGCTGCGCGCCCTGATCTCCCGGATGACGCTTCAGGAAAAGGTCGGCCAGCTCTTCGTGATGCGGGTCTACGGCCACTCCGCCACCGCCCCCGACCAGGCCGACGTCGACGCCAACCTCAAGGAGATCGGCGTCCGCACCGCCGCCGAGCTGATCGCCGAGTACCGCGTCGGCGGGATCATCTACTTCTCCTGGGCCCACAACACCCGCGACCCGCACCAGATCGCCGATCTCTCCGACGGCATCCAGCAGGCCTCCCTGGCCCAGCCGCGCGGCCTGCCGGTGCTCATCGCCACCGATCAGGAGCACGGCGCGGTCTGCAGGGTCGGCAAGCCCGCCACCCTCTTCCCCGGCGCCATGGCCATCGGCGCCGGCGGCTCCCACGCGGACGCCCACACCCTCGGCCGGATCTCCGGCGCCGAGCTGCGCGCGATGGGCATCAACCAGGACTACTCCCCGGACGCCGACGTCAACGTCAACCCGGCCAACCCGGTCATCGGCGTACGGTCCTTCGGCGCCGACCCGGACGCCGCCGGCGCGCTGGTGGCCGCCGAGGTGATGGGCTATCAGGCCTCCCGGGTCGCGGCGACCGCCAAGCACTTCCCCGGTCACGGCGACACCGCCACCGACAGCCACACCGGCTTCCCGGTCATCACGCACAGCCGGGACCTGTGGGAGAAGCTGGACGCCGTACCCTTCCGCGCGGCGATCGCCGCGGGCATCGACTCCATCATGACCGCGCACATCCAGTTCCCGGCCCTGGACGACTCCGGCGATCCGGCCACCCTCTCCCACCCGATCCTCACCGGCATCCTGCGCGGCGAACTCGGCTACGACGGGGTCGTGATCACCGACTCCCTCGGCATGGAGGGCGTCCGCACCAAGTACGGCGACGACCGGGTGCCGGTGCTCGCGCTGAAGGCCGGCGTGGACCAGCTGCTCAACCCGCCGTCCCTCGACGTGGCCTGGAACGCCGTACTGAAGGCCGTCCAGAACGGCGAGCTGACCGAGTCCCGCCTGGACGAATCGATCCTGCGCATCCTGCGCCTGAAGGCCCGGCTCGGCCTCTTCGACGACCCGCGCGCCGGCCGGACGGATCTCGGCACGGTCGGCACCGAGGCGCACCTGGCCGCCGCCGACAGGATCGCCGAACGCACCACGACCCTCCTGGTCAACGAGGGCCACGTCCTCCCCTTCTCCCCGCGCACCGAGCCCCGCCTCCTGGTCGTGGGCGCGGACCCCACCTCTCCCTCCGGCACCACGGGCCCGCCCACCGGCGTGCTGGCCGCCGCCCTGACCGAGCTGGGCTTCACCGCCACGGCCCTGTCCACCGGCACCGCACCCGCCGCCGCGACCATCGCCAAGGCGGTCACGGCCGCGCAGGACGCGGACGCGGTGGTCGTCGCGACCTACAACGTGACGGCGGGCAACGCCCAGAGCACCCTGGTGGAACAGCTGCTGTCCACGGGGAAGCCGCTGGCCGCACTGGCCGTCCGCAACCCCTACGACGTGGCCCGGTACCCCTCCGTCAAGGCCGCCCTGGCCTCCTACGGCTGGACGGACGTCGAAGTGCGCGCCGCCGCCCGGGTGATCGCCGGACGCGTGCCCCCGCGCGGCAAGCTGCCGGTGCCGGTGCAGCGGGCCGACGACCCCACGCAGGTGCTGTACCCGATCGGGTACGGGCTGACGTACTAGCCGTACGTCACACACCGGGCGCAATACCCCCAACTGGGGGGAAACCCTCCCGCATGTCTGGCGTGGCCGCGCCGCCAAGGGCCACGCTGGACCGGATGTCAGGGGGGATGGCCATGCGTGGGAAAGGTGCCGTGAGGGCCGCGTGCCTCGCGTTCCTGCTGCCGGCCGCCCTGCTGGCCGGCTGCCGCGGCACGCCGGGCACCCCTGTCGGCGACGCCCGCCCCGCCTCGGCCGCGAGTGGCGGCTACGGCGCCGAGTTCCTCGCGGTCGGGGAGTGCAGCTCCTTCGGCACGACCAGCTTCACCGAGGTGCCCTGCGCGAGCGAGCGGGCGGCGGCCAGGGTCGTCGCCCGCTACGACGGCGCGTCCACCGATGGCCCCCTGTGCCCGGCGACGACCGACTTCGTGCTGCACATCAGCGCCCGGTCCGCGGCCGCCGACGAGGACGGCGACGGCGCGATCCCCCAGGGCTACGCCTGCATGCGCAACCTGGAGCCCCCGCATCCGGGCGACCCAGGTGGCGGGGGCGGCCCCCGCACGATCCCCGGCGACTGCGTGTACGACTCCGGCAAGGGTCAGGTCCGCGAGACGGCGTGCGACGGCTCGGGCCGCCGGAAACCCGAGTACCGGATCACGAAGGCCGTCCCCGACCGGGTGGACTGCCCGGCGTCGACGGCGTTGTACGTCCAACTGGGCGGGGACAGGCCGGTGGGCTGTGCGCGGCGGCTGTGAAGGAAAGGGGAGCTGCCTGGGAGTCGACTGTGCTCAGGCCGTCGTCGGGACCGCTTCGTCGGTTGCCGTCAACCGCCTGGCTGAAAGGCGGAGTTGATCGCGCACCGCGTCCAGCACCGGATCCCCCTCGGCCCCCGCCCGCACCGCCGCGAACACGTTCCGGGACGGCGGTCGGCCCGCCACCGGTCGTACGGCGAGGCGGCGGTGGGTGTACAGCGGGCGGACCAGGCGCGGGACCAGGGCCACCCCGGTGCCCGTCTCCACCAGGGCGGTCAGGGGTCGTCCGGGTCGGGCAGCTGCGGATAGCCGGCCCGGTGGCCCAGCTCGCCGAGGCGGTCGGCGAGCCAGTGCTGCCAGTGGTCCTCGAACTGGCCCGCCTGCTCGAGGAGTTGGCCGGCTCGGACGAGCGGGTCGTCGTCGCCCACAGCCTGTCGGCCGTGCTGTGGCTGCGCGCCGCCGCCCGGGGCCTGGAGCAGCTGCGGTACGCGGACCGGGTGCTGCTCGTCGCGCCGCCGTCCGGGTCCTTCCTCGCCGGGCAGCCGGAGGTCTCCGCCTTCGTCCCGCCCGCCCTCGGCACCGCCCTCCCCGGCCCCACGCGACTGGTCGCGGGCGACGCAGACCCGTACTGCCAGGAGGGCGCACGTCGCCTCTACGCCGAGCCGCTCGGCCTCCCCGCCGACATCATCCCCGGCGCCGCCCACCTCGACCTCGACGCCGGGTACGGCCCCTGGCCGGCGGTACTGGAGTGGTGTCTGCACGGCACGGCACCGCTCACGGCACGCCCGGAACAGGGGAGGTGAGCTTCTCAAAGTTGCTCCGGGGCGGTCTCTCCAGCCGCACCCGGCGCCCGGTCCCGCAGCTCCGGTGTCGTCGCGGCGACCGCCCCCACCGCGAGCAGACACAGCAGGCCGCCGGTGATCAGTGAGGTCGCGCCGCCGGTCCAGCCGGCGACGAGACCGCCGCGCACATTCCCGAGGCTGGGGCCCGCCTGGCCGACGATCTGCTCGGCCGCCGTGACCCGGCCGAGCAGCGCGTCCGGGGTGCGGGTCTGCACGATCGTGGACCGGGAGACGACCGAGATGGCGTCCCCGGCGCCCGCGACGGCGAGCAGGGCGAGACCGAGCCACGGGTTGGTCGTCAGCCCGAAGAGCACCAGCGCGGCACCCCAGACGGCCGCCGCGCCCAGCATGACCGTACCCGGCCGGCCGAGCCGGGTGACCGTGCCCGACAGGGCGGTGGCCACGACACCGCCCACCGCCAGGGCCGACAGGAACAGGCCCAGCGTGCGCGGGTCGTCGCCGAACCGCTCGGCGTTGACCAGCGGGAACAGACTCACCGGGAAGGACAGCACGGTCGCGGCGAGGTCGGTGATCAGCGCGCCCCGCACCACCGGGTGCCCGGCCAGGAACCGCAGCCCGTCCAGCACCCCGTGCAGGCCCGCCCGCGATGGCTCGCCCTGCGGCGGCAGCGCGGGCAGCCCGAAGGCGCCGTAGAAGGCGACGCCGAAGCTGAGGGCGTCCAGCAGATAGCAGGTGCCGATGCCCAGCCAGCCGAGCAGCACACCGGCCAGGGCCGGGCCGAGCAGCATCATCGACTGGCCGGTGACCTGGTTCAGGGCCAGACCGGCGGCCACCTGGTCCTTCGACAGCAGCCGCGGCACGAAGACCCCGGCCGCCGGGGCGCCGAGCGCACCGAACGCCGACTGTGCGGCGACCAGCACGAGAACGGCCGCCACCGGGACGTGCCCGGTGAAGCCCTGCACGGCCAGCAGCACGGAACAGGCCGCCTGGCCCACGGTGGCCGTCAGGAAGATCCGCCGCCGGTCCGCCCGGTCCACCCAGGCGCCCGCGAACAGCCCGAACACCACCAGCGGCACCGCCTGCGCGAGTCCCACCGCACCGGTCCACGCCGTGCTGCGGGTCATGTCCCACACCTGGTACATGACCGTCACCATGGTCATGAACCCACCGAGCGTGGACACGGTCCGCCCGAACAGCAGCCGCCGGAAGAGGGGCGAGGCGCGCAGGGGTCGTACGTCGATGAGCGGCTGAATCACCGGGGGAGGCTAACCGGCCCCCGAGACACCGGCCAGCGAATTAACGGGGCGGGCCAGCGCCCCGAAGGGGCGCGGGGAACTGCGCGAGAAACCACATTGGACCTGCACCCGGCAACGACGCCGCAGCCCCGAGTTCGTAGCCGCACCTCACCCCGATCTACGCGGCCTCACCCAGCAACCGCAGCAAATGCACCCGCCCCGCCCCCAACAACCCCGCAAGCGGCGCAGCCGACTCGTACCACCGCTTCTCGTACTCCCAGCACAACCACCCGTCCCACCCATGCCGGCACAGCACGTCCACGCACTCGGTGAGCGGAAGCACCCCCGAGCCCAGCGGCAGCGGCCCCGTGTCGTCGGCCGACGCGATGTCCTTGACCTGCACATACCCCAGATGCGGAGCAAGCGCCGCGTAGGTGTCGGCGGGCTGCTCGCCGCCCAGCCAGGTGTGCATGACGTCCCACAGCGCGCCCACCTGCCGGTGTCCGACCGGGCCCAGCACCCGGATCACGTCGGCGCCGGTGCGGTGCGAGTCGTGTGTCTCCAGCAGGATCCGCACCCCGAGCGCGGTGGCGTCCTCGGCGGCGGTGCCGAGCCGCCGGGCGGCCAGGGCGTCGGACTCCTCGCGGGGGCGGTCGGGGTCGGCGCCGGGGAAGACCCGGACGAAGGGCGCGCCCAGATCGTGGGCGAGGTGGAGGAGGTCCCGGATCTCCGCCAGCACGGGTGCGTCGTCACCGGGCGCGGCCACGCGCGCGTACCCGGCGAGGCCCAGCACCTCGACCCCGGCCTCCTTGAACCGGGCCGCGGTCGCGGTGCGTTCGGCGGGGGAGAGGCCGGGATGGACCGGCTCCTCCGGGTGGGCACGCAGTTCGACGCCGTGGTAGCCGTGGGCGGTCGCGAGCGCCAGGACCTCAGGGACGGGCAGGCCGGGGACACCGAGAGTGGAGAACGCCAGCTTCATGGGCCGGACACTACTCGTCATCCGCCCGGTGCGTGACTCGTCATTCGTCCGATTCGTGCAGATCCAGTCGCCAGTCCTGGCCCACGAGATCCTTGCCGAAGGAGCGGTGCGGTTTCTCCGCGACGAGCACGAAGCCGTGCCGCTGGTAGATCCGGCGGGCGCCGCTGAGCACGTCGTTGGTCCACAGCACCAGATCGCGGTAGCCGGCTCCGCGCGCGAAGTCGATCACGGCCCGTACCAGCCGGTCGCCGATGCCGTGCCCGCGTGCCTCCGGCTCGACGAGCAGCAGCCGCAGCCGCGCGGTACCCGGTGCGTCGTCCCGTACGCACATCACGCAGCCCACCGGGCGCCCCGCCTGCTCGGCGATCCACACCCGCTCCAGATGCGGGTCGTGGTCATCCGCGAAGTCGGCGACGATCCGGGCGACCAGCCCCTCGTAGTCGGCGTTCCAGCCGTACTCGGCCGCGTACAGGGCCGCGTTGCGCTGCACGATCCAGCCGAGGTCGCCCGGACCCGGCTCGCGCAGCACGACCTCGCCGGACCGGACCTCACCCTCGCCGAGGACCTCCCGGATGGTCCGCATGGCCTCGGCCAGCCGTGGCCGGTCGGCCGGGGCCACGGTGTCGAGCATGGCCCCGACCGTCTCCCGGGCCCGCTCGTCGAGCAGGGCGGCGGCCTCCCGCCCCCGCGCGGTGAGCCGTACCCGCCGCCGGCGCGGATCGCTCTGCGAGGGGCCGCGCTCGATCAGCCCGGCGTCCTCGAACCTGTTCAGGATCCGGCTCAGATACCCGGCGTCCAGGTCGAGCAGCGTGCGCAGATCGACCGCGTCCAGATGCGGGACCTGGGCGAGTTCGTACAGCACACGGGACTCGGTGAGGGTGTACGGGGCGTAGAGATGGCGGCCGTAGTCGAGGGCGCCGATGACGCCCGTGTAGAAGCGGTTGAAGGCGCGGACGTCCTGGACGGTCATGGTCGCCCCCGATGTTTGACTCAGTCAGAGATACCGTCCTCAGAGCCTAGGCCTGCCGCCCGCCCGCGTCCACGGCCCGGCTCGGCGGCGTACCAAAACCGCTTGTGGTGCACGGGTGTTGACCGTCCGGACCCGGGTCCGTTTCCTTTGCCTGTTCTTTAGGCCGGTAGCGAGTCCTGCTTTTGACTACGTCGCGATCTCGTCGTAGGTTTATTAACGAACGTCACTTATGTCCGTTTTATTACGGAGGTGACGGTCCGCCGCGAGAGCGCATATCGCGTGGCGGCGGGCGGCGCTCCGAGCGACGCGCAGGCAGGAGCGCAACGGACGGCCCGTCGAGGCCGCCCGGCAAATCAACCACACCCTCCGGAGAGGGGCTCATCATGCGCGCGCACAGCACCCGTATCAAGAGAGTAGCCATCGCGGTCTGCTCGGCACCGATCCTGGCCATCGCAGCCGGCGCCGGCGCCGCCCAGGCAGCCACCGCCTCCGCCGCTCCCGAACACGTCGTCTCGTACCACGGAGACGGCTGGGGCTGGGGCTGGGGTGACGACGGCGGCTGGGGCTGGGGCTGGGGTTGGGGCGGCGGCTGGGGTTGGGGAGACCACGGCGGCTGGGGCTGGGGCGATGACGGTTGGGGCTGGGGCTGGGGCTGCGACTGAGTGTCAGCAGTGACCGACACCCAGCAGTGACCGACACCCCCTGACAAGCGAAGGACGGATCCGGGTGCCCGACCCCACGGGCACCCGGATCCACATGCACGTACCCGGCACAGAAGTGCTGTGCCGGTGAGGCCGTGACAACGGAGGTACTGGAGTGAGGATCGTCTGCGTGGGTGGAGGCCCGGCCGGGCTGTACTTCGCGATCTCCGCGAAGCTGCGGGATGCCGGTCACGAGATCACCGTGATCGAGCGGGACCCGCCGGAGGCGACGTACGGCTGGGGGGTCGTGTACTGGAACGATCTGCTGGACATCCTGCATCGCAACGACCCCGAGAGCGCACGGGCGGTGAGCGCCGGTTCCGTGCTCTGGCAGGACCAGGAGATCCGACTGCACGGCAGCCGGCACGACGGCACGGCGTACTTCGGCGGCTACGGCTACAGCATGGGCCGCGCCGCCCTACTGGACGTGCTGACCCGCCGCGCACGGGCACTGGGCGTCGACGTCCGCCACGAGCAGCTCGCCGACCCCACCGACCTGCCCGAGGCCGACCTGATCCTGGCCGCCGACGGCGCGGGCAGCCGGATCCGGCAGAGCCGCGCCGAGCACTTCGGCACCAAGGTGGAGACCGGCCGCAACCCCTATATCTGGCTCGGCACGGACCGGCAGTTCGACAGCTTCGTGTTCTGCTTCGAGGAGACCCCGGCCGGCTGGATCTGGTTCCACGCCTATCCGTCGTTCCACGGGATCAGCACCTGCATCGTGGAGTGCTCACCGCAGACCTGGCAGGGCCTCGGCCTCGACACGCTCGAACCCGACGACGCCATGCCCCTGCTGGAGAAGATCTTCCACCGGGCGCTCGACGGCCACTCCCTGATCAGCAGATCACGCGGCGAACCGGCGAAGTGGCAGCGGTTCCAGCACATCAGCAACCGGACCTGGGTCGACGGCAATGTCGTCCTGGCCGGCGACGCCGCGCACACCACCCACTTCACGCTCGGCTCCGGTACCCGGCTCGCGATGATCGACGCGATCGTGCTGGCCCACAGCCTGTCGAGCTTCCCGGATCCGCAGACGGCACTGCGCGAGTACGACCAGCACCGCCGCGCCGAACTGCACCCCATCCAGGCCGGTGCGCGCTCCAGCATGGCCTGGTTCGAACAGCTGGACGACTACCTGGACCGCGATCCGGTCTCCTTCGCCTATGCCATGTCGGTGCGCCAGGGCCACCAGGACCCGTGGCGCTACCAGGTCCACCTCGCCACCCAGATCCCCGTCGTGCGCAGGGCCCGCCGGGCCTACGACACCGGCAGGCGCTGGTACCGGGACCGCAGGCGGGGCGAGGCGCCGATGCCGCTGCTGGGAAGGTCACTTCCCGGCTGACCGGGGCACCCCCGAAGACCCCCGCACCATCAGCTCCCCCCGGACGGTCGCGATCCGTCCGGGGGGCGCCTCCTCCCGCCTCATGGCGATCCGCCCCGCCCTGGCCCCCGCCTCCGCGAGCGGCAACCGCACGGTCGTAAGAGAAGGCACCGCGTCCACGCTGAACGGCAGATCATCGAAACCGGCGACCGAAACGTCCTCCGGAATCCGCAGCCCGGAGTCCCGCAGCGCCGCACATGCCCCGAGCGCGACGGAGTCGTTCGCGGCGACCACAGCGGTCAGGGACGGATCACGGCGCAGCAGCTCCAGCGTGGCCTCGTACCCGGACTGCCGGTCGTAGCGGCCGTGCACCGTCCAGCGCGGGTCCTCCTCGACCCCCGCCGCGGCCAGCGCCGCCCGGTGGCCCTCCAGCCGGTGCCGGGTCGTCGTGCGCTCCTCGGGGCCCGCGATGTAGCCGAGGCGGCGGTGGCCGAGACCGAGCAGATGCTCGGTGAGCCGGCGAGCTCCGCCCCGGTTGTCGAAGGCGAGCGCCACGGCCTCGGTGTCGGGCGCCGGCGGCCGCCCGCACAGCACCACCCGGGTCCCGGCCTCGGCGAGCTTGCGCAGCTTCGCCGCCACCGCCGCCGCGTGCGACGCGTCCTCCACGGCCCCGCCGGTCAGCACCACGGCCGCCGCCCGCTGCCGTTGCAGCAGGGTCAGGTAGGTCAGCTCACGCTCCGGCGAGCCGCCCGTGTTGCAGACCACCGCGAGCCGCTCACCGCCCGCCCGGCCACCCCCGACGCCCCCGATCTCGGCCTGGATCGCGCTCGCCATGATCCCGAAGAAGGGGTCGGCGATGTCGTTGACGAGGATGCCGACCAGGTCGGAGGTGGCCGCCGCGAGGGCGCTCGCCGGGCCGTTGAGGACGTAGTCCAGCTCGTCCACCGCCCGCAGCACCCGCTCGCGCGTGGAGGCGGCCACCGGGTAGTTGCCGTTCAGCACGCGCGACACCGTCGCGGGTGAGACCTGGGCGCGGGCCGCCACATCCGCCAGGGTCACCGTCATGTCGTCGTCCTCCGGTCGCGCATCGTGTCGTACGCCCTCGTAGACAGCCAGGTCCTGCTGCCGGTTCCGAGAATCCGTCGAGCAGACCTTAAAGCCATGGCCCCCGGTTGTTCGCCCCCTCGAACAACTCGAAGAGGACACGGTCTTGTACGGACCACCGTCAAGAGGCTAGCTTCTCAGCATGGAAAGCGCTTGCTGCCGGCGTTGACAGAGGGGACTCACGTGACACGCAAGACGGTGCGAATCGCCATGAACGGCGTGACCGGGCGCATGGGCTACCGCCAACACCTCGTACGGTCGATCCTCGCCCTGCGCGACCAGGGCGGCCTCGACCTCGGCGACGGCACCGTGCTGTGGCCGGAGCCGATCCTGCTCGGCCGGCGCGAGCACGCCCTGCGGGAGATCGCCGACCGCCACGGCCTCGACCATGTCTCGACGGACGTGGACGCGGTGCTGGCCGATCCGTCCGTGGACATCTACTTCGACTCCCAGGTCACCTCGGCCCGTGAGGAGTCGATCAAGAAGGCGATCGCGGCGGGCAAACACATCTACACCGAGAAGCCGACGGCGACGGGCCTGGCGGGCGCCCTGGAGCTGGCCGGACTCGCCCACGCGAAGGGCATCAGGCACGGCGTCGTCCAGGACAAGATCTTCCTGCCGGGCCTGCTGAAGCTGAAGCGGCTCATCGACGGCGGCTTCTTCGGCCGGATCCTCTCCGTCCGGGGCGAGTTCGGCTACTGGGTGTTCGAGGGCGACTGGCAGCCCGCCCAGCGCCCCTCCTGGAACTACCGCGCCGAGGACGGCGGTGGCATCGTTGTCGACATGTTCCCGCACTGGGAATACGTCCTGCACGAGCTGTTCGGCCGCGTGAGGTCCGTCCAGGCCCTCGCCACCACCCACATCCCGCAGCGCTGGGACGAGCAGGGCAAGCCCTACGACGCGACGGCGGACGACGCGGCGTACGCCGTCTTCGAGCTGGAGGGCGGCGCGATCGCCCAGATCAACTCCTCCTGGGCCGTACGCGTCAACCGCGACGAACTGGTCGAGTTCCAGGTCGACGGCACCGAGGGCTCGGCGGTGGCGGGGCTCAGGAAGTGCCGGGCGCAGCACAGGTCGGCGACCCCCAAGCCGGTCTGGAACCCGGACATCCCGGCCACCGAGGTCTTCCGCGACCAGTGGCAGGAGGTACCGGACAACGGCGACTTCGACAACGGCTTCAAGGCCCAGTGGGAGCTGTTCCTCAGGCACGTCTACGCCGACGCCCCGTACCACTGGGACCTGCTGGCCGGCGCCCGTGGCGTCCAACTGGCCCAGCTGGGCCTGAAGTCCTCGACGCAGGGCCGCCGCATCGAGGTACCGGAGATCGCCCTGTGACCATCCGACTTCCCTCGGTGGACGGTTCGTTGCGGACGTACGAACCCCGCACCGAGCCGTTGCACGTCTCGCCGGGCACCCCCTTCACCTCCCGCACGGTCTTCTCGGCGGCGCACGTCGTGGCCGACCCGTTCGCGGACGTGTCCCCCGACTCGCCCGCCGCCGTCGACTGGGACGCCACCCTCGCCTTCCGCCGCCACCTGTGGTCCCACGGACTCGGCGTCGCCGAGGCGATGGACACCGCCCAGCGGGGCATGGGCCTGGACTGGGCGGGCGCGGCGGAGCTGATCCGCCGGAGCGCGGCCGAGGCGCGGTCGGTCGGCGGCCGTACCGCCTGCGGGGTCGGCACCGACCAGATCAAGGCCGGCTCGCTGACAGAGATCCGCGCGGCCTACGAGGAACAGCTCGCGGTCGTCGAGGAGTCAGGCGCCCAGGCGATCCTGATGGCGTCGAGGGCGCTGGCCGCGGCCGCCTCCGGCCCCGAGGACTACCTGGAGACCTACGGCCGTCTGCTGCGCCAGTCCGCCGAGCCGGTGATCCTGCACTGGCTGGGCCCGATGTTCGACCCGGCGCTGGAGGGCTACTGGGGCTCGGCCGACCTGGACGCGGCGACGGAGACGTTCCTGGAGGTCATCGCCGCGCACCCGGACAAGGTGGACGGCATCAAGGTGTCGTTGCTGGACGCGCAGCGGGAGATCGACCTCCGCCGCCGACTCCCTCGCGGGGTCCGCTGCTACACCGGCGACGACTTCAACTACCCCGAGCTGATCGCGGGCGACGACAAGGGCTTCAGCCACGCCCTACTCGGCATCTTCGACCCGCTGGGCCCGCTGGCGGCCGAGGCGGTACGGGTCCTGGACACGGGCGACACGGCCGGCTTCCGGAGCCTGCTGGACCCCACGGTCGAGCTGTCGCGCCATCTCTTCCAGGCCCCGACCCGCTTCTACAAGACGGGCGTGGTCTTCCTGGCCTGGCTCGCGGGTCACCAGTCCCACTTCACGATGGTCGGCGGCCTGCAGTCGGCCCGCTCCCTCCCGCACCTGACCCGCGCCTACGAACTCGCCGACGGTCTCGGCCTGTTCCCGGACCCCAAGCTCGCCGAGGAACGGATGAAGAACCTGCTGTCGCTGTACGGGGTGGACCAGTGACCGGTCTTGCGCGCTTCAGCATCAATCAAATGACCGTGAAGCAGCTGTCATTGCCGGAACTGGTGGACGCCTGCGTTCAGTCGGGTGTCGGCCAGGTGGGCCTGTGGCGGGAGCCGGTCCAGGCATACGGCGTCGAGGCGACGGCGAAACTGATCCGGGTCGCGGGCCTGACGGTGACGACCCTGTGCCGGGGTGGCTTCTTCACGGCGATCGGCCCGGAGGAGCGTTCCCGTGCCCTGGCCGACAACCGGCGGGCGGTGGACGAGGCGGCCACGCTCGGCACCGACACCCTGGTCCTGGTCTCCGGCGGCCTCCCGCCCGGCAGCAAGGACCTGCGGGCGGCCCGCGAACGCATCGCAGACGCCCTGGCCGAACTGGGTCCGTACGCCGAGCAGCACGGCGTACGCCTCGCCATCGAGCCCCTGCACCCCATGTACGCCGCCGACCGCTGCGTGGTGTCGACGCTGGCCCAGGCCCTGGACCTGGCCGAGCGCTTCCCCGCGCACCAGGTCGGGGTGACGGTGGACACCTACCACATCTGGTGGGACGAGCAGGCCCCGGCACAGATCGCGCGGGCGGGAGCGGGCGGCCGTATCCACACCTTCCAACTCGCCGACTGGGTCACCCCGTTGCCCGAGGGTGTCCTCAACGGCCGCGGTCAGATCGGGGACGGCGCGATCGACATGCGCGAGTGGCGGGGGTACGTGGAGGCGGCCGGCTACACCGGTCCCATCGAGGTCGAACTCTTCAACGAGGAGCTGTGGGCCCGGGACGGCCGGGAGGTGCTGGCGGAGACGGTGGAGCGGTTCATGGAACACGTGCACAAAAAATCTTGAGAACGCGTGCAACCCTCCCCGGGCCCTGAGTGTCGTACCTGTCATCAGAACCCGGGAGGGGACCCGGGGGGATTCACGGGGTTCTGATGTGGAGGGGAAAGCCGAGGGGGCGGGGGGGGGGGAAGGAAAGGGGACCACCCCCCCCAACCGTGCGAGTCCTCGAAAAAAAAAACCCAACCCCAACAAACGCTTCTCTTTATACCAGGCCCTTCT
>NZ_JBVIEB010000001.1:296663-327169 GCF_055572075.1 Streptomyces sp. NPDC030820
CGTGGCCCTGGGTTTTCGTCTTGGGCACAGGACAGGGGGGGGGGCCGGGGGGGGGGGGGGGGGTTGGGGGGGGGGGGGGGGGGGGGGGGTTTTTTCCCCCCCCCCCCCCCCCCCCCCCGCCCCCTCGAAGTCGTACGGTCCTCAGAAGAACACGCCGCACCGCAGCAGTACGTTCGCGTACGGCCGGGCCTCGCCCGTGCGGACCACCAGCCGTGCGCCCGTCGACAGCTCCTTCAGGCGCTCGTGCGGGACCAGGGACAGCCGTGGGAAGTGGCCGTCCAGCAGGGCCCGGTTGCGGCCGCGCAGCTCCTCCGCAGCCGTGGCGCCCTCCACCACCAGCTCGGCCGGCAGCCCGTCCAGGACCTCCGCGAACGACGGCACACCGGCGCGGAACGCCAGGTCCACCACGCGCGGCCCGTCCGGGATCGGCATGCCCGCGTCGCACACCAGCACTCCGTCCCCGTGTCCCAGCTCGGCCAGCGCACCGGAGAGGTGGCGGTTGAGGATCCCCGCCTTCTTCACAGCCCCTCGACCTCCTCCGCCGTCGGATACGACTCCTGCGCGCCCCGCTTGGTCACGGCCACCGCGCCGACCCGGGCCGCGTAGGCCGCCGCCTCCTGCAGCTCCGCACCCGTCCCCAGCTTCCAGGCCAGCGCCGCCGTGAACGCGTCCCCGGCACCTGTCGTGTCCACCGCGTCCACCGTCACCGACGCCACCCGGGTCACCTCCAAGGAGTCGCACACCAGCGCCCCCTCCGCGCCCAGCGTCACCACCACCGAGCGCGGCCCCTTGGCCAGCAGCAGCCGCGCCCAGTCCGCCGGGTCCTCGCTGACACAGGCCTCGCCGAGGATCACCCGGGCCTCGTGTTCGTTGACGATCAGCGGGTCGCAGGCCGCGAGCACCTCCGTGGGCAGAGGCCTGGGCGGGGACGGGTTCAGCACGAAACGGCTGTCCGGGGACAGGTTCCGTACCACCTCCACGACCGTCTCCAGCGGGATCTCCAGCTGCGCCGACACCACCCGCGAGGCCAGGAACAGGCTGACCGCCGCCCGGATGTCCGCCGGGGTGAGACGGGCGTTGGCGCCCGGTGACACCACGATGCTGTTGTCCCCCGAGGGATCCACGGTGATCAGCGCGACGCCCGTCGGCGCCCCGCCCACCAGCACGCCGACCGTGTCCACACCGGCCGCGTGCAGGGAGTCCAGCAGCAGCCGGCCGTGGCCGTCGTCGCCGACCCGGGCCAGCAGGGCCGTACCCGCGCCGAGCCGGGCGGCGGCGACCGCCTGGTTGGCGCCCTTGCCGCCCGGGTGGACGGCCAGGTCGCCGCCGAGCACCGTCTCGCCGGCGGCCGGCCGCCGCTCGACATCGATCACCAGGTCGGCGTTGGCCGAACCCACGACCAACAGGTCGTAGTCGTACATCAGTTGACTCCCCATGACTCCCAGAGAGATGACCGGGCGGGCGGCCGTCCCCCATGGTGCCCCATGCCGGTTGCCCATGGGTTACGACCGCCCGCCCGCGTCGCCCGTCGTCAGCCGCTGAAACCGGCCACATTGTCCTTCGTGACCACCTTCACCGGTAACCCCGGACGGGCTGACGGCGGTGGAGAACGGCACGCTGTACGCCTCGGTCGCCCAGCAGCAGTGCACGCCGACGACCAGAACACCGGTGTCCCGCAGCTCCTCCCGGACCCCGTTGGTCATGGCCCAGGCGGCCTTGGAGGCGCCGTAGCCCTTGATGCACCTCGCGGAAGCACGACACTGGCCAAGAAGCGAGCGGCCCTACGGCCACGCACTCACTCCGTGCAAGCAACTCCAGGCGGCTCACCCCCACCCCCCTGTCACACCCCACCGGTACCGTCGGATCATGGCTCAACAGGCGGGGACCCAGACCGGCGAGCGGCGGCTCGCGACGCTGGAAGGCGTGCTTGAACGCATCACGTACGCCAATGAGGAGAACGGCTACACGGTCGCCCGGGTCGACACGGGCAGAGGCGCCGGCGACCTCCTCACGGTGGTCGGTGCGCTGCTCGGCGCCCAGGTCGGGGAGTCCCTGCGGATGGAGGGGCGCTGGGGGTCCCACCCCCAGTACGGCAAGCAGTTCCACGTGGAGAACTACACGACCGTCCTGCCCGCCACCGTCCAGGGCATCCGGCGTTACCTCGGGTCCGGCCTCGTCAAAGGGATCGGACCGGTCTTCGCCGACCGGATCACCCAGCACTTCGGGCTGGACACGCTCCGGATCATCGAGGAGGAGCCCAAGCGGCTCATCGAGGTCCCCGGCCTCGGCCCCAAGCGGACCAAGAAGATCGCCGACGCCTGGGAGGAGCAGAAGGCGATCAAGGAGGTCATGCTCTTCCTGCAGACGGTCGAGGTCTCCACCTCCATCGCCGTACGGATCTACAAGAAGTACGGCGACTCGTCGATCCGGATCGTCAAGGAACACCCCTACCGCCTGGCCGCCGACGTCTGGGGCATCGGCTTCCTCACCGCCGACAAGATCGCCCAGTCCGTCGGCATTCCGCACGACAGCCCGGAGAGGGTGAAGGCCGGGCTGCAGTACGCCCTGTCCCAGTCCGCCGACCAGGGCCACTGCTTCCTTCCCGAGGAGCGGCTGATCTCCGACGCGGTGAAGCTGCTCGCCGTGGACACCGGGCTGGTCATCGAGTGCCTGGCCGAGCTGGCCCAGCCACCGGACCACGGCGGTGATCCCGGTGTCGTGGGCGCCGATCCCGGTGTCGTACGGGACGAACCCGGTGTCGTACGGGAGAAGGTGCCCGGTCCGGACGGCGACGCCTCCGAACCCGTCACCGCCGTCTACCTCGTCCCCTTCCACCGCGCCGAACTCTCCCTCTCCTCCCAGCTCCTCCGCCTCCTGCGCACGGACCAGGACCGCATGCCCGGCTTCCAGGACGTCGACTGGGACAAAGCCCTCGGCTGGCTGAAAGGCCGTACCGGCGCCGATCTCGCCCCGGAGCAGGAAGCCGCCGTCAAGCTCGCGCTCACCGAGAAGGTCGCCGTGCTCACCGGCGGTCCCGGCTGCGGCAAGTCCTTCACCGTGCGCTCGATCGTGGAGCTGGCCCGCGCCAGGCGTGCCAAGGTGCTGCTCGCCGCCCCCACCGGACGTGCCGCCAAGCGGCTGTCCGAGCTGACGGGTGCCGAGGCCTCCACCGTCCACCGGCTGCTGGAGCTCAAGCCCGGTGGGGACGCGGCGTACGACAGGGATCGGCCACTCGACGCCGATCTCGTCGTCGTCGACGAGGCGTCCATGCTCGACCTGCTGCTCGCCAACAAGCTCGTCAAGGCCGTACCGCCCGGCGCCCATCTCCTCTTCGTCGGTGACGTCGACCAGCTGCCCAGCGTCGGCGCCGGCGAAGTGCTGCGCGATCTGCTCGCCGAGGGCGGGCCCATCCCGGCCGTCCGGCTCACCCGGGTCTTCCGGCAGGCCCAGCAGTCCGGTGTCGTCACCAACGCGCACCGGATCAACGCGGGGCAGCATCCGCTCACCGACGGGCTGAAGGACTTCTTCCTCTTCGTGGAGGACGACACGGAGGAGGCCGGCCGGCTCACCGTGGACGTGGCAGCTCGTCGGATTCCGGCCAAGTTCGGGCTCGATCCGCGCCGGGATGTCCAGGTGCTCGCGCCGATGCACCGGGGGCCGGCCGGTGCGGGCGTGCTGAACGGCCTGCTCCAGCAGGCCATCACCCCCGGCCGGCCCGATCTGCCCGAGAAGCGGTTCGGCGGCCGGGTCTTCCGGGTCGGCGACAAGGTCACCCAGATTCGCAACAATTACGAGAAAGGGAAGAATGGTGTCTTCAACGGCACCGTGGGTGTCGTCACCTCGCTCGATCCGGTCGACCAGCGGCTCACGGTGCTGACGGACGAGGACGAGGAGGTTCCGTACGAATTCGACGAACTGGACGAACTGGCGCACGCGTACGCGGTCACCATCCACCGTTCGCAGGGAAGTGAATATCCCGCTGTGGTGATTCCCGTCACGACCGGGGCATGGATGATGCTGCAGCGGAACCTGCTGTACACGGCGGTGACACGGGCCAAGCGCCTGGTCGTTCTCGTCGGTTCACGCAAAGCGATCGGACAGGCGGTGCGCACGGTGTCCGCGGGACGGCGTTGCACGGCACTGGATTTCCGGCTGCATGGCTCCTGACCTGCCGCTGAGCAGGCGCAGCGACCTGCATCACAAAAAATGATCGATCAAACGAGTCGTGAAGGTCACAGAGCACTTCCAGATGCCGTTCGGAGGGGGCAGGATGAGCAGGTTGGCGGCACTGAGTGCCGCCAATAGGCCCAATGGTCGACCCCGAGTGCACTCTCCTGAGCCAAATGGGGGATGGTAGAGACAGTCAGGGCACCTCGAAGATGAGGCACTACGTCGGTGAGGGAAGACGTGAGCGACAACTCTGTAGTACTGCGGTACGGCGACGGCGAGTACACCTACCCGGTGGTCGACAGCACCGTCGGCGACAAGGGCTTCGACATCGGGAAGCTCCGCGCCCAGACCGGTCTGGTGACTCTGGACAGCGGATACGGCAACACGGCCGCCTATAAATCCGCCATCACCTACCTGGACGGCGAGGCGGGCATCCTCCGCTACCGCGGCTACCCCATCGAGCAGCTGGCCGAGCGCTCCACCTTCCTCGAGGTGGCGTACCTGCTGATCAACGGCGAGCTGCCCACCGTCGACGAGCTCTCGACGTTCAAGAACGACATCACGCGGCACACCCTGCTGCACGAGGACGTCAAGAACTTCTACAAGGGCTTCCCGCGCGACGCCCACCCGATGGCCATGCTGTCCTCGGTCGTCTCCGCGCTGTCCACCTTCTACCAGGACAGCCACAACCCGTTCGACGAGAAGCAGCGTGACCTCTCCACGATCCGGCTGCTCGCGAAGCTTCCGACGATCGCGGCGTACGCGTACAAGAAGTCGATCGGCCACCCGTTCGTCTACCCGCGCAACGACCTCGGCTACGTCGAGAACTTCCTGCGTATGACCTTCTCGGTCCCGGCGCAGGAGTTCGATCTGGACCCGGTCGTCGTCGCCGCGCTGGACAAGCTGCTGATCCTGCACGCCGACCACGAGCAGAACTGCTCGACCTCGACGGTCCGCCTGGTCGGTTCCTCGCAGGCCAACATGTTCGCGTCGATCTCGGCCGGCATCAGCGCGCTGTGGGGCCCGCTGCACGGCGGCGCCAACCAGTCCGTGCTGGAGATGCTGGAGGGCATCCGCGACTCCGGCTCCGACGTCGACACCTTCATTCGCAAGGTGAAGAACAAGGAGGACGGCGTCCGTCTGATGGGCTTCGGCCACCGGGTCTACAAGAACTTCGACCCGCGCGCCAAGATCATCAAGGCCGCCGCGCACGATGTGCTCTCCGCGCTGGGCAAGGAGGACGAGCTCCTCGACATCGCCCTGAAGCTGGAGGAGCACGCGCTGTCCGACGACTACTTCGTCGAGCGCAAGCTGTACCCGAACGTCGACTTCTACACCGGTCTGATCTACCGGGCCATGGGCTTCCCGACCGAGATGTTCACGGTCCTGTTCGCCCTCGGCCGCCTGCCGGGCTGGATCGCCCAGTGGACCGAGATGATCAAGGAGCCGGGCTCCCGCATCGGCCGCCCGCGCCAGATCTACACGGGCGTGGAGCTGCGCGACTTCGTGCCGGTCGAGGAGCGCTGACACCTGCCGGTGGGGGCGCCATCTCGGTGGTGCCCCTTGTTGACAGCTTCTGGTCGGCTTCCCGGGTGACCGGGGGGCTGGTTCGGATCGGTGGTTCCGGTTCGGCTGGTGAGTTCGCGGCCGACGGTTCCGGGGCGGTCGGGGTCAGGTGGCCGGGGCACCAGGGGTGTCTTCGGCTTGGCAGCACGGTCACGGACGCGGTCAGGCCCGACTTCGTGCCGGTCGAGGAGCGCTGACACCTGCCGGTGGGGGCGCCATCTCGGTGGTGCCCCTTGTTGACAGCTTCTGGTCGGCTTCCTGGGCGACCGGGGGGCTGGTTCGGATCGGTGGTTCCGTTTCGGCTGGTGAGTTCGCGGCCGACGGTTCCGGAGCGGTCGGCTTCCCGGGCGACCGGGGGCTGGTTCGGATCGGTGGTTCCGTTTCGGCTGGTGGGTTCACGGCCGATGGTTCCGGGGCGGTCGGGTGGTTCCGGGGCGGTCGGGGTCCGGGTGGCCGGGGTCCTATTCGACCAGGGGTCCGGTTCCGGCTGGTGGGTCCGGTTTCGACCGACGGCTCTGGAGCGGTCGGGGTCAGGTGGCCGGGGCACCGGGGGTGTCTTCGGCTTGGCAGCACGGTCACGGGCGCGGTCGGGCCCGACTTCGTGCCGGTCGAGGAGCGTCGAGTTCGGCTCTTCCGGGTGCCTGGGGTGCGGTGAGCCTCCCCGGTGCCTGACGGACTCGTCGCAGAGGCAGGCGAAAAGCAGAAGGCGCCCTGAGACGCCGGTCCCCCCACGGGCCGACGACCAGGGCGCCTTCCCATGTCCCGGTGCGGATTCCCCCCACGGGATCCGGCCGGGCGCTCGGAGAGGACAGCGCCTGAATCGCTGTCTTCGAGCAGAATGAGCAAAACTCGTCCTGCTCCAGTGATGCACTGCGATCTGCCGGGACAACGCACGCTGGGAGGGCCGCTCAAAGCTTCCCGGCGCACGTGCCCCGGCAACGCATCTCTGAGGAAGTCCCCCAAGACATCCCCAGATGCCAGTCAGCGCCCCCCAAGACGCTGCTCTGACATCGCCAACTTAGACCTTCGAACCCCTTCGATGGTTACGTTCGCATCACTGTGATCTGCGTCTCTTGCATATGTCCCTTAGGTGCGCAAGAGCCCCGATACGACGATCGGAGCCCAAGCGTAAGGATGATGCGCGAGCCTTGTGAAGAGCTTATGTGAGGCTCGCGCCGGACTCTAGGGGGTCTCTTACTTCGACTGGGGCGAACCGCCGGTAACCCCAAGGGACTTCAACGGAAGCGCCGCAGCCGCAGGCTGTTGGTCACCACGAAGACCGAGGAGAAGGCCATCGCGGCGCCGGCGATCATCGGATTCAGCAGCCCGGCCGCGGCCAGCGGCAGCGCGGCCACGTTGTAACCGAAGGCCCACACCAGGTTGCCCTTGATGGTGCCCAGCGTCCGCCGGGACAGCCGGATGGCGTCGGCCGCGACCCGCAGATCGCCGCGGACGAGGGTCAGATCGCCGGCCTCGATCGCCGCGTCCGTGCCGGTGCCCATGGCGAGGCCCAGGTCGGCGGTGGCCAGCGCGGCCGCGTCGTTCACGCCGTCGCCGACCATCGCCACGGCCCGTCCCTCGCGCTGCAGCCGTCGTACGACGTCCACCTTGTCCTCGGGGAGCACCTCGGCGAACACGTCCCCGGAGTCGATGCCGACGCTCTTCGCGACCGCCTCGGCGACCATGCGGTTGTCCCCGGTGAGCAGCACCGGCCGCAGGCCCAGCGCGCGCAGTTCGCGCACCGCCTCGGCGCTGGTCTCCTTGATCGCGTCGGCGACGGCGAGCACCCCGCGGGCCCGCCCGTCCCAGCCGGCCACGACGGCCGTACGGCCCTCCAGCTCGGCCTCGCGTGCCGCGCGGGCCAAGTCCTGCGGCAGCTCGTCGTACAGGCGCCCCACCACCACCTCACGGCCGTCCACGCGCCCGCGTGCGCCCCGTCCGGGGACGTTCTCGAAGTGCTCGACCGGGGGCAGTGCTCCGGCGCGTTCCTCCGCGCCGGCGGCGATCGCACGGGCGACCGGGTGCTCGGAGGCGTGCTCCAGGGCGCCGGCGAGCCGCAGCAGCTCCTTCTCGTCCTCGCCGTCGGCGGCGTACACGGTCTGCAGGGTCATCCGGCCGGTGGTGACGGTGCCGGTCTTGTCCAGGACGACCGTGTCGACGCGGCGGGTGGACTCCAGTACCTCGGGGCCCTTGATGAGGATGCCGAGCTGGGCGCCGCGCCCGGTGCCGACCATCAGCGCGGTCGGTGTGGCGAGGCCCAGCGCGCAGGGGCAGGCGATGATCAGCACGGCGACGGCGGCGGTGAACGCGGCGACCGTGTCCCCGGTGACGCCCAGCCAGACGCCGAAGGTGCCGAGCGCGACGAGGATGACGGCGGGCACGAACACCGCGGAGATGCGGTCGGCGAGCCGCTGTACCTCGGCCTTGCCGTTCTGCGCGTCCTCCACCAGCTTCGCCATCCGGGCGAGCTGGGTGTCGGCGCCGACCCGGGTCGCCTCCACGACGAGCCGCCCGCCCGCGTTGACGGTGGCGCCGGTGACCCGGTCGCCCGGGCCGACGTCCACCGGTACCGACTCGCCGGTCAGCATGGACGCGTCCACCGCGGAGACGCCCTCCACCACCGTGCCGTCGGTGGCGATCTTCTCGCCGGGCCGTACGACGAACCGGTCGCCGACGGTCAGCTCCGTCACCGGAACCCGCACCTCACGGCCGTCCCGCAGTACGGCGACGTCCTTGGCGCCCAGCTCCATCAGGGCCCGCAGGGCCGCGCCCGCGCGCCGCTTGGAACGGGCCTCCAGATAGCGGCCGAGCAGGATCAGCGCGACGACTCCGGCGGCGACCTCCAGGTAGATGGTGGAGGCTCCGTCCATGCGCGAGACGGTGAAGCGGAACTCGTCGTGCATGCCGGGCTTGCCCGCGTCACCGAAGAACAGCGCCCACAGCGACCAGCCGAACGCGGCCAGCGTGCCGACCGAGACCAGGGTGTCCATGGTGGCGGCGCCATGCCGGAGGTTGGTCCAGGCGGCCCGGTGGAAGGGCCATCCGCCCCAGACGACGACCGGCGCGGCGAGCGTCAGGGAGAGCCACTGCCAGGTGTCGAACTGCAGCGCCGGGACCATCGCGAGCAGCACCACGGGCGCGGCGAGCAGCGCGGAGACGAGCAGACGGTGCCGCAGCGCGCCGAGTTCCGGGTCCTGCCCCGGGGCCTCGGGGGCCGCCTCCGGCTCGGGCTCCGGCGGCGTGGGTTCCTCGGCGGTGTAGCCGGTCCGCTCCACGGTGGCGATCAGGTCGGCGACCTGGACGCCCGCGCCGTACGTGATCTTCGCCTTCTCGGTGGCGAAGTTGACGGTGGCGCTGACGCCCTCCATCCGGTTGAGCTTCTTCTCCACCCGGGCGGCGCAGGAGGCGCAGGTCATCCCGCCGATGAGCAGCTCTGCTTCGGAGGTCTCACCCGTGGTTATGGCTGTCTCTGCGGTGGTGCTGGTCATGTCCGGACTCCAGACATCGGACCGGACCGTGCGGAGCCAGTATCAGCTGGTCGGCACGGCCCGGTCGGGGAACGGGGGGTGCAGGGACGTTCAGGCCCTGCCGGCCAGCTCGAAGCCGGCCTCGTCCACGGCGGCGCGCACGGCCTCGTCGTCCAGCGGGGCCGCGGAGACCACGGTCACCTCGCCGGTGGACGCGACGGCCTTCACCGAGCTGACGCCGGGAATCTGGGAGATCTCGCCGGAGACGGAGCCCTCGCAGTGGCCACAGCTCATGCCGGTCACCTTGTAGACCGTGGTGACGGAGCCGGCGGTGTCGGTGTGGGCGGTCATGTCGTTACTCCTCGTCGAGGCGTGCGGGGCCGGTGGGGTCCGCGAGGGAACCCCACGCTCTCCACACTATACCCCTAGGGGGTACTTACCAAGAGGGGCCCCGGCGCGCCAGCGACCGCACCCAGCCGACCCCGGCCAGAGCCACCAGCGCCAGCCCGCCGACCGAGAACAGCGTGAACAGGTGTTCCTGCTCGGCGCTCGGCCGGACGAGGTATCCCGGAGCGAACAGCCGGCGGTCCGCTCCGGTGCCGGTCAGCCGGGCGACCACCCAGATCGCGATGCCGCGCGTGGAGTCCCACAGCGCATGCAGCAGGGACACGCCCAGGCAGGTGCCGACGACCGTGGCAGAGACGCGGAAACGCCCGTTCAGGCGACGCCGGGACAGCAGTACGCCACCGGCGATCGCGGTCCACAGCCCGTGCCCGACAGGGGCGAGCAGTCCGCGCAGGATCTCCGTCTCCAGCAGGGCGCGCAGATCGACGCCCGTGGCGGAGACGGCCGCGTTGAAGGCGTACCCGGCGCTCTCCAGGGCGGCGAAGCCGAAGCCGACGGCCGCGCCGAGCACCAGTCCCGCGCGCGGCCCGCGGATGGCCGGCTGCCGGCGCAGCGCGAACGTCAGTGCCGCGAGCTTGGCGGCCTCCTCGATCAGGCCGACGCCGGTGACCGTCCCCGGCGAGGGGTACAGCAGTTGCGACTCCGACAGCGAGGCGCCGAGCACGCCGAGGGTCCCGCCGGTCAGGAAACTGCCGAGGATCGCGCTGACGCCCAGGTCACGGCCGTGCCGCTCGTACGCCCACAGCACGAAGGCGACCGGCACGAGAAAGCTGCCGAGCAGGATCAGCGTCGGCAGCAGTGTGCTGTTCCGCGTCTCGTACGTGACCCATGCGATCAGCGCCCACAGGGCGAGCCCCCCGCCCAGACAGCGCCGCCACAGGCCCGCGGCGATACGGGGGTACGGCGGTGGGGGCTGCTGGGGGCCGGGAATGCGGGCCTTGGGCGTGCCGGGAGGCGGGGAGTGGCTCACGGGGTTCCCCTCGGGCAGCGGCTGGGCGATCTATCCGCACTCTAGGCAGATGCGCCGGTGGCCGCAGTCCGGGTGGACTGGTGGGGGCGCGGGGGTGGGGTGGACTGCGCCTGGGGGCCATCGACGCCCGCAAACGCGCCCCCGGCGCCGAGGTCACCCTGGACCTCACCGGCGCGCCCGGCGAGGGCCGCACCGTCACGGTCACCGACCCGCCGCCCACCACCGAGCCCACGCCTGTGCCCGGCGCCGGCCAGACCCTGATCGGCCTCACCGAACGCGCGACCCTCACCGGCGGCCGGCTGGACCACGGCACCACGGCCGACGGCGGCTTCGGGGCACGGGCCTGGCTGCCCTGGGACCGGCCGGGACCGACGGCCTGAGCCCCTCGGACCACCCCTCGGCCGGCGGGTGCCGTGGGCCCCGGATCACCCGCGGCCGAGACGGTCGCCCACCAGCGGTTCCAGGTAGCGGACCAGGACGTTCTTGATCTCCTGGACATAGGCCGCGCGCTCGGGGCCCTCGTGGGCGAGGACCAGCTCCAGGCCGGCCTTGTAGATGCCGAGGCAGATGTGCGCCGTGCGGGTGACGTCGGCCGGGGTGGCGCCGGGCATGAGGGAGGCGAGCAGGTCCTCGATCCGGCCGGTCAGCGTGGAGTGCAGCTGGTCGTGCGTCTCGGCCATCCGGCCCGGGATGTCGGGGCCGTGCATCAGTGCGAAGAACACCGGGTGCTCGGTGTTGAAGGCCATGAACCGGTCGATGGCGGAGCCGATGGCCTCCTCCAGCGGTGTGGCGGGGTCGACGGGGGCCAGCGCCTCGCCGTAGGTCTCCCGCATCTCATGGACGAGCCGGTCGCCCAGCTCGATCGCGATCGCCTCCTTGTTCGGGAAGAACTGGTAGAGCGTGCCCGGTGAGACGCCGGCCTCGCGGGCGATGGCGTTGGTGCTGGCGGCGGTGTAGCCGGTGGTGCAGAAGACCCGCGCGGCCGCTTCGAGCAGCTGGGCGATACGGCGCTCCCCGCGGGCCTGCCGGCGACGCGGCTGCTCCTTCTGTGTCTGCGGGTTGTCGGGCACGCGTTATCCCCAGCTCTTCGAACATGATTGACAAATGCGAGTGGCCGCTCGCATTCTGGAGAAACGCGAGCGATCTCTCGTGTTTGCCAGTCTATTGGCAATGACCGACTCATGCTGCCTGCCTGCACAGACATGGGTCAGGGTGAAGGGGACACCGCAAGATGACCGAAGTCAACACGCCGCCGCGTACGGGCGAGGGGGCGCCCGAGGGGACACCGGAAGGCGCGCCGGAGGGGGCGTCTGGGCGGACGCCGCCCCGGCCCGGCCGCTACACCCGCTTCGTGACCGCCCGCCCCCGCCTGTCACTCCTGGTGGCCCTGGTGCTCACCGCACTCGCCGTGCTGGCCGGCAGCGGCGTGGCGGACCGTCTCGGCAGCGGTGGCTGGGAGGACCCGGCCGCCCAGTCGACGTATGCCACCAAGGCCCTGGAGCGCGAGTTTCCCGACTCCCAGCCGAATCTGCTGCTCCTGGTCGACTCGGGCCGAGCCTCCGTCGACGATCCGCGGGTCGCCGCCGAGGCCCGCGACCTGGCCGGCCGGCTGGCGGGGGAGAAGGGCGTGACCGGCGTCGGCTCCTACTGGCAGAGCAGGTCACCGGCCCTGCGCGCCAAGGACGGCCACGAGGCGCTGATCGCCGCCCGCATCACCGGCGACGACAACGCGATGGGCAGAACGCTCGACCGCATCGCCCCGCACTACCGGGGCGCGCACGGCCCGGTCCAGGTGAAGGTCGGCGGTGTCGTCGCGGTCCGGCACGAGATGCAGACGATCATCAAGGAGGACCTGGCCCGCGCCGAGATGATCGCCCTGCCGATCACGCTGGTGCTGCTGGTGATGGTCTTCGGCAGTGCGATCGCCGCCCTGCTGCCGCTCGGCATCGGCATCGTCGCCATCCTCGGCACCAACGCCGTCCTGCGCGGTCTGACGGCCTTCACCGACGTCTCCGTCTTCGCGCTCAACCTCACCACGGCCCTCGGTCTCGGCCTGGCCATCGACTACGCCCTGTTCATCGTCCGCCGCTTCCGCGAGGAACTGTCCACGGGCGCCACCCCGTTGACGGCGGTCGGTACGACCCTGCGCACCGCAGGCCGCACGGTCCTGTTCTCCGCCCTCACGGTGGCGGTGTCCCTGGCCGCGATGATGGTCTTCCCGCAGTACTTCCTGCGGTCCTTCGCCTACGCCGGCATCGCCGTGGTCCTGCTCGCCGCGGCCGCCGCTCTGATCCTGCTCCCGGCCGCGCTGGTCCTGCTCGGCCACCGGGTCAACTCCCTGGACCTGCGGCGCCTGTTCCGCCGCCGACGCGCCCCGGAGCCCGCCGAGGGGACCACCGGGACCACGGCGGCCACCGGGACGGCCTGGGCCCGAGCCGCCGGCCTGGTGATGCGCCGTGCCCCCCTCTTCGCACTGGGCACCACCGTCCTTCTGGTCACCCTCGGACTGCCGTTCCTGGGCGTGAAGTTCGGCACCGCCGACGACCGCCAGCTGCCCTCGACCGCCGAGTCCCATGTGGTGCAGGAGCACATCCGTGCGGGCTTCCCGGGCAGCCCCGGCGGGGGTCTGGAGGTCCTCGCCGAGGGCAGGGCCACCGTCGCCCAGTACGCCGCCTACAAGCAGCAGGTGGCCGCTCTGCCCGAGGTGGCCCGCGTCGACGGCCCGCTGGTCAAGGGCGATGCCGCGTACTTCACGGTGCAGCCGAAGGGCGAGGCCGTCGACGACCCGGCCCAGCGCCTGGTAGGTGACATACGTGCACTGCACGCGCCGTTCGACGCCAAGGTGACCGGCACGGCCGCCGTCCTCGTCGACACCAAGCACGCGATAGCCGAGCGCCTGCCCTGGGCGGCCGTGTTCATCGCCGTCGTGACGCTCCTGCTGGTCTTCCTGCTCACCGGAAGCGTGCTGATACCCGTGCAGGCCGTGGTGCTCAACGCGCTCAGTCTGACCGCGATGTTCGGTGCCGTGGTCTGGGTGTTCCAGGACGGCCATCTCTCCGGCGCGCTGGGCTTCACCAGCTCCGGCTCCATCGAGACCACCCTGCCGGTGCTGATGTTCTGCGTGGCCTTCGGGCTCTCCATGGACTACGGCGTGTTCCTGCTCTCCCGCATCAAGGAGGAGTACGACCGCACGGGCGACCACGACGCGGCGGTGCGGCACGGACTCCAGCGCACCGGCGGGCTGATCACCGCGGCGGCGGTCATCCTCGCGGTGGTGATGGTCGCCATCGGCACCTCCCGGGTGACCAACACCAAGATGCTCGGCCTGGGTATCGCCCTGGCGGTCCTGATGGACGCGATGGTGGTCCGAAGCCTGCTGGTACCGGCGATCATGCGGCTGACGGGCAGGGCCACGTGGTGGGCACCGGCGCCGCTGCGGCGCATACACGAACGGTTCGGTCTGAGCGAGGGCGAGTCGGACGAGCCCCGAAGGGGCACCGGCCACGACGAACGGGAACTGGCGACACAACCCGGCGGCTCCCGAACCGTCTAGTCTTCGCGCAGGTTTCCGAAAGGGGTGTGGATGCGCGCGGTGGTGTTCGAGCGGTACGGCGAGCCGGCCGAAGTACGAGACGTACCTGACCCGGAACCCGCGGAGCACGCCGTCGTCGTACGGGTCGAAGCGACCGGCCTCTGCCGCAGCGACTGGCACGGCTGGATGGGCCACGACCCCGACATCACGCTGCCGCACGTGCCCGGGCACGAACTCGCCGGTGTCGTCGAGACGGTGGGCTCCCGGGTGACCGGGTGGCGGCCCGGCGACCGGGTCACCGCGCCGTTCGTCTGCGCCTGTGGTACCTGCCCGTCCTGTGCGGCGGGCGACCAGCAGGTGTGCGAGCGCCAGACCCAGCCCGGCTTCCACCACTGGGGCTCCTTCGCCGAGTACGTCGCCCTCGACCACGCCGACGTCAACCTGGTCGCGATCCCGGACGACATGGCGTACCCCACCGCCGCCGCCTTCGGCTGCCGTTTCGCCACCGCCTTCCGCGCGGTGGTGCAGCAGGGCCGGGTGGCGGCGGGGGAGTGGGTAGCGGTGCACGGCTGCGGTGGGGTCGGGCTGTCGGCGGTGATGATCGCGGCGGCGGCCGGGGCACGCGTGATCGCCATCGACGTGTCACCCCAGGCCCTCGACCTCGCGCGGAAGTTCGGCGCCGCACAGTGCCTGGACGCCACCGGCACGCCGGACACGGCCGCGGTCGTCCGTGAGCTGACGGACGGCGGCGCCCATCTCTCCCTGGACGCCCTCGGCTCGCCCGCCACCTGTGCGAACTCCGTGAACGGCCTGCGCCGCCGCGGCCGGCACGTCCAGGTCGGGCTGCTGCCCTCCGCCGACGGCACCACCCCCGTCCCGCTGGCCCGTGCCATCGCCCTGGAGCTCGAACTCCTCGGGAGCCACGGCATGGCCGCCCACACCTACCCCGGCATGCTCCGCATGGTCCGCTCCGGCGCCCTGCGCCCCGACCTCCTGGTGACGTCCACCATCACCCTCGACGCCGCACCGCCGGCACTGGCGGCGATGGGTACGGCACCGGGGGCCGGGGTCACGGTCATCGAGCCGTGGCGCTGAGAGCGGCCCACCAGCGGTTCACGGTGGAGGTCATTTACGGCTGCGGTTGCCCGGCCGGGAGGCGACCCAGGCGCGGACGGTCTCGGCGTACCAGTAGGGCTTGCCGCCCTCCACATGGTCGGGCGGGGGCAGCAGCCCGTGCTTGCGATAGGACCGTACGGTGTCCGGCTGCACCCTGATGTGCGCCGCGATCTCCTTGTAGGACCAGAGCCTTCGGTCGGTCATGAGTTGCACCTCCCTGCGCGCGCCACAGCGGCGACCGGGGACGGCCGTCGGGGGAGCCGGGCGCTGCGCTGGCGATCACCAAGCCTGCGACCGGTGAACGACGCAGAGTGATCAGGGGAATGCGCCTGTCGGCAAGGTGTGACGCAGAACCCGCGTATACGCAACATGTGTGACACAGAAGGGGTGTTTGTGACACGGTCGACGCAAAGGCCTACGCCGGGGCTACGGCGGGGCGCGTTGACCTCGCGCCGATCCGGGGTGGCGGACCGGGCGATCCAGGGCCGGTGGCGCCGGGTCGCGAGGACGGGCCGGGTCCGCTGCGTCAGACCCGGCCCGTCGGCTTCCCCGCGCCCTCCGGCGGCCGCTTCCCCCAGGGGCACCCTCCCGGATCAGTCCCCCTGGCCGCCGGAGGCCCCCGCTTCCCCCGGGAGCCTGATGGCCGGGCGATCAGCGTGCCCGGTCTTGCCCGCGCGGGTCTTGGAAAAAAGCGCACCCCGTCCTGAGGTGAGCAGCAGGCTGGTGGCCTCGCCCGCGAGCCGGTCGGTCACGGCGCCCGCCGCCGGTAGCCTCCGGGCCGCCAGGAACTCCCCGGGCGTGCAGCCCGTCATGGCCTTGAACTCGCCGCTGAAGTGCGCCTGGTCGTAGTACCCGCACACGGCCGCGGTCTCCGCCTGCCCGTGCCCCGCCGCCAGCAGCCGCCGTGCCCGCTGCAGCCGCAGCACCCGGGCCGCGGCCTTCGGAGGCAGACCGATCTGTTCGCGGAAGCGGTTCTCCAGATGCCGTACGCTCCAGCCCACTTCCTCGGCCAGCCGGGGCACCGGGAGCACGCCGGAGTGCCGCCGCAGCAGCGACCAGGCGTGCACCACCCGCTCGGAGACGGGCACACCCGTGCGGAACCGCTCCAGCAACACCCGGTCGAGCAAGGCGAACCGCTCGGGCCAGCCGGGCAACGCGGCGAGGGCTCCCGCCAGTTGGCCGAGGTCCGGGTCCAGCTGGTCGGGGCTGACCGACCGGTTGGCGAGTTCGTACTGCTCCGTACCGAACAGGCCGAACGCGGCCCAGGGTTCCAGCAACACCTCGATGCCGGAGATCCGGCCCCCGTGCTCGCCGAGGGCGGGGACGGTGGTGAGCCCGTTGACCACGGACACCAGCGACACCGGAGGCCGTCCGGTACGGGAGATGCGCACCGGCTGCTCGAAACCCAGCAGCAACGTGGCCGCCCCGATCGGCGCCTCCAGCCGCCGCCGAGGCCGGTCGAGGTGCACCCGGACACCGCGATAACTGATCACACCGGGCCGCAAGGCCGGATGCGGCCGGGCAGGAACGGTCTCCCAGGACACGCCACCCATGCTACGAGCGGCAACCGCACCCCCCTGGCCGGCGGGCGCCCCTACACCCCACAGGACCGAAGAAACGCCCGAGTCCGCCGGGCAATGGGCAGCGGCGCATCCGGCGCACACGGATACATGTCCTGCTCGACGATCGCGAACAGCTCCACCCCCAGCCGCTGCGCGGCCTCCAGCACGGGCCCCAACTCCGGCACCCCGCGAGGCGGTTCACACATCACGCCCTGGGCCACGGCCGGCCCGAACGGCGTCCCCTTGGCCCGTACGTCCGCCAGGATCTCCGGATCCACCTGCTTGAGGTGCAGATACCCGATCCGCTCGCCGTACGTCTCGATCAACCGCACACTGTCCCCGCCGCAGTACGCGTAGTGCCCGGTGTCCAGGCACAGCGACACCAGGTCGGAGTCCGTGCCGTCGAGGAAACGGCTGACGTTCTCCTCGCTGTCGATGTGGGTGTCGGCATGCGGATGGACGACGATCGTCAGCCCGTAGCGCTCCCGCACCTCCCGCCCCAGCCGCTCGGTCAGCGAGGTCAGGTTCCGCCACTGTTCGGCGGTCAGCGTGTCCGGCTCCAGCACCTCGCCCGTCTTGTCGTCCCGCCAGAAGGACGGGATGACGACGAGATGCCGGGCGCCCATCGCCTGGGTCAGCGCCGCGATGTCCGACACGTGCGCCCACGTCTTGTCCCACACGGACTCACCGTGGTGCAGGCCGGTGAAGACGGTGCCGGCCGACACCTTCAGGCCGCGCCGCGCGGTCTCCTCCGCGAGCACCGCGGGGTCGCTGGGGAGATAGCCGTAGGGGCCCAGTTCGATCCACTCGTAGCCGGAGTCGGCCACCTCGTCGAGGAAGCGCTGCCAGGGCACCTGTCGGGGGTCGTCGGGGAACCACACGCCCCAGGAGTCGGGCGCCGATCCGATCCGGATACGGGACAGTGAGGAGGAAGGTGACAGCGACGTCATGGGCGTCAGCGTGCGGGCGCCCGGAAAGCGGTGTCAAGAGCTGGTCCGAATGTCTGGACAAAACATTGACAGGATTCGCCGTACGGGACTAGAAAGCCGGGGAGAGTCATGACGAAGGGAAGCCGATGGCCTACGACCTGATCACCATGGGGCGGATCGGAGTGGACCTCTACCCGCTGCAGACCGGCGTCCCGCTCGCCCAGGTGTCGTCCTTCGGCAAGTTCCTCGGCGGGTCGGCGACGAACGTCGCGGTCGCGGCGGCCCGGCTCGGCCGGCACACGGCCGTGATCACCCGCACGGGCGACGATCCGTTCGGCGTCTATCTGCACGAGGCCCTGCGCGGCTTCGGCGTCGACGACCGCTGGGTCACCCCGGTCCCGGGCCTGCCGACCCCGGTCACCTTCTGCGAGGTCTTCCCGCCGGACGACTTCCCGCTCTACTTCTACCGGCAGCCCAAGGCGCCCGACCTGGAGATCGACGCCCATGAGCTCGATCTCGACGCCATCCGTGCCGCCCGTATCCTCTGGATGACCGGCACCGGCCTGAGCGAGGAGCCCAGCCGTACGGCCACCCTCGCGGCCCTCGCCCACCGGGCGAAGGCGGGCACCACGGTCTTCGATCTCGACTGGCGGCCCATGTTCTGGACCGACCCCGACGCGGCCCGCCCCTTCTACGCCGAGGCCCTGCGCCACACCACGGTCGCCGTCGGCAACCTGGACGAGGTGGAGGTGGCCACCGGCGTACGCGAACCGCATGCGGCCGCCCGCGCGCTACTCGACGCCGGCGTCGAGATCGCCGTCGTCAAGCAGGGCCCCAAGGGGGTCCTGGCCGTCAGTCGCGACGGCGAGTCCGCCGAGGTCCCGCCCCTGCCCGTCAACGTCCTCAACGGACTCGGCGCCGGGGACGCCTTCGGCGGCTCCCTGTGCCATGGACTCCTCGAAGGGTGGGACCTGGAGACGATCATGCGGCACGCCAACGCGGCCGGCGCCATCGTCGCCTCCCGCCTGGAGTGCTCCTCCGCGATGCCCACCCCGGACGAGGTGGCCGCCGCACTCGACGCCGGAGCGGTGCTGTGAGGGCCGGCCGGGTCGCGGGCACGCACACCGAGGGCGGGGACGCCGGACGGAGTCCCCGTGTCGACGTGGCCGAACTCGTCCGCATCCGCACCCACCACCCCGAGGCGATCGCCGAGGCCGCCACCCGCCGTGCCCGCAGACCGCTCCTGAACGAGAACGGCAAGCTGATGATCGTCGCCGCCGACCACCCCGCCCGGGGCGCGCTCGGTGTCGGTGACCGCAAGCTCGCCATGGCCAACCGCGCCGACCTGCTGGAACGGCTGTGCCTGGCACTGAGCCGGCCCGGCGTCGACGGTGTCCTCGCCACCGCCGACATCCTGGACGACCTGCTGCTGCTCGGCGCCCTCGACCACAAGGTGGTCATGGGCTCCATGAACCGGGGCGGACTGCAGGGGGCCAGCTTCGAACTGGACGACCGGTTCACCGGTCACCGCCCCGAGGACATCCAGCGGCTCGGCTTCGACGCGGGCAAGCTGCTGCTGCGCATCGACTACGACGATCCCGGCTCGCTGACCACCCTGGAGTCCACCGCCCGCGCCATCGACGACATGGCCGCGCGTCGGCTGCCGGTCTTCGTGGAGCCGTTCATCAGCCGCCGCACCCCCGAGGGCAGGGTGAAGAACGACCTGTCCGCCGAGGCGGTCACCCGGTCCATCGCCATCGCCTCCGGTCTCGGCGGCTCCTCTGCGTACACCTGGCTGAAGGTGCCCGTCACCGAGAACCCCGACGACATGGCCCGGGTCATGGAGACCTCCACCCTGCCGGCCGTGCTGCTCGGCGGTGACATCGGTGACGCGCCCGAGGACCAGGTCGCCGCCTACGAGAAGTGGCGCGGCGCGCTGCAACTCCCCACCGTGCGCGGCCTGGTGGTCGGCCGCTCGCTGCTGTACCCGGCGGACGGCGATGTGGCCGCCGCCGTGGACACCGCCGTAGGACTGCTGTGAGGGCCGCATGACCAGCACCGATCTGCATCTGCCGAGGGGCACCACCGCGAACGCCCAGTACGCCGTCGACATCGACCCCAAGTTGGCCGGCTGGACGCACAGCAGCCTGCGCGTGGTCGAGTTGGCGCCGGGTGGCACACATACGTTCACCACCGGGGACAGTGAGTGGATCGTGCTTCCGCTGGAAGGCGGATGTACCGTACAAATTGCGACCGCATCGAACGAGAAGGGCGAGTTCCAACTCCTGGGCCGGGAAAGCGTGTTCGCGGACGTCTCCGACTTCGCGTATGTTCCCCGGGACGCCCGGGTCCAGATCGCCTCCGGCGCGGGAGGCCGCTTCGCCCTGGCAGGAGCGAAGTGCGAGCGACGACTCCCCGCCCGCTACGGCCCCGCGCCGGAGGTCCCCGTCGAGGAGCGCGGCAGCGGCTCCTGCGCCCGCAGGGTGCGCAACTTCGCCTCGGCGGACTCCTTCGACTGCGACCGGCTGATCGCCGTAGAGGTCATCACCCCGGGCGGCAACTGGTCGTCGTACCCGCCGCACAAGCACGACGAGCACCGGCCGGGCGCGGAGTCCGAGCTGGAGGAGATCTACTACTTCGAGATCGACGGCCCGAAGGGTCTCGGCTACCAGCGCGTGTTCCCCTCGCGTGCGGGCGGCGCGGACGTGCTCGCCGAGGTCCGCTCCGGCGACGCGGTCCTCGTCCCCGACGGCTGGCACGGGCCGTCCATCGCCCAGCCCGGGCATGACATGTACTACCTGAACGTCATGGCGGGCCCGGGCGAGACCCGGGAGTGGCGGATCTGCTTCCACCCCGACCACGTAGAAAGCACAGGGGGCTACCGATGACGACGACCCGGCTGACCGTCGCGCAGGCGCTGGTCCGCTTTCTCGCCGCCCAGTACACCGAACGCGACGGCGCACGGCAGCGGCTGATCGGCGCCACCTGGGGCATCTTCGGGCACGGCAATGTCGCGGGGCTCGGCCAGGCGCTGATCGAGTACGCCGACGTCATGCCGTACCACCAGGGCCGCAACGAGCAGTCCATGGTGCACGCGGCGGTCGGCTACGCCCGCCAGTCGAACCGCCTGTCCACGCACGCGGTGACGACCTCGATCGGCCCCGGCGCCACCAACCTGGTCACCGGCGCCGCCCTCGCGACCATCAACCACCTCCCGGTGCTGCTCCTCCCCGGTGACGTCTTCGCCACCCGCCCCGCCGACCCGGTCCTGCAGCAGCTGGAGGTGCCGTACGCCGGCGATGTGTCGGTCAACGACACCCTGCGCCCGGTGTCGAAGTACTTCGACCGCATCACCCGCCCGGAAGCCCTGATCCCGAGCGCCCTGCAGGCCATGCGCGTCCTCACCGACCCGGTGGAGACCGGCGCGGTCACCCTCGCCCTGCCGCAGGACGTGCAGGCGGAGGCCTTCGACTGGCCGGAGGAGTTCTTCTCGACGCGCGTGTGGACGGTACGACGGCCGGGCGCGGACCCGACCGAGCTGGCCGAGGCGGTCCGGGCGATCCGGGAGGCACGCCGGCCGCTGGTCATCGCGGGCGGCGGAGTCCACCACAGCCGCGCCGAGCTGGCCCTCGCCGAGTTCGCGGCGGCCACCCGGATCCCGGTCGCCTCCACCCAGGCCGGCAAGGGCTCCCTGCGGTACGACCATCCACAGGACGTGGGCGGGGTCGGCCACACCGGCACCGCGACCGCCGACGAGCTGGCCCGCACCGCCGACCTGGTGCTCGGCGTCGGCACCCGGTACACCGACTTCACCACCGCCTCCGGCACCCTCTTCGAGAACCCGGACGTCCGCTTCCTCAACCTCAACATCGCGCCGTACGACGGCCACAAGCTGTCCGGGCTCCCGCTGGTCGCCGACGCCCGCAGCGGCCTGGGCGAGCTGACCGAGGCGCTGGGGATGCACGGGCACAGGGTGGCGGAGTCGTACGTCACCGAGTACACCGAGGACAAGGAGCGCTGGGAGCAGCGCGTCGACGCCTGCTTCGAGGCCGAGGAGCCGGACATGCGGCCCACCCAGCCGCAGGTCATCGGGGCCCTGGACGCCCTGGTGGACGAGTCGGACATCATCATCAACGCGGCCGGCTCGCTCCCCGGCGATCTGCACAAGCTGTGGCGGGCGCGGTCGGTGGACCAGTACCACCTGGAGTACGGCTACTCCTGCATGGGCTACGAGATCCCGGCCGCGCTCGGCGTGAAGCTCGCCGCGCCGGAGCGGAACGTGTGGGCGCTGGTCGGCGACGGCACGTATCTGATGATGCCGACGGAGATCGTGACGGCCGTGCAGGAGGGCGTCGCGATCAAGATGCTGCTGGTGCAGAACCACGGGTACGCGTCCATCGGCGGGCTCTCGGAGTCGGTGGGCGGCGAGCGGTTCGGCACCGCCTACCGGTTCCAGGCCGGGGACGGGACGTTCACGGGCGCCCCGCTGCCGGTCGACCTCGCCGCCAATGCGGCCAGCCTGGGCATGCGGGTGCTGCGCGCGAAGACCGTACGGGAGCTGCGCGAGGCGCTCGCCGTGGCGCGCGCCGCCGACACTCCCACATGTGTCTACGTGGAGACCGAAACGTCCGACACTGTGTCGGGCGCGCCTCCGGCGCAGGCCTGGTGGGATGTTCCTGTGGCCGAGACCGCGACCCGACCGTCCGCGGTCAAGGCACGAGAGCTGTACGAACGGCACGTCTCGACCCGACGCCGCCATCTGTAATAAGGAGTCTCTGGGCATGACGAAGATCGTCAACCACTGGATCGGCGGGAAGACCGTCGAAGGCGCGTCGGGCACGTACGGGCCGGTCACCGACCCGGCGACCGGCGCGGTCACCACGAAGGTCGCGTTCGCGTCGGTGGAGGAGGTGGACGCGGCCGTTGCGGCGGCCAAGGACGCCTTCACCACCTGGAGCCAGTCCTCCCTGGCCCAGCGCACGACCATCCTCTTCCGGTTCCGCGCGCTGCTCGACGCCCACCGCGACGAGATCGCCGAGCTGATCACCGCCGAGCACGGCAAGGTGCACTCCGACGCGCTCGGCGAGGTCGCGCGCGGCCTGGAGATCGTCGACCTGGCGTGCGGCATCAACGTCCAGCTGAAGGGCGAGCTGTCCACGCAGGTCGCCAGCCGCGTCGACGTGGCCGCGATCCGCCAGCCGCTCGGTGTCGTCGCCGGGATCACGCCGTTCAACTTCCCGGCCATGGTCCCGATGTGGATGTTCCCGATCGCCATCGCGTGCGGCAACACGTTCGTGCTGAAGCCGTCCGAGAAGGACCCGTCGGCGTCACTCAAGATCGCCGAGCTGCTGTCCGAGGCCGGTCTGCCCGACGGCGTGTTCAACGTCGTGCACGGTGACAAGGTGGCCGTGGACCGCCTGCTGGAGCACCCCGACGTCAAGGCCGTGTCCTTCGTCGGCTCCACCCCGATCGCCCGCTACATCCACACCACGGCCTCCGCGAACGGCAAGCGGGTGCAGGCCCTGGGCGGCGCCAAGAACCACATGCTGGTGCTGCCGGACGCCGACCTGGACGCGGCCGCCGACGCCGCCGTGAGCGCGGCCTACGGCTCGGCGGGCGAGCGCTGCATGGCCATCTCGGCGGTCGTGGCCGTGGGCTCGATCGGCGACACGCTGGTGGAGAAGATCCGCGAGCGTGCCGAGAAGATCAAGATCGGTCCGGGCAACGACCCGACCTCCGAGATGGGCCCGCTGATCACCGCCGCCCACCGTGACAAGGTGGCGTCGTACGTCTCCGGGGCCGCCGCCGAGGGCGCCGAGGTGGTGCTCGACGGCACCGGCTACACCGTCGAGGGCTTCGAGGACGGCCACTGGATCGGCATCTCGCTGCTCGACCGGGTGCCGACCAGCGCCAAGGCCTACCAGGACGAGATCTTCGGCCCGGTGCTGTGCGTGCTGCGCGTCGACACCTACGAGGAGGGCGTGGCCCTCATCAACGCCTCGCCGTTCGGCAACGGCACCGCGATCTTCACCCGGGACGGTGGCGCGGCCCGCCGCTTCCAGCTGGAGATCGAGGCGGGCATGGTCGGCGTGAACGTGCCGATCCCGGTGCCGGTGGGCTACCACTCCTTCGGTGGCTGGAAGGACTCGCTCTTCGGCGACCACCACATCTACGGCAACGACGGCACGCACTTCTACACCCGCGGCAAGGTCGTCACCACGCGCTGGCCCGACCCGGCCGACGCACCGGCGGGCGTGGACCTGGGCTTCCCGCGCAACCACTGAGCGACCGGCAGGGCCTGACGGGGCCGTCCGCTATGCGGACGGCCCTGTTTTTTTGTGCGGGAGCGCTGCGATTCTCGTACAGCCGCAAGGGCCCGCGCACAGGGACCGTTGATACGAGAATCGAGTGATCGACGGCCTCTTTGCTGCGGATTTCGTAGGTGAACACCCATTGACGCGGCGGTTTTCGTCGGGGTTCCATTCAGCCGCCGGGAGCGGACCAGTGCATGTACGACCAGGCCGCCGGAGGCGATAGCGCTCCCGACCCCCACCCTCACTCGCACGAGTCGATCGGAACCGCCGCATGACCGACACGCTCCGCCCTGTCGACCCAGCCGTCATAGCCGCTTCTGAAAGCCCCCAGAAACTCAAGCGGTCCATCGGTGTCGTCGGCGGCACCCTGCTGACGCTGTCGTGCGTCACGCCCGCCTCCACGCTCTTCGTGATCGTGCCCGACCTGTTCTCCAGCCTGGGCACGGCGACGGCGCTCTGCCTCGTCATCGGCGCGCTCCTCTGTATCCCGGTCGCCTTCTGCTACTCCGAGCTGGGCACCCTCATCCCCAGCGCGGGCGGCGAGTACGCCATCGTCTCCACCCTGGCCGGACGGCTCGCCGGCTGGCTGGCCTTCGTGATGTCGCTGCTCGTCGTGATGATCGTCCCTCCGGTCATCGCCATGGGCACCGCCGACTACCTGGCCCCGATCGTCCACCTCGACCCGTCCATGACGGGCGCCGGCGTGATGATCGCGGCCACCCTCGCCGGTCTGCTGGACCTGCGCGCCAACGCCTGGATCACCGGCATCTTCCTGGTCCTGGAGGTCGTCGCCGCCGGAGTCGTCGCCCTGCTCGGCTTCACCCACTCCCACCGGGGTGCGGGCAGCCTCGTGAACTCGCTCCAGGTGGCCGGCGAGCACAGCCACGTCGACCCGGTCACGGCCATGATGGTCCTCTCCGGGCTCGCCATCGCCCTCTTCGCCACCCAGGGCTTCTCCACCGCCATCTACCTCTCCGAGGAACTGGAGAACCCGCGCCGCAGCGTCGCCCGTACCGTCCTCGCGACCCTCGCCATCTCCAGCGTGGTCATCCTGGTGCCGGTCGTGGCGATCACCCTCGGCGCCGGTGACCTGAAGACGCTGACCGGCGGCGACATCTCCAGCATGGTCATCGCCTGGAGCAACTCGGCCGTCGGCACCTTCGTCAGCCTGTGCGTCGCCCTCGCGATCATCAACGCGGGCATCGTCATGGTCATCCAGAACTCCCGCGTCCTGTTCGCCTCCGCCCGCGACAAGGCCTGGCCCGCCCCGGTCAACAACGCCCTCGCCAAGCTCGGCCGGTTCGGCTCCCCCTGGGTCGCCACCCTCGTCGTCGGCGTCCCCGGTGCCTTCCTCTGCTTCGTCAACCTCGACACCCTCTACGGCGTCACCGGCGTCGCCGTCACCGGCCTGTACCTGCTGGTCGCGATCGCCGCGCTGCTCGCCCGGCGCGGAGCGCACGGCACCAAGCAGGCCTGGCGGATGCCGCTGTGGCCGGCGATGCCGGTCCTGCTGATCGCCGTCCTCGTCTACATCCTGGTCGAGCAGGACCCGTCGTACCTGTGGTGGACCGGCGGCATCACCGCCGTCGCCACCCTCTACTGGGCCTTCTACCTGCGCCCGCGCCGCGAGACCCGCTGGGTGGTGTCCCTCCCGGAGGACATCCGCCTCGCCGAGGAGGAGCAGCTCGCCGAGGCTGCCCAGGCCTAGTCAGAACTCCCAGGTCATCACCCTGCACGAACCGTCGTCCTTGCCACCCGCACTGCGATAGGCGGCAAGGGCGACGTCGTTCCCGGCGTCGACCCCGACCCACATGCCGTAGCAGCCCCGCTCCCGGGCCAGCGCGGCCAGCCGCGCCACCAGCGCCCGCCCGATGCCCCGGCGCCGGTACGGCTCGTCCACGGCCAGCTCGTACAGGAACATCTCGGTGCCCTTGTCCGGGTGCACCGTCTCGACCCCGCTGACGAAACCGACGGGGGCCTGGCCGTCCTGCGCGTAGGCCAGCAGCAGATGGTGCCCGGCGGTGGTGAGGAAGCGCTCCGCCCACTCGGGGCGCGCCGGATCGTCGAACAGGTGCCCGGCGGCGACGACCTCCGCGACGGTGGTGGCCCGGCGAATGTCCATGCGTCTTCGTACCACGGCTGGTGTACGCCGGGCAGGCCCCGTACTCCTGCGGGAGGGGCGGGGGTTCAGCCCACCGGCTCCCTCGGTTGTCGGTGGCGGCCCGTACCGTTGAGACATGGATCTTCGGGTGCCTCCGCTGCGAGGGCTGCTCAAGGGGCCGCGCCGGCTGTTCGCCGCCGCGGCCGCCGTCGTGGTGCTCGCCGGCGCCGGCACCTGGACGGCCGCCGCATCCGAGGACACGCCCCCGGTGCACAGGACCGACCGGGTCATGGCGGTCGACGGGGTGCGCCTGGAGACCTCGTACTTCACCCCGGCCGGCGCCGGCCGCCACCCGGCCGTCCTGCTGGCGCACGGCTTCGGCGGCAGCAAGGACGACATGCGCCAGCAGGCCGAGGACCTCGCCCGGGACGGGTACGCGGTCCTGACCTGGTCCGCGCGCGGCTTCGGCAAATCCACCGGGAAGATCGGGCTCAACGACCCGAAGGGCGAGGTCGCCGACGTCTCCCGGCTCATCGACTGGCTGGCGAGACGACCCGAGGTCCAGCTCGACAAACCCGGCGACCCGCGCGTGGGCATGGCCGGCGGCTCCTACGGCGGCGCGATCTCCCTGCTCGCCGCCGGGTACGACCACCGGGTCGACGCCATCGCCCCGGCCATCACCTACTGGAACCTCGCGGACGCGCTGTTCCCGGACGGCGTGTTCAAGAAGCTGTGGGCCGGCGTCTTCTTCAACACCGGCGGCGGCTGCGCCCGCTTCGAGCCCGCGCTGTGCCGGATGTACGACAGGGTCGCCGAGTCCGGCACCCCGGACCCGGCCGCCCGCGCACTCCTGCAGGAGCGCTCACCGTCCGCCGTCGGCTCCCGCATCAAGGTGCCCACGCTGCTGCTGCAAGGCCAGACGGACTCCCTGTTCACCCTCGGCCAGTCCGACGCCGCCCAGAGGGCGATCCGGGCGAACGGCGCCCCCGTGGACGTCGACTGGATCGCGGGCGGCCATGACGGCGGCGACATGGAGACCGGCCGGGTGCAGACACGCGTGCGTGCGTGGTTCGACCGCTATCTGAAGGGCGACGCCTCGGCCGGCACCGGCCCGGCCTTCCGGATCACCCGCACCGGCGGCGTGAACTCCACCGACGGCACCGCCCAGCTGCGCGGCGCGACCGCCGGCAGCTACCCCGGCCTGCGCGCACACGCGCGCGGCATCGCCCTGACCGGCGGCACCCAGCACGTCACCAACCCGGCCGGCGCCAGCCCGCCCGGCGTCTCCGCCCTGCCCGGCCTCGGCGGCTCGGGCGGCCTCGGTCAGCTGTCCGCGCTCGGCCTCGGCGTCTCCCTCGACTTCCCCGGCCAGTACGCGAAGTTCGACTCCGCGTCGCTCACCCGCGACCTGCAGATCACCGGCACCCCGACCGCGACCGTCCACATCACCTCGACCAGCGACGACGCCGTCCTGTTCGGCAAGGTCTACGACGTCGGCCCCGACGGCACCCAGCAGGTGCTGCCCGCCCAGCTCGTCGCCCCCTTCCGGGTCACCGGCGCCAAGGCGGGCAAGGACGTCACGGTCACCCTCCCCGCGATCGACCACGAGGTGCAGAAGGGCCACCGGCTCCGCCTGGTCCTCGCCTCCACCGACCTCGGCTACGCCTCACCGGCCGCCCCGGCCACCTACACCGTCTCCCTCAAGGGAGACCTGAGCGTGCCGACCGCTCCCGCCGTCACCACCGCCGCGGCACCCCTGCCCGCCTGGGTCTGGTGGCTGCCGGGTGCCGGCGCGGCGGTCGCGCTCGCCCTGCTGCTCACCGCCCGCCGCCGTACGGCCGGCCCCGTGCCCGACCCGGAGCCGGCCGAGGCCCCGCTCGTGATCAAGGACCTGAGCAAGCGGTACGCGAAGTCCGCCGACCGGTACGCGGTGCGCGAGCTGTCCTTCCGGGTGGAGAAGGGCCAGGTCCTCGGCCTGCTCGGACCCAACGGCGCGGGCAAGACCACCACCCTGCGCATGCTGATGGGCCTGATCACCCCGGACGACGGCGAGATCCGCGTCTTCGGCCACGCGATCCGGCCGGGCGCGCCCGTGCTGTCGCGGGTCGGCGCCTTCGTGGAGGGCGCGGGCTTCCTGCCGCACCTGTCCGGCCGGGAGAACCTGGAGCTGTACTGGCGGGCCACCGGCCGCCCGCCTCAGGACGCCCACCTGGAGGAGGCCCTGGAGATCGCCGGGCTCGGCGACGCGCTCGCCCGCGCGGTGCGCACCTACTCGCAGGGCATGCGCCAGCGCCTCGCCATCGCCCAGGCCATGCTCGGCCTGCCCGACCTGCTCATCCTCGACGAACCCACCAACGGTCTCGACCCGCCCCAGATCCGCGAGATGCGCGAGGTGATGATCCGCTACGCGGCCGCCGGCCGCACGGTGATCGTCTCCAGCCATCTCCTCGCCGAGGTCGAGCAGTCCTGCACCCACCTGGTGGTGATGGACCGCGGCCGGCTCGTCCAGTCCGGCCCGGTCGGCGAGATCATCGGCTCCGGCGACACCCTGCTCGTCGGCACCGCCACGCCCGTGGAGGAGCCGGTCGTGGAGAAGGTCGCCGCGCTGCCCGGCGTCGCCTCCGCCGTGCGCACCGACGACGGGCTGCTGATCCGGATGGACCCCGGCGGCACGGCCGAGCGGCTGGTCGTGGAGCTGGTGCGTCTTGAGGTGCCGGTCGCCTCGGTCGGCCCGCACCGCCGCCTGGAAGACGCTTTCCTCACCCTGATCGGAGGTTCAGCATGAGCACGCTCACCGAGGTCGCCTCCGGTTATCAGACGCGGCACACCCTGCCTCTGCGGGTCGAGCTGGTCCGCCAGCTCAAGCGGCGCCGGACCCTGGTCATGGGGACCATCCTCGGCCTGCTGCCCTTCGTGCTGCTGATCGCCTTCGCGATCGGTGGCGACCCGTCGAGCCGCGACGGCCGGATCACCCTGATGGACACGGCCACCGCGTCCGGCGCCAACTTCGCCGCGGTGAACCTGTTCGTCTCGGCCGGCTTCCTGCTGGTGATCCCGGTCGCCCTGTTCTGCGGGGACACGGTCGCCTCGGAGGCGAGCTGGTCCTCCCTGCGCTATCTGCTCGCCGCGCCCGTGCCCCGCGCCCGGCTGCTGTGGTCCAAGCTGACCGTGGCGCTCGGGCTGAGCCTCGCCGCGATGATCCTGCTCCCCGTGGTCGCCCTCGCGGTCGGCACGGCGGCGTACGGCTGGGGTCCGCTGCAGATACCCACCGGCGGTGCGCTGGACACGGGGACGGCGGCGCAGCGCCTTGCGGTGACCGTGGCGTACATCTTCGTGTCCCAACTGGTCACCGCGGGGCTCGCGTTCTGGCTGTCGACGAAGACGGACGCCCCGCTCGGCGCGGTCGGTGGCGCGGTCGGTCTGACCATCGTCGGCAACGTCCTGGACGCCGTCACCGCGCTCGGCCACTGGCGCGACTTCCTGCCCGCGCACTGGCAGTTCGCCTGGGCCGACGCCGTCCAGCCGCACCCGGAGTGGTCCGGCATGATCCAGGGAACGGCGATCTCCACAACGTACGCCCTGGTGCTGTTCGCCCTGGCCTTCCGGGGGTTCGCCCGCAAGGACATCGTCTCCTGAGAGGTGCCGGGGGGAGTGGGCCCGACCCATTGACCTTTCCTTACCTGTGAGTAAGTTGCCCCGGGAGCACGAGCCTTCGCAACAGCCGCGACCGGGAGTCGTCATGGGCGTACGCAGGGATCTGAAACGGGCACGGCAGCGCACCGATCTGGCGGAGCGGGCCTCGGTGGAGATCGTCAGGGACGCCACCGGCACCGTGCGCGAGGTGCGGGCCGCGGCCCTGGCGCCGCCACTGACCACCGGCTCCCTGGCCGACCTGCGGCAAGAACGTCTCCCCGGCCGTCCTGGAGGACCGGCTGCGCAGCCGCGCGCGGTCGGCCAGTGCGTGGTCGTCGGCGACAACCGCCCCTTCGCGGCCGCGCTGATCACCCTGGACCCGGAGGCGGTCGCCCACTGGCTGTCAATACACAAGCTGCCGCCGGACACCCCGCTCGCCGAGCTGGTGCACGACGAAAGGCTGCGCGCGGAGGTGCAGAGGGCGGTCGACCACGCCAGCCAGGCGGTCTCCCGCGCCGAGTCCATTCGCGCCTTGGCGCTCGTGGAGGGGGAGTTCACCGAGGAGAACGGGCTGCTGACGCCGTCGCTGAAGGTGAAACGGCACGCGGTCGTGGACCGCTGTGCCGAGCAGATCGAGGAGCCGTACCGCAGGCGGCCGTAGACAACGAAGCGGGGGGGGGGGGGGGGGGAGGGGGGGGGGGGGGGGTGGGGGGGGGTGGGGGGGGGGGTGTTTTGTGCTTT
>NZ_JBVIEB010000001.1:327179-443555 GCF_055572075.1 Streptomyces sp. NPDC030820
AAGGGGGAGGGAACAGAAAAAGGGAGGAAAAAAAAAAAAGAGGGGACGGACAACAACCCCCCCCCCCCCCCCCCCGCTGCGGAACGTTGTTCAGCTGTTGTTGGTGCCGTTGCCGGACACGGCGGAGATGTCGTCCAGGAGGTGCGAGAGCGGCTCGTCGCCCTTGGCCTGGGTGGAGTTCTCGACGCACTGCTGGCTCTGCGGCGCCGACAGGACCGGAACGTCCTGCGCCATGACCGGCACCACGCCGACGAGCGAACCGAGGTTCGCCTTGGCGGGCAGGCCCACACAGGGTTTGTTCAGCGAGCCCTGGACCAGCGAGAGCTGCGGGCTCATGGTACCGGACGTGATGGAGTTGCCGAACGTCTGCGAAGCGCCGGTGCCGCTGACGGAGCTGGTTCCGGTGTCGTTGCCGATGGCGAGCGCCTGGGGAGCGGCCGTAGCCGCGATGCCGGCGACCGAAGCGGCGACTGCCGTGGTTGCCCACAGCTTCTTCATTCTCATGCCCTTTCGAAATGCGGATCCGGGAGGGAGCCGACCAACGACGCGGCGGTCCCGCCCGTGGGTGCAGGGTTTGCCCCGTGCGGCTCGGTGCCGTGGGACGAGGCGACCGATGTCCCCGTCGGTCGCGGTGAGCGGTACGGACCGGCGCACGGCCCCGAGAGGCCGACGGCCGGCAAGCCGGCCGAGTGCCGGCGGTGGGGCTCAGCTGTTGTGGGTGCCGTTGCCGGACAGGACGGAGAGGTCGTCCACGAGGTGCGAGAGCGGCTCGTCGCCCTTGGCCTGGGTGGAGTTCTCGACGCACTGCTGGCTCTGCGGCGCCGACAGGACCGGGATGTCCTGTACGGATACCGGTACGACTCCGGCGAGCGATGCCAGGTTCGCCTTGGCCGGCAGACCGACGCAGGGCTTGTTGAATGACCCCTGGATGAGCGCCATCTGGGGGCTCATGGTGCCGTACGTGGCGGAGTTGCCGAACACCTGCGAGGCGCTGTCTCCGCTGGCGGACGTGGTGCCGGTGTCATTGCCGGTGGCCAGTGCCTGGGGCGCGACCGCGGCGGAGACGCCGACAACGGAAGCGGCGACCGCAGCGGTGGCCAGAACCTTCTTGATCACTTGCTGGTTCCCTTCTGAAGAAACCCCGTCTTGCGGAGCATCCTGAATCAACTGCCGCGCCCTTCCCTGGTTGTGCGGCTTCACTCCGATGGCCCACGCCGAAATTCCGTCGGGGCGTGCTGCGAGGTCCTGTGTCACTGCCTGCTTCCGATCCTGAACCGTCCGACCGGGTGAATCACCGAAACCAGACCCGCCGGCCGCGGTTGATGTGGAGGAACGTGTGAGTTCGCCAGGTGACGTGGGTGCCTGTCAGGTAAGGAGAGCGGAAGGCGGAAGAAGGCAACGGCCGCGACAGCGGTTGCCGCGCCCAGGAGCTGGCCGCCCGCTACGGCACCGTCACCGCCGGTTTCCCGCTCTTTATGGCGCCTGGGTGTCAAGTCTGCCAAGGCGTTCGGGTGAATTCCTTGGCGGCTCGCGTTCCGCAGTTTCCCGGGCTGTCTATTCCTCGTTGTAGAAATGCCGGTCATGGCGCGAGCCGTTCAAACTGTGCTCGCTCGGTCTTACCGCCAAAGGGGCATGACCGGAGAGAAAGGAAATTCCATGCAGAAGAGTGCTGCAGTTGTCGCCGGAGCGATCATGGCTCTGGGCGTGGCCGCTCCGGCCTTCGCCGATGCCGGCGCCAGCGGATCCGCCGCCAACTCCCCGGGCGTCCTCTCCGGCAACACGGTCCAGGTCCCCGTGCACATCCCCGTCGGCGTGTGTGGCAACAGCATCGGCCTCCTCACCCTGCTGAACCCGGCGTCCGGCTCCCTGTGCACCAACTCCTGACCGGGTAACGGCGCCAGCCGCCCGGCTGCGCCACAGTCGGCCTTGGACCACCACCGCTTGCTGTGCCAAGGCCGGCTTTCCCAGTTCTTCATCTCTCCAAGCAGGAAGACAACAAGAGTGCGACAGACCCTGAGCAGGGGAATCGTCGTGGCAGCTGCCGCGACGAGCGTTCTGTCCCTGTACGGCAGCCCCGCCTTCGCGGACTCGAACGCGAGCGGCACCTCCGAGGGCTCGCCCGGGCTGGTGTCCGGCAATACCGTGCAGGCGCCGGTCGATGTGCCGGTCAACGTGTGTGGCAACACCGTCGATGCCATTGCCCTGCTGAACCCGGCATTCGGGGGTTCCTGTGGCGGTGCGTCGGGTGCGAGCAGGCCGAGTTCGTCGGGTGCCTCGAGTCAGGGCACCTCCGTGGGCTCGCCCGGGCTGGTGTCCGGCAATACCGTGCAGGCGCCGGTCGATGTGCCGGTCAACGTGTGTGGCAACACCGTCGATGCCATTGCCCTGCTGAACCCGGCATTCGGGGGTTCCTGTGGCGGTGCGTCGGGTGCGAGCAGGCCGAGTTCGTCGGGTGCCTCGAGTCAGGGCACCTCCGTGGGCTCGCCCGGGCTGGTGTCCGGCAATACCGTGCAGGCGCCGGTCGATGTGCCGGTCAACGTGTGTGGCAACACCGTCGATGCCATCGCCCTGCTGAACCCGGTGTCCGGGGGTTCCTGTGGCGGTGCGTCGAGTGCGAGCAGTCCGAGCTCGCCGAACGTCCCGGGCCAGGGCGACTCCGACTCAAGCTCCGTGGCGACTCCCCCGGGACAAGCCCAGACTCCTCCCACGGGACAAGCCCAGACACCTCCCCCGGGACAAACCCAGACACCTCCCCCGGGACGAGCGCAGACACCTCCCTCGAAGAGTGGCGGGGATACTCCGTCCACTGCCCACCTTCCGGCCCCCCGGCACCCCGCCGCTGCCGAACAGCAAAGGTCCGACAGCTCCACCGACCAGGTGCGGTCGTCGGACATGACCCCCATGCACGTCAGTGGCCCCACCCGCGCCACCCTGGCGGCCACCGGCAGCGGGGCCATGCTGACGGCCTCGGGCATCAGCTCTGTGCTGATCGCGGCCGGCGTGACCCTGTACCGGCGAAGCCGAGCCGCACACCAACGATGATCTGCCGGGGGCCGGACGTGGCGACGTCCGGCCCCCGCAGTCGACCAGTCGACGCGGCCGCAGCAGGCCGTCGGCTGGAGCGCACCGACCCGGGGCGGTCGGTGTCCAGAAGGGCCCTCTTGGCGGTCGTGCCGACCAGGAGGGCCCTCGCTGTGCCGACAGGCGTGGCATTGCTGGTCGGTCCTCTCGAAACCGGTCCTCCTCAGATCACTCTTTCGGCGGCACAACCCTGCTGGATACCGCGCGTTGACATGACATCGGGCATTCGCCCGGATGCTGTTTTTTTCAATCCAAGGAGCATTTCCTCATGTCGCGTATCGCGAAGGGCCTCGTCCTCACCTCCGTCGCCGCCGCGGCCATCGGCGGCGCCGCCGGCCTCGCCGCCGCCGACAGTGGCGCGAACGGTGCTGCCAGCAACTCCGCGGGCGTCCTGTCGGGCAACACCGCCCAGCTGCCGGTTCACGTGCCGACCAGCGTCTGTGGCAACACCGCCGACATCATCGGTCTGCTGAACCCGGCGTTCGGCAGCGGCTGCACCAACTCCTGACGTCTCAGGCCCTCCGTCGACCGGCCGCCACCCCACAGGGGAGGGCGGCCGTTCGCGTGTTCCTCGGCGCACTCGCGGCTGCCCTGAACAGGCGGAAATCATTGGGCGGGTCCATGCGCCGTACGGGTGGGAGAAAAGTGTTGCAGCAACGCAAACACCGTCTCCTGCTACAGCATGGGTTCAGCAAAAGCTGCTGGTCGACCGCACACTTCCGGTACGCCGGAAAGACGAAACATGGGCCGCGTCGGCCGCCGAGGTTCTTCTCCACCGGTGAAGCGGCCCCTTTCTAATCCTATGCCTTCTCGGCTTCAGATGGATTTAGCGGTCTCGGATGCGACAAGAGGCGTGATGCACCAAGAACCCACCAGACCGTCATCGGCTCGGCACACGCTGAGGCATCGTTCACCAAGGCCTACGGCATGGCGCCGGGCAACAGTCCTCTCAACGCTGCTCACTCTGCTCGCGATGTGCATGAGCGGCGGTCTTGCCCACGCTCGCCCACTGTCGGTCGGTACTCACCGTGCCGAGAGTTCCGGGAACCGGACATCGACCGGGTCGCAGGACCCCAAGGACGTAGTCGAGTTCGGGTGTGCCCACCCGAACTCTCCCGACATGGCTCGCTGTTTCGGTCTTATGGTGGGACACCGAACCGCCGGAGGGCAGATTTCGCCAACTGTCAGTGGGTCTCCGACCAGCGCCGGCTACACACCATCCGCCCTGCGATCGGCATACCACTTGGACGGCACGTCCGGCTCGGGCCGCACGGTGGCCATCGTCGATTCCTACGACGATCCGAACGCCGAGTCCGACCTGGCCGTGTACCGAAAGTCCTATGGCCTTCCCCCGTGCACCACGGCCAACGGATGCTTCAGAAAGGTGAACCAGAACGGGCAGGCTTCACCGCTTCCGCCGGGCGACTACGGCTGGGCGGAAGAGATCAGCCTTGATCTCGACATGGTCTCCGCCGCCTGCCCCGACTGCCGCATCCTGCTGGTCGAGGCAAATTCGGCTTACACCTCCGACCTGATGAAAGCCGAAGATCAAGCGGCCGCAACGCCCGGTGTGACATCCATCTCCAACAGTTGGGGCGAGCCGGAGATCAACGCGGTGCCGTCCGATGACGTGCACTTCAACCATCCCGGTGTCGCCATCACCGTGAGTTCCGGTGACTCCGGCTACGGTGTGTCCTGGCCCGCGTCTTCCCCGTATGTCACCGCGGTCGGCGGGACGTCGCTGGTCAAAGCGTCCAACTCCCGCGGTTGGAGCGAGACGGCATGGCGCGGTGCCGGTTCGGGCTGCTCGGCCTATCAGCCAAAGCCCGCTTGGCAGCACGATCCCGACTGCAGTCGGCGGACAGTTGCGGATGTGTCTGCTGTCGCCGACCCGTATACCGGGGTGGCCACCTACGACACCTACAACAGTTGCGGTCAGAGCAGCTTGTGCGACATCTTGATCTCCGTCGGCCTGGTACAGGGTGCCGACGGCTGGATCCAGGTGGGCGGCACCAGCGTGTCCTCTCCGATCATTGCCAGCGTCTATGCGCTTGCGGGCAATGCCGCATCGACCGTCTACGGCTCCTACCCGTACAGCCATACCTCGGCACTCAATGATGTGGTCTCGGGCAGCAACGGCGCTTGCGGTGGAAGTTACCTGTGCACGGCACGTCCGGGCTACGACGGCCCGACCGGGCTTGGCACGCCGAATGGCGTCGGGGCCTTCTAGGGTTGCTGGGCAGCCACGGGGGTGAGCAGCACCGTGGTCCGTGCCGACTCAACAGGCACGCCCTCGGCACCCGGACAGCCGCTGCGCCGGTCTTTCCTCACCGGCGCAGCGGCGTCATCCTGTTTGATCTCCTTTTCCTCATATTTTCCAGGCTCATACGAGGACTCGGCGGGTGCGGAGAACTTCTCCACCCGGGGTTTCCACCCCGGCCGAGAATCGTTGAACACGGTGTCCGAGACGGTCGATACGCAGTGACTCGCCGAAGAAGGGGAATCGATGAAGCCCTTGAAAACCGCCGCCGTACTTGTCGGATCCGTCGTCTTCGCCGGTACCGCCGCGCCCGCGTTCGCCCAAAGTGCCGCCGATGTGACCCCCACCAGCCTCAATGGCGCCGTGAACAGGCTCACCCAAGGTCCTCTCGACGTGATGCCGCTGCACCACCTGTCGGGCGCGCTGGACACGGAGAACCGGGGCTCCGTGCTCCACGCCGTCAAGGGCGTGACTGGTGCACTCAACCAGCACACCCGGCTGCTGGGTGGCCTGCCGTTGCAGAGCTGACGCACCTGGGCGGTGCTCGAGGGGCGCTGAGAGGCGTCCCTCGTTCGTATGGACAATACGAGCCGCTGGTCCGGTCGAGTGAAGCGTCGTCGGGCTGCTTCCGGGGCCGTCGATACGATCGCGCGGTGACCTCAACCTCAAGCGCAACCCTTGCCTCCGGCCTCGCCGACCTGGGCACGATCGTCGTGCTGGCCTGGAGCGGAGAGGCTCCCGACGGTGACATGCCCTACCTGCTCGCCTACCCTCTCGGCGACGCCGAGGGCGGACCGGAGGCCTCCTCCTCCGCCGTGCGGAGGCTGCTGGAGAGCAACGGGCTGCCCGTGGGCGGCGACCTGGTCGACGGCAACGGCCGGCCCGGTCTTCCCGTCAGCCTGCTGGTCGAGGCCGGCCAGGCCGTCCTGCGGATGAAGCAGCTGGTCGCCCAGGCCGCCGCGCCGCCGGAGTGGCTCGCCGCCGTCTCGCGGCGCGGCCACGCCTACCTCGTCTTCACGACCCGGGCCTGGCCCGAGGGCGAGCCCGGCAAGCCCGTCGAGGCGGCCGCGCTGGCCGAGTTCGCCGGCGCCGAGGAGACCCTGACCGCCGCAGCGCACGTCGTCCTGCCGACGACCAGCCTGCGCGCCTGATGCCCAGAACCCTGGCGGGCGGCAGAGGCTTCGGACTGCTGCTGGTGATCACCGGGGCGGCCGGACTGCTCGCCTCCTGGGTCATCACCCTCGACAAGTTCAAGCTGCTGCAGAACCCGAACTTCGTCCCCGGCTGCAGCCTGAACCCGGTGGTGTCCTGCGGCAGCGTGATGAAGAGCCCCCAGGCCTCGGTGTTCGGGTTCCCCAACCCGATGCTCGGCCTGGTGGCCTACGGCATCGTCATCTGCGTCGGCATGAGCCTCATCGCAGGGGCCCGCTTCTCCGGCTGGTACTGGCTGCTGTTCGGGGCCGGCTGCCTGTTCGGCGTCGGGTTCGTCTCCTGGCTGCAGTTCGAGTCGCTGTACCGGATCAACGCGCTGTGCCTGTGGTGCTGCCTGGCCTGGGTCGCCACGATCCTGATGTTCTGGTACGCCGCCTCGCTGATCGTCCGAAACGGTTTCCTGCCCGCACCCGGCTGGCTGAAGAGCTTCTTCGCCGAATTCACCTGGGTGCTTCCGGTCCTGCACATCGGAGTGGTCGGCATGCTCATCCTGACCCGCTGGTGGGACTTCTGGACGAGCTGACGAATGACCGGCCCACCATTACGGCAGTCGGGGGGAATTGTGAACTGAAGGCTTCTTCCGGACGGTTACGCGGTACGGACGTCTAATTCCCGTATCCCGCAACTTGAAAGGGGCCGTACCTGACATGAAGTCAGCACCCGAGGAACCCTTGCCGCCCTCATCGCGGGCGCCGCGGCCGCCGTGGGAGCCGCAGCCACCCCCGGCCGCCGCGGTCCGGCGCGGTCCCCGTCCCGGTGCCGCTGGAGGGCATATCCCAGTCCCTCGGACCCGGGCACGCCCGACGGCCCGCACTATGTCACCGGGCGCCTCCTGCCCGACCGGACCAGGCCCCAACTGCCCCTCAACGGCGCGCTGCCCCGGCGCCGGTCCGTAGGCGCCGCTGCTGCAACTCCTCGGTGGACACCGCGACCACGTCGGCGCCGACGCCCCCGCCTCCGACCTGCGCGCCTTCGGCCGGGCCTGGACGTGGGCGCGCCCCTGATCCCGCCCAACCCGAACAACTTCGGCCTGCCGGACCTCAAGCTCCCCGAGGCCGGCGTCCTCGTCCCGGTCCTCCGGACGGCCGCGGGCGCGGACCTGAGCAGCGGTCAGGGCCGGTAGCCCCAGCGCCCAGCCCCGAGCCGTAACCCTCCGACTCCTGCGCCGGACCGTCGTACCACAGGATGGCCCTCAGGCGATGACCCTCGTGCCCTGGACGAAGGAGCTCCTCACCCGTCCGGGCGGGCTCAGGGCAGTCGCCGTACGGGGGAGCCCGCCAGATGGGCGCGGATGTTCTCCACCGCCTGGCCGTAGTACGTCGTGTAGTTGGCCCGCGACACATAGCCGAGATGGGGCGTGGCGAGGAGGCGGGGTGCGGTGCGCATCGGGTGGCCTGCGGGCAGTGGCTCGATGTCGAAGACGTCGACGCCGGCGCCCGCGATCCGGCCCTCGTGCAGCGCGGCCAGCAGGGCGTCCTGGTCGACGACCGACGCCCGGGAGGTGTTGATCAGATAGGCCGTCGGCTTCATCAGGGCGAGTTCGGCGGCGCCGATGAGGCCGCGGGTGCTGTCACCGCCGGGCACCTGGACCGAGACGAAGTCGCTGTCGGCGAGCAACTCCTCCTTGGACGAGGCCAGTTCGACACCGTGCTCTGCGGCGCGCTCCTTGGTGAGGCGCGGGCTCCACGCGCTGACGCGCATGCCGAAGGCGAGCCCGACCCGGGCCACCCGCCCGCCGATCCTGCCGAGGCCGAGTACGCCGAGCCGGGCGCCGTGCAGATCGGCGCCGACGGTGGACTGCCAGGGGCCGCCCGTGCGCAGCGCGGTGTTCTCCCGGACGATCCCGCGGGCCAGTCCGAGCAGCAGAGCCCAGGTCAGCTCGGCGGGCGGGATGCCGGAACTGTCGGTGCCGCACACGGTGACGCCGTGCCTCTCGGCGGCGGCGTAGTCGATGACGGTGTTGCGCATCCCGGTGGCGACGATCAGCTGCAGCCGGGGCAGGCGGGCGAGCAACGACCCCGGAAACGGGACGCGTTCGCGCAGCGTGACCACGATGTCGTAGTCGGCGAGGGCGGCGGCGAGGGCGTCCTCGCCGTCGAGGTGCTCGCGCAGGGCGACGACCTCGACCTCGTCCTCGATCACCGACCAGTCGGCCGACTCGACGGCCACACCCTGGAAGTCGTCCAGCACCGCACAGCGCAGTCGCACGTCGTCTCTCCCTTTCCCACGATGAGCTGACGACTGTTCAACCAGGGCGCCGAGGCGTGCCATTCCGGATGAGCGAACCCGAACGCATATGCCCGAACCGGCACGCCCTTCGACGCGTAGATCCACGCCCAGCAAGTCTCCGTCGCCTACACTTTCGCCCGTCACACAGCGTGAGGACTAATGTGAGAAGCGTGATTGAAGCGCTGCGTAGCCCGCGGCGCCCCCTTGTGCTCGGCGCAGTGCTGACCGTCGCGCTCGTCGCGCAGTCGGCTGCGCTCGTCGCCCAGCAAATGCAGATCGACAATCTCCACACACAGCCCATCGACCTCCAAGAGCGCCTTGAGCCCGGCCCCTCCGGCCCCTCCGGCCCCTCCGGTCCTACCGGCCCGCCCGGCCCCATCGGGCCACCGGGCAAGGACGGGACGGACGGCAAGGACGGCAAGGACGGCAAGGACGGCCATGAAGGGAAGGACGGCACGAACGGGAAGGACGCCGTCTGCCCGGCGTCGTAGAGCTAGACCGGCTTCTCCATTCGATCGGGATCGGGGTGCTCGGCCGCCCCGAGTCCGATCGATGGGGTCGAGACCCGTCCCTCGCACTTTCGCCGTCACATAGCGTGAGGAAAAATGTGAGTAGCGTAATCGAGGCGTTCCGTAACCCGCGGCGCCGCCTTGTGCTCGGCGCAGTGCTGACTGTCCTGTTCGTCGCGCAGTCAGCTCTGCTCATCGTCCACCAACAGCAGATCGACGTAATCCGAGGACGCCGCGTCGACCTCCAGGGGAACGGCGTTCTGTACGGCCCCCCGGGGTCGCCCGGCCCCTCCGGTCCCTCCGGTCCGCCCGGCCCCACCGGCCCGACCGGTAAGCCGGGTCGTCATGGGATCGACGGTCATCGCGGCAGGAGGGGGCACAACGGAAGGAGAGGGAGGAACGGCAGGGACGGGCAAGTCATTCTCGTGGAGCCGTCGTCGCATAAGACCGAGCCGCACGAGAACGAGCCGGACGAGAACGAATAGAAGCTGCCGAGGTGCCCGGCGGCCGGGTCACGCGTCGGCGCGGCGGAACACCCCCGCCACGTCCAGCGCGACCCGCCGCCACGGCCGTCTCACTCGTCGCCGAGGTCGCTGACGTACTTCAGCATCGCCCCGCCCACGAATGCCTCCGCTGATGACCCGCACGGGCCACAGGAGATCGCGGGCCGCGTTCTTCCATCAGCACCTGACCAGCGACCGCGACCGGGCCATGTGGTCGCTCGTTGCGCTCGTTCGGGTGCGTACCTCGTGCAGGTTCTGCCTCAGATGCCCAGGATTGACCTCGCGATCTGTCTCCTCGTGAAGGCGGAAGAACATGCCGACGTACGTTGCCTTGCTGAGCTGGACTGATCAAGGGGTCCGAAACTACAAGGACACCGCGAAGCGCGCCGAGACCTTCGGCTCGGCGGTGCAGAAGCTCGGCGCGAAGCTCTTGAGCATCTACTGGACCGTCGGTCTGTACGACCTCGTGGCCGTGGTCGAGGCACCCGACGACGAAACTGCCGCCGCAGCGCTCCTGCAGCTCGGTGGGGTGGGCAACGTCCGTTCCACGACGCTGCGGGCCTTCGGCCGAGAGGAGATGGAGCGCATCGTCGCCAAGGCGGCCGGCTGACGACCACCAACCCCCGGCACCGAAGACTCGGCCCCCGAGGATGTGCGCCTCCCGCCGGACAAACCGGAGCCCTGCGCGGCTGCCGGCGGCCAGCCGGCACGGGAGGCTTTCCTGCGGCCGCCGGAACGGATGCTGTGCGCCGTCTGCGGGAAAGCGGCCCTCGCTTGCTTGTGCCTGCGCTCTGACTTCCTCACCGCACTGAACAATCGCCTGGTCATGGCGTATGTACGCGTCTCGTCGAATTGAGGGGAACGACCGATGCTTGCAGCGGAACACCCGAATCGCAGGGCTCTGCTCGTTGGCGGACTCGCGGTCTCCTCGGCCGCACTTGCGGGGTGCTCATCGACGAACGCCACCACGTTGGCGACCAGTGCCTCGCCGGAAGCGAGCCCGACAACGCCCGCCGCAGCATTCGCGAGGCTGATGGATGGCAACAAGCGCTGGGTGAGCGGAGAACTTCAACACCCCGACCGGGATCCGAACCGGCGCCAGTTCGTGGCCCAGGGGCAGAAGCCGTTCGGGGCGATCCTTTCCTGCATCGACTCCCGGGTGCCGCCGGAGCTTCTCTTCGACACCGGGCTGGGCGACCTGTACGTGATGCGCACAGGAGGACAGGCGGTCGGCCCGGTGGTCACGGGTTCCGTGGAGTACGGGCCCATGACGAGTGGCACTCCGCTCGTCGTGGTCCTCGGGCATCAGCGTTGCGGAGCCATCGAGGCGGCGTACAAGTCTCTCCGTGGCGGCAAGCCGCTGCCGGGGAATCTCGACGCGATCGCCAAGGCCCTGCGTCCGGCGTACGAACAGGCAGTCAAGGAGGGCGGTGCCGACCCGGTCGAGACCATGGCCCGTGCGCAGGCCAAGCTGACTGCGGCGGTCCTGCGCTCCAACCAGAACCTGACCTCACTCGTAAGAAAGGGCAGTCTTGCCGTGGTCGGCGCCTACTACTCCCTCGACACCGGGAAGGTAGAAGTCCTGGCGGGCGCGCCTTCCTGACCGGTTGACCGAGACAGACGTGCATGTGCCAGGCCGTCGATGATCAGCCCGGTCGAGATGGTTTCATCGCACGGTGAGCGCTTCCACGCGCTCTACCTTCACTCCTACAGCCGCGGGAAAGAGCACACCTTCGAGCGATAGGCCCCACCGAAGCCTGGTGGCACGTCTCACGAAGTTCCCTTACCAAGTACCCCGAGCTGCCTTTGGCTTTCGCGTTCAGCAGCGAACTCGTCGAGGAGCTGGAACAGGACGTCGATCGCGCGCTTCTCATCCTGTGGCGGCAGGTCCCACATGCTCTCCCAGCCGTCGGGGAGGGCGATATGCAAGACCTGACCCGGCCAGGCATGGTTGCAGTCACGGCCACGGCGGGCGACAAGCCACTCGTGCCAACCGGCCAGTCCCGTACCGCCGTTACGCACCGCATGCTGGTCGTAGCCGGTCAGGAAGGAAGTCAGCATGTGGAAGGACGTCTTGCCGACGAACATGCCGGGCCGTTGCCCTACGCAGGCGAAGTACTCGCGTTCGCTCATCTCCGACAGCTGCTTCATCAGAACCAGCACCCCCTGCTTTGCCCGTCTGCATGAACTTCGCAAGACCCAGCAATCGTATGGCGTCCCGGTCACACCAAGCCATCAAACCTGAGATTCCCCACCCACCCGTCGCCGTCACGCATACCCCCCTCACGCGGTGCTGACCGGTGCGGCACAATCGCGGTCAACTGGGCGGGCAACGGTGGGGGTGGGAACGTGGGGCGTTTTGGCTCGCGAAGCCGACGTAAGGACATACCGAACGAGCCGGCGCTACTGGCTGCGGCTGCTGAGAATCCCGGTGGAAGCGTCGCCGAGATCGACCCGACGTATATCGACGACCCGAACGGCTACGTACCTCCCGAGGCGATCCGCGGCGCGTGGTTGGTGGACAGCAGCGGGAAACTGACAGGTGAGTACCAGGAAAACCCCCGTCACGGGGTGCCACAGGACGACTTCAGCAAGCTCACTGATCCTGATCACTGGCTTGGCTGGCTCGGCGATGATCCCGCGACCGCCGTCCGGAAGGGCATCGAAGAGTCCTTGCGCGCCCAGGTGGCAGACGCAGTGGTCGAGTGGGTCAAGATCCTTGAAACGCCCCGGTTTCTCACGGGTGGGCGTCGACACTCTCAAGACGAACAGGTCATGTTGGTCACCCGCGCGGCACTCGCCGCGCCCTTTGCATTGTCCGTGCGCTCCACGCAGCACGGGCGTTCCATCCTCCTGGGGGTGTTCTCCTGGGCGGCGGTGAACCTCTCACCGCCCGAAGTCCGCAAGGATCGGCAGTGGTTTGACCTGGGCGTCGGGCTGGACTGGGCCGGTGAACGGCTTCAAGAGCGGATCTACGAGATTGACGGTGAGGACGGCACGGCCGAGCGGTAGAGCGGCAATGCCACGCCGTACCGGCGGTCAGAGCGGATACATGACGCCGTAGGCGCCCTTGACAAAGCTGCAGCCATGCGCGTGGCGGGCGTGACGCTGCCGGAGCTCGACGCCGTCGATCAGTGGTGCAGGCGTGCTGATCCACGCGGCGGCTCCGGAGGTCGGGAAGCAGTGAACCGACATGGGGAGATCCACGAGTAACGTGACTTGAAGGGCCGCGCTGAGGGCGAAACAAGCACGGTGCGGGGGCGTCCGGCCCCCTCGCGCCTCCTGCGCCGGCGCATCGCCGACGAACAGCTCCAGCCGGGTGATCCCCTCTTTCAGGGGGAGTCCGGTGGCATCCTCGCCGACTCCGTCATCCGTCGGGCGTGGCGCAGCGCGCGTAAGGCCGTACTGCCTCCGCACGTCTTCGAGTCGACCACCGGGCGGCGCGTGTACGACAACCGGAACACGCGCCTGACGAACTGGCTCAACGACGGCATCCTGCCCGCCCGGGTGGCCGAGTGGGGCGGGAAAAGCGTCGCCGTACTCCTGGCGACCGCCCCCGCCGCATGGAAGCCGCGGGCGACCTCCCGGAGGCGGAGGTGTCGGGCGCTGGCTGATCTTCGCCGGTCGAGAACTTCGACACGCATTCGACACGGGCACTCGCGAAAACCCGGTGACAGCCGGACAGCCCCGGAGTCTGCCCTTGATCACCGAGCGGGCGTCCGGGGCTTCGGCGCGTCGACCGACACCCGCCCTGACCAGCAAAAAGCCCTCCCAAGCGGGAGGGCGGAGACTTGCGCCCCCGGCAGGACTCGAACCTGCGGCCAAGCGCTTAGAAGGCGCCTGCTCTATCCACTGAGCTACGGGGGCCTGGTGGCGGGTCCAAGGATAAAGGTCCCTGTTCCTCGACCCTGTCGCTTCGCCTCCGTGGCTCGATGTGGAGGTTTGGTGAAGCGATCCCGATAATCGCAGGCAGGTACGAATCGTGCACCACTTTTGGCGTCCGACGCACCGGGTGTTGTGCACTCGTTATGCCTGAGCTGTACCCGTGTCCCGGTCGCCCGTTGCGCCCTTTCTGTCCCGTCGGCGCGCAGGCATGTCCATATGCTTCAGAATTCCCCTAAAATTGGGCATTCTTCGCATGTGGTGACCTTGGACGTACGGCCTCAGCTGCTCGACACACTCTCCGCACTGCGCGACCGTGTCGCCGCCGCACGCTTTCCGCTGCCCCTGCCCGGGGCCCCACGCGCGCGTGCCAACCGCGACGAGCTCCTCGCGCAGCTCGACGACTACCTGGTACCGCGCCTACGGGAGCCCGAGGCACCGCTGTTGGCCGTCGTCGGCGGCTCCACCGGCGCCGGCAAGTCGACGCTCGTCAACTCGCTCGTCGGCCGCCGGGTGAGCGAGGCGGGCGTGCTGCGGCCGACCACCCGGACGCCAGTGCTCGTCTGCCATCCGGAGGATCATCATTGGTTCAGCGGCATGCGCGTGCTGCCCGATCTCACGCGCGTGTGGGAGCCCCAGGAGGACCCCGACGACCTCCCGGTCCCCGGCGACCGCCCCGCGCGCGTACTGCGCATCGAGAGCGCCGACACCCTCCCGCGCGGACTCGCCCTGCTCGACGCCCCCGACATCGACTCCCTGGTCGCCGACAACCGCGTCCTCGCCGCCGAGCTGATCTGCGCCGCCGACGTCTGGATCATGGTCACCACGGCCGCCCGCTACGCCGACGCCGTCCCCTGGCACCTGCTGCGCACCGCCAAGGAGTACGACGCCACCCTCGTCACCGTCCTGGACCGCGTGCCCCACCAGGTCGTCTCCGAGGTCTCCCGGCAGTACGGCGCCCTGCTCACCAAGGCCGGCCTCGGCGACGTACCCCGCTTCACCGTGCCCGAGCTGCCCGAGTCCGCCTGGGGCGCCGGCCTGCTGCCCGCCACCGCCGTCGCGCCGCTGAAGAACTGGCTCGCGCACCACGCCCAGGACCCCGCCGCACGGCAGCAGGTCGTGGCCCGTACGGCGTACGGCCTCCTCGACTCCCTCAAGTCCCGCATGCCCGAGCTGGCCAGTGCCGCCGCCGCTCAGTACGCCGCCGCCGTCCGGCTCATCGCCATCGTGGACGCCGCCTACGACAGCGAGCACGCGCGCGTGCGTGGCCGGCTCCAGTCCGGCGCCGTACTCGCCGGGGACGCCCTCAAACGCTGGCGGGCCTTCCCCCTGGACTGCACCCCCGGCGAACTCATCGACGCACTCGTGGCGAGCCTGGCCGCTCTGCTGCTGTGCTCCGTCACCGCCGCCGACGAGCGCATCGACGAGGCCTGGCGGCGCGAGCCGGCCGGAGCCGACCGGGCCCTCGCCGTCGGCGAGTCCACGGCCGAGAGCACCGAGGACCGCATTGGTGTCGCGGTACGGCGTTGGCGGCGTGAGCTGGAGGAGTACGCCGAGGACGAGGTGCGCGAGCTGGAACGCGCCACCTCCGCACCCGACCCGGAATCCGTCGCCGCCCTGGTCGCCACCGCGCTGCTCGGCGGACGCCGGGCGCGCAGCGCGGGCGAGGGGCTCGCGGAGCGGATCGGGGCGCACGGCGCGCTGCGGCTCCGCGACCGGGCCGGGCGGCTGCTGGGCGAACACGTGGACCGCGTCATGCACACCGAACGCGAGCGGCGCCTCGCCCCGCTCGACGCCCTGGACGTCCATCCCGAGCCCCAGGCCGCACTCATCGCCGCGCTGTCCGTACTGCAGAAGGAGAGGTGACCGGTGACGGCCGTCACTGACGAGGACCACACGGATCACACCGACCACATGAGGCGCGCCGGACGCATGAGGGACATGGAACACGGCAGCCACGGCAACGACACCGGTACCGGGCACGTGGAACACGGCGGTCACTTGGGGTCTGAGCTCGTGGAGCACGGCGGTCACCTGGGTCCCGGGCTCGTGGAGCATGCGGATCGCGTGGAGCGCATGGACCGCGTGGATCGCTTCGAGTACGTGGATCGCTTCGACTACAGCGCAGGTGTGGCCGAGCGTACGGAGCGGCTTGGGGGTGGTCGGAGCGGAGTGGATGACGGCGGCGGAGTGGGTGCTCCCGGTCCCGGTCCCGGTCCCGGCCCGCGTCCCGGCTTCGGCGAAGGGCCGGCGGTCGGGGAGGGGCACAGCGGGGATCGTGGTGGAGACCGGATCTCGGACCTCTCCGACACGTCCGACGCCTCCGACGCCTCCAACGCCTCCAACGCCTCCAACGCCTCCAACGCCTCCAACGTTTCTACGGACACCGCCGGTGAGCCGGCAGAAGACGGGGACGTCGCCGACTCGGGCCCCGAGAGCCCGTCCAGCGAGCTGCACGCGCGCGTGCGGGGCGAGGGCGAGGGTGACGGCGAGGCCGTGGACCGGGAGAACCTGGACGAGCGGCGGAGCAAGCACACCGACACCGGAGGCGGCACGCAGCTCTTTCTGCCGCACCCGCTCCCGCACCCCGCAGCCAAACCGACTCCCCTTGCCAAACCGGCCCCGCCAGCCAAAGTCATCACGACAGGCAAAGCCATCCCGGCTGCCAAACCGGCGTCTTCAGTCCCGCCTCTCCCACGGCTCTGTCCAACGATCGTATTCACGCCCACCCCCGCCTCCCGCACAACCACGGATGCAGACACCCACCGGGAGCCACACAAGCCCTCGGAGCCCTCAGGACCCTCGAGGCCCTCGGAGCCCTCGCGGCATTCGGAGTCTTCACGGCCGCCGAAATCCCCGGAGACCCTCAAGTCCCCGGATTCCCCCGAGTTCCCCAGTTCCCCTCGGTCCCCCGAGTCCCCCGACCCCTCCGAGCCCTGGGACGACGGCCTCATCGCCCGGCGCGTCACGGAGGCGACGGCCGCCACCCTCGCCGCCGAACGCGCCTCCGCGCTGGACGGCGGCGGCCGCGGCCCCGGCAGCCAGACATCGGCTCCGCTCGCGTACGACGGTCGGCTGCGCTCCCGGCTGGACGCCCTGCGCGAGCTGGTCGGGCTCTCCCGGACCCGCCTGGACAGCCGTACCCTCGCCGAGGCGGGCCGGGTGCTGGACGAGGCGGCCGCCCGCCGCAAGCTCTCCGGCCGGCACACCGTCGTGGCCATCGCGGGCGCGACCGGCAGCGGTAAGTCGCAGTTGTTCAACGCCCTTGCCGGAGTGGCCATTTCGGAGACCGGCGTACGACGCCCGACCACCGCCGCGCCCATCGCGTGCAGCTGGAGCGACGGCGCGGCGGGACTCATCGACCGGCTCGGCATTCCGGGCCGGCTGCGGCGCCGTCCGCTGCAGAGTCCGGAGGCGGAGGCGCAGTTGCGCGGGCTGGTCCTGGTCGACCTGCCCGACCACGACTCCGCCGCCGTGGAGCACCGTAAGCAGGTCGACCGGATCCTGAAGCTGGTCGACGCGGTGATCTGGGTCGTCGACCCGGAGAAGTACGCCGACGCCGTGCTGCACGAGCGCTATCTGCGGCCCATGGCCGGCCATGCGGAGGTCATGTTCGTCGTACTGAACCAGATCGACCGGCTGCCCGGGGAGGCCGCCGACCAGGTCCTGGACGATCTGCGCCGGCTGCTGGACGAGGACGGCATCGCGCTCGGCGAGTACGGCGAACCGGGCGCCACCGTGCTCGCACTGTCCGCGCTCACCGGCGACGGCGTCGGCGAACTGCGCGAGCACCTCGGCCAGTTCGTGGCCGAGCGCGGCGCGGCGGCCCGCCGGGTGTCGGCCGACGTGGACGCCGCCGCAGCCGGGCTGCGGCCCGTGTACGCCACCGGGCAGCGGGCCGGCCTCAGCGAGGAGGCGCGCGAGGAGTTCGCCGACCGGCTCGCGGACGCGGTGGGCGCCACCGCGGCGGGCGAGGCCGCCGAGCGGGCCTGGCTGCGCAACGCCAACCGCGCCTGCGGCACCCCCTGGCTGCGGCTGTGGCGCTGGTACCAGTGCCGGGGCGAATCCACCACGGGCCGCATCCCGGTGCGGGCGGGCCAGCCCGACGAGGAGGCCACGGCCCGTCAGCGCGTCGAACAGGCGGTCCGTACGGTGTCCGACCGGGCCTCGGCCGGGCTGCCGGCGCCGTGGGCGCAGGCGGTGCGCGAGGCGGCCGTACGCGGGTCACAGGGGCTGCCGGAGGCGCTGGACGACCTGGCGGCGCGGGCGGGACTGCCACCGGGCCGGCCGCCACGGCCGGGCTGGTGGCCGGCGGCGGTGCTGGTCCAGGCGGCGATGACCCTGCTGCAGGTCGTGGGCGGCCTGTGGCTGCTCGGCCAGATCGTCGGCGTCATGGCGCCCAACCTCGGGGTTCCGGTGCTGCTGATGGCGTGCGGGATCGTCGGCGGACCGCTGGTGGAGTGGGGGTGCCGGATGGCGGCGAGAGGCCCGGCCCGGCGCTACGGCCAGGAGGCGGAACGCCGGCTCCGGGAGGCTGCGGCCGGCTGCGGCCGGGCACGGGTGCTCGATCCGGTGGCGGCGGAGCTCTTGCGGTACCGGGAGGTACGGGAGCAGTACGGGTGCGTTGCGCGGGGCGGGGCGGGCGGGGGGTGAGCCCGGCGGGGGGTGAGGTGTGAGCGCGAGGGGCCTCGGGTGTTTCCGGGGCCCCTCGGCGGGTTCCGGGGGCGGGGTGGTCATGTGCGGGCGCGGGGTGAGGCCGTGGGCGGGCTCGGGGGTGAAGCCGCGGCCGGCGATGGTGGCCCCTCGTGCGGGTGGCGGGGTTTTCCACAGGTGGGGTGGTCGTCCACAGCTCTCAGCGGGCACGGTCCGGCGGAGGCACTCTGGGGTCGCGGCGATCGCACGGCGGTTCCGGCCGGAGGGACGGTGGCGGACGGTGCGCGCGATCGGCGGGACGTGCAGGCACGTACGGCGGTCGTACGCGCCCGCACGGCAGACACGCAGGAAAGACCAACGAGACAGACACACACGACAGACACGGCCGTACGGGACGGGCCCGTGCGCGTGTCCGCCCGGCCGGAAGGGCCGGGCGGGGGAGGGGAGCGAGGACATGAACGAGACCAACGTGTGCGTGGTGGGCAACGTGGCCACCCGGCCGGTGTACCGGGAGTCGGCCGCGGGTCCGTCGGCCCGGTTCCGGCTGGCGGTGACCGCGCGCTACTGGGACCGGGAGAGGAACGCCTGGACGGACGGGCACACCAACTTCTTCACGGTGTGGGCCAACCGGCAGCTCGGGATGAACGTGGCCGCATGCGTGGAGGTGGGCCAGCCGGTCGTCGTACAGGGCCGGCTGAAGGTGCGCACGGAAGTGCGCGACGGGCAGCAGCAGTGGGCCTCCGCCGACATCGATGCCGTGGCGATCGGCCACGACCTGTCACGCGGTACGGCCGCCTTCCAGCGGTCGGCCAAACCGGAGGCACCTATGACGGCGACCCGGCCGGAGCCGAACTGGGAGACACCGCGTCCCGCCGACGACGTGGACGAGGGTGACGGTGTGTCCCAACGAGAGGCGGAGCCAGTGGCGGTGACGTGACATCAGCTCCGCGTCGACGGGGCGGAGGCGGGACCGGGGCCGCCGGTGTCCCAACGCCCCGTACGAACCGGTGGATTTGTCGATATGCCCAGCTCATGGACGGTCCCGGCGATAACGATTACGGATCGGATCGCCCATCGGATCATCCGACCGGCAGGACAGGCTCCGGCTGATCCATAGGATGCCGGGCGTGCCCCTAGGGGCTGCCGATTCTGCTGGTGGGACCGCCCCCCCCCGCGTCCAACGGGTCCTGCTCGAAGGGGAATTCTGTGCTTGCTGCGTTGTGTGGGTTCCGCCGTTCCGCCGGAGCGGCCCGCCTGGCCGCCGCCACGACGGTGACCGGCCTCGTGGCAGCCGGTGTGCTGTCCGGCGCCGGTACGGCCGTGGCCGACGGGACCGACGGAACACCGCAGACCCAGGGCGGGGCGACGGCCACGATCAGCGGCCTGAAGACCTACGGCGAGGCGGTGATCCACGAGGACGGCGGCGACCAGCACGTCGAGGCGGGCCTGTTCGAGATGTCCGTCGACGGCGGCGGCACCCTCCAGACGTACTGCGTCGACCTCCACAACCCCACCCAGCGCGACGCCCTCTACCAGGAGACGCCCTGGAGTGGCACCTCGCTGGGCGGCAACAAGGACGCCGGCCGGATCCGCTGGATCCTGCAGAACTCCTATCCCCAGGTCAACGACCTCGCTGCGCTCGCCCGCCAGGCCGGCGTCGGCACCCTGACCGAGCAGGACGCGGCGGCCGGAACCCAGGTGGCCATCTGGCGGTACTCCGACCACGCGAAGGTCGACGCCGTCGACCCGCGGGCCGAGAAGCTCGCCGACTATCTGCAGAAGAGCGCCCGCGACCTCGGCGAACCACAGGCCTCGCTGACCCTGGACCCGCCGGCGGTCTCCGGCCGGCCGGGGGATGTGCTGGGACCGGTGACCGTGCACACCAACGCGGGCACCGTCACGGTGAGTCCGCCGCCGGACGCGGCCACCAGCGGGGTGCGGATCATCGACAAGACCGGCAAGGTGATGACGTCCGCACAGGACGGCACCCAGCTGTACTTCGACATTCCCGAGGACGCCACGAACGGCTCGGCGCAGCTGACCGTGCAGGCGTCGACCACCGTACCGGTGGGCCGTGCCTTCGCCTCCGACAGCCGCAGCCAGACCCAGATCCTGGCCGGCTCCAGCGAGTCCACGGTCTCCGCGACCGCGACCGCCACCTGGGCGGCCGAGGGCGCCATACCGGCGGTGTCGGCCCGGAAGAACTGCGCCAAGAGCGGCCTGGACATCTTCGCGGCCAACAAGGGCGACAAGCCCTTCACCTTCGAGCTGATGGGCGCCGAGCACACCATCCCCGCGGGCGCCCACCGCACGGTGACCATCCCGCTCCAGGAGGACCAGGCCTACGACTTCACGATCAGCGGACCCCATGGCTTCAGCCACCACTTCACCGGGGTCCTCGACTGCAAGACACAGGGCGCGATCACCACGCAGACGACCCAGGTCCACAACGAGCCCAGCCCCGCCTCGGTCGGCGGCACCACTGCCCCGGACACCAACCTCGCCGCGACGGGCGGCTCCGCGATCACCCCGCTGATCGCCGGCGTGGCCATCGGCCTGGTCGTCATCGGCGGCGCGGTCCTGGTCCTGCTGCGCAAGCGCGAACAGGCCGGCGACTGACCTGGCCCGGCGTCACGCCTCGTCGTCCTGGGCGCGCGGCCCGTCCTGAGAGGCACTGGGCTCATCCTGGGGAGTGCGGGGGAAGATCAACCCTGCCGAACCGCTGATCATCCCGACAGCCCCCAGGCCGCCGATCAGCAGCCGCCCGAGAACCTTGGCACCGTGCCAGTCGTGCGGAGCCCCGAAAACCACCCAAGCACCCAACGCAATGCCCGCGATCAAGACTGCAAGTCCGCCGATACGACGTAAGCCATGACTCATGGGCTCATGATCGCCGCTCGCTGATCGACGCTCAACTGTCACGGAGACGAACGAGCCACCCCTCGACAACAGCAAACATCCAGGTCACAGGCCCCCAGCCGGACGCGTTTCCATCCGAGCCTGGCTTCAGGCAAGATGAGGTGTTACTTGCCAGGGGGAGGGCATGAAAAGGCCCCTCACCAGCGGTTTATTCGCCAATGAGGGGCCGTGTCAGGCCGCTTGGGCCGTCTCTGGGCCGTCGCCCGTCTTCGGGCCGTCGTGAGCGTGACCGGCGGTCCGGTACATCGCGGAGATGGCCTTCCGGGTCCGCATCTCACTGGACGGCCTTCGAAACCGACGAGCGCGAGGAGCTGTGCGACTACATCGACCAGTCGCTGACCGAGCACGGCGTCGATGTCGTCGGCCTGACCGCGCGCCACGGACTGGGCCGGTACCAGCTCACGGACAAGTGGCGGAAGTGGTAGGGCCGACGCGGCCCGCTGAGCAGCACAGCACTCCGCACCACAAGCGCACCAGATCGAGCGGGGAACAGCGGGGAATCACGGTGAAGACAGCCCGGCCTGATAAGGCTGCCCCTGGCCGTTCGCCCAGGTCAGCGCCCAAGCGAGCTTCAAATGATCGCAGCTTCCCAAGCTGAGAGCGCGAGTTCGGTGCTCGCCATCCGCGCCAGGCTCCTGGTGGTGTTGCCCGAGAGGGTGACGTGGGAAATGCGGGCAAGCTAGCGGCGGGCGCGCTCACGACTACGCTGCCGGTTCCAATCCTGCCTGCGCCGACGCTCGATGCGAGCATCAACCCAGCGGCCTGCGAGAGCAAGGAACTCGGACCAGACCCTAGCGCGGTCCTTCGACGCCTGAGGAAAGATTACTCGGCAGATGGTTGCCGCTGTACCGCTCAGCACGATCAGGATGACGGCCAACGAACCTGCCCACGCTGGCAGGTTTGCGAGATATTCGACGAGCATGTCTGCGACTCCGACACACGGCAGCCCCATGGGCCCCTCACCGCGTCTCTGAGACACCCCTCACGGGCGGTACGAGGACGAGGGTGCACCCCTTAGATGAATGTGAGGGCTGCCCAGTCTGCGGGGCTTCGCGGGGCGCGCGGAGTCTGGACGAGTGGCGTCGGGAGGGGGGTCGGTACAGCAATGAGCCAGTGACGAGTGGCAAGGGCACATCGTCGGTCCGCAAGTGCCTGCGCGGCGCGGAGCGCTGCCACACGAGCAGCGGAGGGTACGCGCGCGTGAGGGCCGCTGTGCAGAAGCGCCAAGCGGGCGGCTACGGCGCGGAAGAAGGCGTCAAGCCGCTCCGACATGGAGATGCGGAGAACCTCAACGATCAACTGGGCGCTGTCCAATGTCCCCTCACCCCCTAGCGCTCAGATTTAGGCGATACCCCTTGGAACATGAACGAAACTTCGCATACAAGATGTGTGCTGTCTGCGTCACGGCAGGGCTTCACCACGTCCGGACGTAAGGCCTTCCGACGTGACCGACTGGCAAGTGGCACTGACAACGGCCTGGCAGCGGGGGAGTCGCGGTACAGCAGCGAAGTACAGCACCCCAGCAACCGTCAACACCCGGCGCTGACTCCCACGGCACTCACCGCGACCCGCATGACCGTCTCCGACCGATCTCTGTGGAGCTACGGATCAGAAGGCTCCTGACATCCACGGCTGACATCAACGACGCTGGGCGGGGGCGCACACCAGTGACTCTGTCCGGCCGTCGCACCAGTCGCCGGCAGCAACCGGAGCAGGCTCGGATCGAACTCCTAAAGCGGAGGTCCCCAACGCAGCGGGTCCGTAGTCCAGTCGGCTCGTGCCAAATAGTGCGGGGACCACGGGAACATCGGGCGCCAATTCGGCAACCAGCAGACGCTACGCCGCTCTCTGTGCTCCCTAGATCGCCCAAGCCAAGCTCAGGGGGTGGATCTAGAGCCGGGGGAGGGATAGTAACCTCGGTCTACTAACTCTCCGCACTCTGAGGGGCGCGGGCTGTGAAGCCAGTATCGGTCTGTGGGGACAGGCCGGGTTGGGGGGCACGATGATGACGTATCGGTTCAATCCGGCGCCAGGCTGGCCGACGCCGCCTCCTGGATGGATGCCACCTCCCGGCTGGCATCCCGACCCCTCGTGGCCACCGCCGCCGCCGGGTTGGCAGCTTTGGGTACCCGACAGTGCCGTGGACGTCGGCGCTGGCCCCACGGAGTTGCCAGGCCAGGCAACGAGTGCCCTCGCAGCGCCAACCGCGCCATCAGGCCCTACGCACGACACCCCGGTAGTCGATGCAGGGGCCGCTACGCCCTCGCAGTCTCCCATCCCGCAGGCTCGCCGCACTGGTTTGTTCGGCAGGCGTCGTCGCGACGAGAGCCAAGAGATCGAACAGTTGCGCACGTGGATAACTAGCACGCACGGCATGGACGCCGTCCAGGTCCTCGATGCCCTGCGTGTGGCGCGCGAGGAAGCCGCAGCTGTGCGCGAAGCTGCAGAAGCTGAGGCGGAGCAGATCCGCCAAAGGGCTCGGGACGAGGTGAAGACGGAGAAGGCGGAGGCGAAGAAGGCCGCCAAGGAAGCTGACCGCGTCCGGAAGGAGGCGGAGAGGGTCAGGCAGGAAATTTACAAGGCAAGCAGCCGGCTTGCCGAACTCCAGGCCCAAGTCGTGATCACCGATGAAACGGCGATGCTCCAACAGGTCGGTATCTACGCCTACCGTCACCAGTTGCAGGATGCCATTGCCTACCGCACTCGCTTGGATTCGCTGAAGGACGAGATCAAGAACCTTGCGCGTACCGACCAAGCCGTCCTCGCAGTTCAGCACTGGACGGTCAACGGGTCGGCCAGCGCCGGGCGGAAGATGGTCCGGGACTTCTCGAAGCTCATGCTCAGGGCATACAACGCCGAGGCAGATTACGCGGTGCGCTCCATGCGCCCCCACCGTCTGAACTCGCTCGTTGACCGCCTCTACAAGAGTCGGGAGACCATCGCAAAGCTCGGTGCAACGATGAACATCCGCATCTCCGATGCCTACCACGACGCCCGTGTGCGTGAACTGGAGCTGACTGCGGACTTCCTGCAGAAGAAGGAAGAGGAGAAGGAAGCTCAGCGAGAGATCCGGGCGCGTGAGAAGGAAGAGGCCGCCGCTCAAAGGGAGTTGGATCGCGAGCGGGAGAAGCTCCAGAAGGAGTTGAGCCACTACCAGGCGGCTCTGGACCGACTCCGGGATCGCGGGGACGCCGACGCCGTGGCGGAGATGGAAGCCAAACTCGCAGAGATCGAAGAGGCGCTCAGCTCCGTCGAGGCACGCGCCGCCAATGTCCGCGCAGGTTACGTGTACGTGATCTCCAACATCGGCGCCTTCGGCGAGCGGATGGTCAAGATCGGAATGACGCGGCGATTGGAGCCACTGGAGCGCGTATACGAACTGAGTGGTGCATCAGTACCGTTCCGGTTCGACGTCCATGCGCTGATCTTCAGCAAGGACGCGGTGGGGCTGGAGTCACAACTGCACCAGGAGTTCGCCGACCACCGAGTAAACCGCGTCAATGCCCGAAAGGAGTTCTTCCGCGTCACGCCAGCCCAGGTGCGTGATGCCCTGCAGCGGTACGCCGGCCAGCACCTTGTCGAGTTCACGGAAGAGCCTCAGGCCCTGGAATGGCGCGCCAGCCAAGCGAGCTGATCCGCGATGTCACGCGTTGGCCTGCCGTTCGCCCGGCTGCGGCGCTGGGGCGCACGCTCCCGGCCGAGCGGCAAGCCAACCAAGCCCTCGGCAACAGCGGTTGACATCAACGGTGCCGGACCAGGGCGGACAACGGCGGCCTCGGCTGGAATGCGGGGCAGCCAGGAGGACCGGTTCCGGGATGTCGCCTGATCCAGCGAGCGAACTTGTAAAGCGGCGATCGTGAGTCTTCCGCACAGTTGTGATCGGCCTGGGGAGGAGTTGACGTGGTCGACGTTCATCAAAGCCCGGTGGCTAGTGGGGGCAGCGGCTGATCAGGATGCCTCCATCGCCGTGCGCGCCGATTCGACAAACCGCCCCTGGCACCGCAGATACGCCTCCCGCACTTCGTCGAAGCGAGCGCGCGCGTCCGCGTCACCGCGGGTGATGTGCCAAAGACACCGGTTGACCTTCAGCGCTGCGTCCAGGACAGCCTGGGCCGCTGCGGCGGTCGCAGACGGCCCCTCCAGGACCACGACACGGACGCTGTGCATGAGAGGAGCGTAGGCTTCACGTAGCTCCGAACGCAGATCCTCAAGGCGCGTCAGCTGCTGGTCCGGGCTGGGGATCTCGTGAAACGCGTCCAAGACCCTTCGGTACAATTCCCCCACGATATGGGCGCGTTCCATTAGATCAAGGTATGCGGCCCGCCGTAACTCCCGTACTCGTCCACGGTGCTGAGCCTGTGCCGAGGCTTCGGCTTGGACCCGGGCGGCCCGCACGTTCCCCAGGTTGGTCACCCAGCTCGCGAAGACGGCCGTGCCGCCGGTGAAAGCTGCGACCCACATCGCACTGTCCCCCACGCCGATCAGTGTCGGTGAGGTGCCGGACGCTGTCGAGGGCGCCTTTGGGACCTACCCGGCGGGTCCTGTCGGAGAGGAGGGGCCTGGCACGCACATGTGCCGCGTTGTCACGGCCAGCGCCATGTTGCTCTGCAACGGGGGCAGACGACGGCCAGCGCGTTCGCCACGTGATTTCCTGAGGTGGTGGTCACACAGCAGCGGCGCCGACGGCAGTACTGACGGCAACGACGGCGGACGGCAGCGGCACTCGACGGCCCAACACGGTGGCAGCACGAGATGATCTGACCGGCCCACCAAGGTGTGCCCGCATCTTGCCTCACCACGTAGGACACGGTCTTAGGCCAGTCAGCCGACGTACGACCTGGGCTACGTCGAGTGGACAGCGACCGGGGCGGACGAGAACAGGTCGTGAGGCACCTCGTCGCAGACCAACGTGAAGTACTCGACCGCCATCCCGGTTCTCCTCCGTTTCTGATCAGGAGCGTAAGTGTCCGAGGCGTCTCAGCCACCGGGTACGAAGCAAGCGGCAATCGAGACCGCAACTGAGACTCTCCGCGGCAAGGGGGTGCGCCCGGGGATGCTGCAACGGCGCCTGAGCGCCATCGTTGAAGTCGTTACCGGCCTGCCGGCTCAGCGACAGGCCGCCGGAGCCGACATCGGCACAGCCGTCAACCCCTCTCGATGGGCGGTCATCGAAGGGAACCTTCGCTGACCTGCGTTGCAGCAAGTGGCAACTGTTGCAGACTGCCGCAACACCTCAGCACTGATGAAGACTTGAGAGTGACTCAGCCACTTGTATTCGGAGGCCTCAATGACATGCCCTCACGCTTCCCGATCGCGCGATCTTTTGGCCTTTGTCGCCGTCCTTGTGACGGGAACCGTCCTGATCTGCCAGGGCGCATCTCTGGTCGAAGTCAGCAGTATTGTGGCATCGCTCGTCACCATCCGCTCCGCGTTGCAGGCTCGCCAGGATTACGGATGGTTTCGAAGGACGCGAAGGCGCCGATGGAGCCAAATTAGGCGCCGCGAAGTCTTGGGGCTGAAAGAGAGCTAGACCGATGCCGAACAACCCAAAAGTGGCGCAGGATCTCCGCGCACAGGTTTCTACTATTGGGCCAATCAAGCCGGTGGCAAGAAACCTCTCGCCGACGAGGAGGGAATTGGCCGAGGGCTTGCGATCTCTCTTTTCGCACTTGGACATCAGTATTCGCCGGTATGCGCTGCGCATTCACCAGGATCAGTCTGTTGTGTCTCGCTTCCTCAGCGGGCATCGGATTCCTTCAGTATCTTTCATTACCGGCCTGATTCGTGAGGCCCACGACGCTGGTGTTCCACTTGGCCCCGACGATGCATCTCACCTGCGCCACCTACTGCAGAGGGCCTTGGCGGAACAGCAGGGAGAGGCCTCTCGGATTGAGCAACTACACCTACAGCTCGCCGATAAGGATAGTGAAGTCTGTGCCGCAAAGAAGAAATCCGAAGAGTTAGAGAAGCAGATCAAGCTGAAGCGGAAACAGGTTAGTGACCTTCGGGCTAATATGCGATCCCTGAAGGCATCCCATCACAGCGAGCGGGGCCATGCAGCAGAGGCCATTGCCAAGCTGCGCCTGGAAACAGATGAATTGCAGGAGAAGCTGCGACGAGAGCAGGAGCGGGCACGTAAAGCCGAGGAAGACTGCCGTAGACTGGAAAGCGAGATCGCGCAACTCGAAGCGAAGATCAATATCGAAAAACAGCAGATGGCTCAGCACGGCGAAGAAGAGGGGAAGGAAACCGCCGCCAGAATCCGCGATTTGCAGGAGGAGCTCTCCGGGAGGCGGAGCGACTTGGCTTACACCAGAATGGCATACGCTCATTCATTGGAGGCTTATGTTGGCCCCGGTGCCTCTGAATGCGGTGTATGAACCGACCGACAACCTCGGCGTGGGCCCGTAATCGGACGCTTGGGGTTGATCGAGACCATCAAGGTACTCAATCAGACAACCTCGGGCGGCCCGGCGAGCTCTTCGGAGCGACGCCCGCTGCACCGCCTTCGCGCCAGGCTCCGCCGCATCGCTCCACGGACCGCTCCGACACCCACAACGCGGCGTCGATGTCCCTGTTCGTATCCCCGGCATCGAAACGGGCCACGGCTTGCAGCCGGATCCTTTCCCGCGCCGCTCTCTCGGTGTCAGCCAAACCGCCCTGCGCATACCTCACGAACAGCAGCAGTATCGGCCGGCCAGTTCAACCCACGGGCGAACGACCCGACTTCACCCAATCAAGTTCCTTACGTTGTTGGTGGGTTGATTCCGGTCACTCGTAGGATCGGGAGGCTCACGGGCACCGGGTGTGGCTGTCAATCTCATGCCGCAGGAGTGGCTTCTACTGATTGGCCGCCTGGCGCCCCGCGACGACTCGGCCACTGATTGGGATACGCGCGGCAAGATCGCTTGGTAAGGACACGCTGGCGAGGTCGTCTGCTGGAACTCGAACAGGAACGATTCCGGAGGTGGCCGTGCCTGAACTGTGGGCCGGTACGGATGCGGGCAAGACCGAGCATCACTGCGTGGTGATCGACGCGGAGGGCAGACGCAGGCTGTCGCGGCGGGTGGCCAACGACGAGACCGCGTTGCTGGAACTGATCGCGGATGTCCTCGCGCTGAGCGAGGGAGAGCCAGTGACGTGGGCGATCGACCTCAATGCCGGCGGGGCCGCGCTGATGATCGCAATGCTGACCGACAACGGGCAGCAGGTGCTCTACATCCCCGGCCGCACCGTCCACCACGCCTCCGGCTCCTACCGGGGCGACGGAAAGAGCGATGCGAAGGACGCTTTCATCATCGCGGACCAGGCCCGCATGCGCCGCGACCTCCAGCTGATGCACCGCGGCGACGACATCGCCGTCGACCTGCGCATCCTCACCTCTCGCCGCTTGGACCTGGCCGCGGACCGCACGAGGGCGATCAACCGGATGCGGGCCCAGATGCTGGGGTACTTCCCGGCCCTGGAGCGTGCCTTCGACTACAGCACTTCGAAGGCGTCCTTGGTCCTGCTGACCGGCTACCAGACGCCGGCCGCCCTGCGTCGGACTGGCAGGAACCACCTGGCCCTCTGGTTGAAGAACCGCAAGGTCCGCAACTACAGGCTCGTCGCGGCCACCGCCATCGAAGCTGCCGAGGCCCAGCACACCGCCGTTCCCGGAGAGAAGCTGGCCGCGGCCGTCGTGGCCAGGCTGGCGAGGGAGGTGATGGCCCTCGATGAGGAGATCGCCGAGACCGACGCCCTGATCGAGAGCCGGTTTCGCGACCACCCGCACGCCGAGGTCATCCTGAGCATGCCCGGCATCGGCTCCGTCCTAGCCGCCGAGTTCATAGCCCATACCGGCGGCGACATGAGCGTCTTCGGCACCGCCGATCGCCTTGCCGGTGTCGCCGGCCTGGCACCCGTTCCGAAGGACTCGGGCCGGATCAGCGGCAATATGCGCCGACCTCGTCGCTACTGCCGCCGCCTGATGCGGGTCTTCTAATGTCCGCCCAGGTCGCGGCCCGATGCTGTCCAGTCTCAAAGGCGTACTACGAACGCAAAAGGGCCGAGAAGAAGACCCATAAGCAGGCCGTCATCGCCCTCGCGCGCCGCCGCCTGAACGTCCTTTGGGCACTCCTACGCGACGGTCGTCCCTTCGAGGGCAGCCCGCCACTTCGCGCTGCCAGCCTTGGCTGAGGTGGCTACAGCCAGTCACGAGTCAGGCGTTGACATCCACATTGGGAATCAGTAGCGATCCTAGTGCCCGGGCTCAGGCCTCACCCACCTGCAACAGCACCACGGTGAAGTGAGCGCTCGTACCCGCAACGACGCCGTCGACGGTATGCCGTGTTACCGGATTCCATGCCCGTGCTCGGGGCGAGAGATCGGTGATGTTCGTGTACCAGACAGCCTCGTAGCCCAGCAGGCGGACAACACGTTCCGCCGCTCTGCGGGCGTGGGTGCGGTCACGGCGTCCTGAGCCCGGGAAAACGAGGTCATGGGCCGCCAGGTAGGTCAGGAGTTCTACCGCGCGTTTTGCGTCAATCCGCGCAAGTGCGTCGTCGACTTCTACCGGTGTGTCCGGACCGAATGCACCTTCCACTGCATAGTGCTTCCAAGCCTCTTCGGCCTCGGCGGCCACTTGGCGAACGAGTTCCGGGACGGATCCGCCGGCCTTGTCGACCACACGGCCGAAGCCCCCCTTCCCGCGACAACGAGGCAGTAAGAGTGTGCAGTTCGGCAGCTATGTCCACCTTGCCATTCTCTACCGCGTCGGCCCTGACCAAGCCCCGGCCGGCCGCATCGTGTGGTCGGGGGTGAGTGTCCAACTGCGTGACATCGCCGACGAACAACCGCGGGCGAGCACGGACGCCTGCGGACCATCAGCACAGTTGAGAGACGTACGAAACCAAGGCAGCGGTCACACCCAAGTTGCTTCGGGACGAAGAGGTCAATGCCAGCCACTGTGCGCGCCGATGGAGCGAGCGGCGGCGGTGCAGCAAGTAGGTTGACCGGGGCCGTTCAGAACACAGTGACTGGCTTGGGGGACTCCGTGGACGAGGACGAAATCAGGCGCGCGGTAGCACGAGGGATGCAGGACTACGAGAAGTCCCGCCCGAAGCCCAAGGGGATCGTCGCGGAGGCGGAGAGCGCCATTGGCGGTTGCGTAGCGATGTTCTTCGTGGCCTTGGTGGTTCTGGGCATCGTCAGTGCGTGCAGCAGGTGATGCACCTTCCCGGCACGTACCACCGGCGCGATTTCTGGGCCGTCCCTGGGCCGTGCGAGGTCAACCGACGCCAACCGACAACGACAGAAGCCCACGGCATCCGACCTGGTTAGAGCCGTGGGCCCGACATCGCCCGTCGTGGGGACCGCTTTGCGTACGACCGCCCAGAGGGTGCGGCCGTTCAGGCTGGTGGCGACGAGACAGAACTGATCTGCTTCCGCCACCGCTTCCAGGACCTCCCGCCATAAATCGGCGGACAGCGAGTCCGGCACTTCCGCTTCGACCGACGCGTACCGGTCGTGCTCCTCCACGCGTGCGGAGAGCCCGACGGCCGACAGCCGGGCAGCGATGGCTGCCGCGCTAACTCCCGAAGCGGGCACAGGGCAGACTCCGTCAACCGGCGATCACTTTCAGTGAATCTAGTTAACTAGATTGGAGCGTGGACTAGATTTTCCATATGCCTCAGCAGCCGCCCTATCTCCGCATCGCCGACGAACTCCGGCGGCGGATCGCGGAGCATGTATGGGAGCCCGGGGACCGTCTGCCCTCTCGCGCCCAGATCGGCCAGGAGTGCGGCGTGGGTGAGAACGTCGTCCGCCGCGCGCAGGAGCTGCTGATCTCCCAGGGTGTGTTGGAAGGCCGCGCCGGGTCGGGCACGTACGTCGCCGAGCCCCGGAAGCGGGTCCGGGTCGTCCGGTCGGCGGCCCGGGAGCAGCCCGGCGGATCGCCGTTCCGCGCGGATATGAAGGCCGCGGGCAAGCAGGGTGATTGGGAGAGCCGGACCGATGCCAAGGTCCCGGCGCCGGCGGACATCGCGGCGCGGCTCGGCATCGCCGAGGGTGACCTCTGCGTCCGGACGACGTACGAGTTCCTGGCCGACGGCAGGCCGGTGCAGCTGTCCACGAGCTGGGAGCCGTACGACCTCACCGCCGGCACTCTCGTCGTCCTCCCCGAGGGAGGGCCGCACGCGGGGGCGGGTGTCGTGAACCGCATGGCCGCGATCGGGGTCACCGTCAGCCACGCCGTGGAGCAGCCCGAGCCGAGGCAGGCGACCGCCGAGGAGGCGTCGATACTCGGCATCCAGAAGGCCGCGCTCGTCACGCACATCCGGCGGACGTACTTCAGCGACCAGGGGCGGCCCGTGGAGACGGCGGACATCGTGGTGCCCGCCGCGCACTGCGAGATCGTGTACGAGATCCCGATCAACCGCTAGCCGACAGCCGACAGCCGACGGCGAGCCTGCCGCCCGATGCCCCATGGGTCCGGTCCCGGACCTGCCCCTCCAGTGCTTGATCCGTGCCCCACGCCGGGCCGTCCCTGGGCCGTGCGAGGGTGCCCGAGGCCACCCAACGGCGACCGACAGTGACAGACGAGCCACCTCCGCCCGGTCACGAAACCCCAGGTCACAGCCCCCGCACCAAACGGGTTAACACCCAAGCCTGGCGTTCAGGCAAGATGGGGTGTATCTGCCCACTGCCAGATTTCAAGCTGCCGGACGGTTTCTCTTGGCTGAGTTCATTTACACCATGCGCAAGACGCGCAAGGCGCACGGCGACAAGGTGATCCTCGATGATGTCACCCTGAACTTCCTGCCGGGAGCGAAGATCGGCGTTGTCGGGCCGAACGGTGCCGGTAAGTCGACCGTGCTGAAGATCATGGCGGGACTGGAGCAGCCGTCCAACGGCGATGCCTTCCTGTCGCCCGGCTACAGCGTCGGCATCCTGCTCCAGGAGCCCCCGCTGAACGAGGAGAAGACCGTCCTGGAGAACGTCCAGGAGGGTGTCGCCGAGATCAAGGGCAAGCTCGACCGGTTCAACGAGATCGCCGAGCTGATGGCGACCGACTACTCCGACGCGCTGCTCGACGAGATGGGCAAGCTGCAGGAGGAGCTGGACCACGCCAACGCGTGGGATCTGGACGCGCAGCTCGAGCAGGCCATGGACGCCCTCGGGTGCCCCCCGGGCGACTGGCCCGTCACCAACCTCTCCGGTGGTGAGAAGCGCCGCGTCGCGCTGTGCAAGCTGCTCCTCGAGGCGCCCGACCTGCTGCTCCTCGACGAGCCCACCAACCACCTCGACGCCGAGTCCGTGAACTGGCTGGAGCAGCACCTCGCCAAGTACGCGGGCACCGTCGTGGCCATCACCCACGACCGGTACTTCCTCGACAACGTCGCCCAGTGGATCCTCGAGCTCGACCGCGGGCGCGCCTACCCGTACGAGGGCAACTACTCCACGTACCTGGAGACCAAGGCGACCCGTCTCAAGGTCGAGGGCCAGAAGGACGCCAAGCGGCAGAAGCGGCTCAAGGAAGAGCTGGAGTGGGTGCGGTCGAACGCCAAGGGGCGGCAGGCCAAGTCCAAGGCGCGTCTCGCCCGGTACGAGGAGATGGCCGCCGAGGCCGAGAAGATGCGGAAGCTGGACTTCGAGGAGATCCAGATCCCGCCGGGCCCGCGCCTGGGCAACGTCGTCGTCGAAGTCGACAAGCTCAGCAAGGCCTTCGGCGAGAAGGTCCTCGTCGACAACCTCAGCTTCACGCTGCCGCGGAACGGGATCGTCGGCGTCATCGGTCCGAACGGTGCCGGCAAGACCACCCTGTTCAAGATGATCCAGGGCTTCGAGACGCCGGACTCCGGTGACATCAAGGTCGGCGAGACCGTCAAGATCTCGTACGTCGACCAGGGCCGCGCCAACATCGACCCGAAGAAGACGCTGTGGGAGGTCGTGTCCGACGGGCTCGACTACATCAACGTCGGTCAGGTCGAGATGCCGAGCCGCGCGTATGTGTCGGCCTTCGGCTTCAAGGGCCCGGACCAGCAGAAGCCGGCCGGTGTCCTCTCCGGTGGTGAGCGCAACCGGCTCAACCTGGCGCTGACCCTGAAGCAGGGCGGCAACCTGCTGCTCCTCGACGAGCCGACCAACGACCTGGACGTGGAGACCCTCAGCAGCCTGGAGAACGCTCTGCTGGAGTTCCCCGGGTGTGCCGTGGTCGTCTCCCACGACCGGTGGTTCCTCGACCGCGTCGCCACCCACATCCTCGCCTACGAGGGCGACTCCAAGTGGTTCTGGTTCGAGGGCAACTTCGAGTCGTACGAGAAGAACAAGATCGAGCGGCTCGGCCCGGACGCCGCGCGTCCGCACCGTGCCACCTACAAGAAGCTGACCCGGGGCTGATCGATCTTGCGCCACATCTACCGCTGCCCCCTGCGCTGGTCCGACATGGACGCGTACGGCCATGTCAACAACGCGGTCTTCATCCGCTACCTGGAGGAAGCCCGTATCAACTTCCTGTTCCGCCCGGACAAGGAGTTCAAGCAGGGGTCCGTGGTGGCGCGCCACGAGATCGACTACAAGCGCCAGCTCGTCCACCGGCACCACCCGGTCGACATCGAGCTGTGGGTCACCGAGATCAGGGCCGCGTCCTTCACCATCGCCTATGAGGTGAAGGACGCCGACCTGGTCTATGTGCGGGCCTCGACGGTGGTCGTGCCGTTCGACTTCGAGGCCCAGCGGCCGCGCCGGATCACCGCGGAGGAGCGGGAGTTCCTCCAGGAGTACATGGACGGGCCCGAGGACGCCGACGAGGAGGCCGTCGCCGCATGACGGTGCTGCACCTGGCCGACGAGACGGAGGCGGCCGACCTCGCCGCCTTCCTCTCCCGGCTGCTCCGCTACGACCGTGGAGCCGCGGTGCGTCTGCAGGCGGCCGGCACGGCACTCGCCGTCTTCGGCCGGCCGCCGTCCTTCGAGGTGCTGGCCGTCCGCGCGGTACGGCTGGCGAAGCCCTACGAGAAGGGCCTCGACGTCACCCTCGACGTGACCGTCTCCGCCGGTGAGTTCCTGGAGTCCGTGGACGAGCGCGCGGCCACCGCCGCCGTACCGGCCGCGGTCACCGGTCCGCCGTGGGCCGGTGTGCTGCCGCCGCGCGGCGGCTGGCAGCCCGAGCCGGGGCTGCCCGCGCCGGACGCGCTGCGGGCGACCGTCGCCGCGGCGGTCAGCGAGTTCCGGTCCCGTACGGAGGAGCTGGCGCCGGACGGCCGTACCCGGGCGGAGCTGGACCGGATCGGGCGGGACATCTGGTCCCGGGAGATCGGGCGGACCGGGCTTCCGGTGCGGGCCGTGCACGCCGCCCAGTCCCTGGGCTTCCTGCGGCAGGGTGCCGATCCGGCCGGCATCGGGCTGTTCTCCTCGGGGGCGTGGCTCAGGCTGCGCACGCCGTACGGGTCTGTCGCCGTACGGCGGGCTGGGCTCGGGTCTCTGGGCGTCAGCGTGCGCTGAGCCTCCCGGTGGAAGAGCGCCGCTCCGTGTCGTCCGGCCACACCCCGATGTGGTCGGACTCCGGTTCCAGCGCCACGCGGTCGCGCATGTCCAGCGACCCGCCGTGCGTCGGTGTCCGGGAGGTAGCCGGTGCTGTAGGTGGAGGTGCGGGTGCCGGTGACGGTGGGGCAGGTGGGGTTGGGGCCGGGCTTGCTACGGCGCACGCGCGGGTGCGAGGACGAACCCCTCACCCGGATACGGCCGTGCGCGACCGGAATGGGGCGTTCAGCGAGAGCTGTTCGTCATTCCGGGGTGTTGATCATCGATGCGGCGGCGTACGTCAGGTAGTTCCACAGCGTCGTCTCGTGCTCCTCGGACAGCCCGAGTTCGTCGACCGCCACCCGCATGTGCCGCAGCCAGGCGTCGTGTGCCGCCCGGTCCACCGTGAACGGGGCGTGCCGCATGCGCAGCCGGGGGTGGCCGCGGTTCTCGCTGTAGGTGGTGGGGCCGCCCCAGTACTGCATCAGGAACAGGGCCAGCCGCTCCTCGGCCGGTCCCAGGTCCTCCTCCGGGTACATCGCCCGCAGGAACGGGTCCTCGGCGACTCCCTCGTAGAAACGGTGGACCAGCCGGCGGAAGGTCTCCTCACCGCCGACCTGCTCGTAGAAGGTCTGCTCCTGAAGCGTGCCGCGCCGAATCTCATTCACGTCCCCTATGGTCTCAGACCGGGTGACCGAGGTGTCGGGCCTTGCACCGTCATGGTCGGTCGGGAGGTGTGTGCGGCAGCGGCTTCCCTTGCGGGCGATGCGGTACGGCGATGTGCGGGGCACCGAGTGGCTTCCGACCCGGCACCCTGCGCGGGCCCCGGAGCTCCCGGCCGCCGACGCCCCCTGCGGGAGCGGTGGGCGGCCATCGCACCGCGTTGGTGCGGATACCGGACACCTTGTGATCACAGGGATTCAGAGCCTTACCCCCTCCCCGTCCAGCAGCCCGGCGAGCCTGCTCACCATCGTGTCGATCTCGCGGGCGCACCCGTACAGCACATCCCGGGGTCTCCCCTCAGGGTCCGCGATGTCGTCCTCGGCCGGCGGGACGGGGGGGACGGCACCTCTGCGGGCCGCCGCGTCCGCCACCACGGCATCACGGCACGCCGAATCCACTCGGTCCTCCGTGTTGCGCGCTCCGCGGGGGGACCCGGCGGCGAGACGGACGAACTCCTTCAGGGTGAAGCAGCGCCGCAGCGCCGACGGCACCAGACGCACGGCCGCCTCCCGGTGCTCACGTGCGAGCCCGAGCACCAGCGCCGCTTCCGCGACCAGCTGCGCGGTGAGCGGGCGGGCCACGAACCCCGATCCGTCACCGCCCAGCTCCTCCAGCACCGCCCTGGTGGGGGCGTGCATGCCGTAGCGGTGCCACGCCTGCGTGCCGGCGCTCTCCGGCCGCACGGCCGAGCCGGGCGGAAGCCTGGCAGCCAGCAGCCGCTCGGCGAGTACCGAACGGTGCACGTTGCCCGTGCAGACGAACAGGACCCGGGTCATTGCCGGCCTGTGCCACGTGCGCCTGCTTTTTCCTGAGCGGCCGAGACACGAGGAGCGGGCAGCTCTCCGTAGGCCCCGTAGGCGCTGTAGCGGTCGCCCTTGGGGGCCGGAGCCATGCTGAAGACGGTGCCGAGGACGCGGACGCCCACGCGGTCCAGCGATGCCGCGGCGGCGCGAACCTGGTCCCGGCTGGTCCTGGCGGCACGGACGACGAGCAGCGCACCCTGGGCGAGCGAGGCGAGTCCGACGGTGTCGGCGACCGGCAGCAGCGGCGCGGTGTCGACGATCACGACCTCGTAGGTGTCCGCCAGCTCACGCAGCACCTCTTCCATGCGCCCCGAGGCGAGCAGCTCCGTGGGGTTCGGCGGCACGGCGCCGCTGGTGAGCACCGAGAGCCGGCCCTCGGCCTGCTGCATCACGTCCTCGATGCGGGCCTGCCCGATGAGGACCGTGGTCAGACCGGCGTCCTGGACCAGGCCGAAGGTCGAGGCCACGCACGGGCGGCGCAGATCGCCGTCCACCAGGCACGTGGAGACGCCTGCCTCGGCCAGCGAGAGGGCGAGGTTCACCGCGGTGTTGGTCTTGCCCTCACCGGGCACCGAACTCGTCACCACGATGACCTGGGGCCGGTCGTCGACCTGTGAGAACTGCAGATTGGTGCGCAGCTTGCGGAAGGCCTCGGCGCGCTTGGAGCGCGCGTCGGTGCTGACGAGTGGCCGCCTCGTGGCGTTTCTGTCGTAGGGGATGGTGCCGAGGCCGGGCAGCTCGGTGAACTCGCTCAGCGATTCGCTGGTCTTGAACGTGGTGTCGAGGGTCTCGCGCAGGGCGACCACTGCGGCACCCAGCAGCAGTCCGCCGAGCAGCCCTGCCGACAGATTCAACAGCGGGCGGGGCGAGACGGGTTGGGTGGGGGCGACGGCCTCCTGAGTGATGCCCAGGGAAACGGGTGACGATACGGTTTTGCCGTCCGCGCGGATCTTTCCGTGCTGCGCGTCGCCAGGGTTGAGCTTGGGCGTCTCCAGCCGCTCGACGACCTCGCTGAACCGCTCCGCCACGGCGTTGGCGATGCGCGCCGCCCGCTCGGGCGCGGTATCCCGGACGGCGATGTCGATGAGCACCGTGTTGAGCGGGGCGGTGGCGGTGATCCGTGATGCCAGTTCCTCCGGTGTGCTGCGCAGCCCCAGCTCCTTGACCACGGGCTCGGTGACCTGACGGGTGGTCACGATCTCCGCGTACGACTGCACACGCGCCTGCGAGAAACTCTGCCCCTGGTTCAGCTGGGCGGAATCCTCACCACTGTGGGTGGCGACGAAGAGCTGAGTCCTTGCCTCGTAGACAGGGGTACTCAAGCCCGTCGCGGCGGCTGCCGCACCGACCGCGAGTACCAGACAGACCACGACGGTCGGCCAGCGTCTGGCAAGAGCCTTCAGAAAAGCGTGGAATTCCAAGCTGCATCCCTCACAGAGCCGGGGGAACCGCCCCAATCAGGGCATTCTGCTCCCATTGCGCACAGCCGACCATAGGGACTCGCACGTCCGGAGCGGGGAAGCCACCCCCATGTCGGCCCGTCGAACGACCCGGGCGACGCACGCGGCGCGATCACTCACCGGCGCGCCCGCTTGGGCCATCGAGAAGCGAGGGCTACCCCATCCGGTGACTTCTGGGCGACGCCACGTTAACGGACCCTGATATGTCCCATTCATTCCATGTACGCAGGTCTTGAACATCCAGATCTTGAGTACGACCGACGCGCAACCGCCCGGCCCGTACCGAAGTCGAGGAGAGTGAATGAAGAAAATGAGGACATCGCCTGGATGGCGCGTCGCACTGGCATCGGCAGCATCCGCTGTCCTGCTCGTCGCCGCACCGCTGACGGCAGCTCAGACCGCTCACGCACAGCAGTATCCGCCAGGGTCGTCGGAGACGCTGGGCGTCAGTGCCACCACCGTGACGGCCGGAGACCCGCTGAGCTTCAGCTCGAGGGCCTTCCCCGCGGGGACCGGCGTCACGGCGGTGCTGGAATCAACGCCGGTCGAACTCGGTCACTTCCAGGCCGACGGCAACGGAATGGTGGCAGGGACCGTGCACATCCCGGCGACGACCGTCACCGGCTTCCACGTCTTCCGGCTCAGCTCGGACGACCCCGACCCCAGTGTCGGCGTCACCATCTACGTGCGGGGCGGGGTCGGCGCTCCTCCGCCCCCGACGCCGACCCCGACCCCGACCCCGACGCCAACGCCAACGCCGACTCCGACCCCGACTCCGACCCCGACTCACACCCACCGGCCGCCGCACCACCACGGCAAGCCGGGACACCACGGACACCACGGACATCACGGAAAAAACGTGGACTTCACGGACGACGGGCGCAACAACTCCGTCGACCCGGTGAGCCGGTCGCAGCACGCCCGTCTCGCGCAGACGGGCGGTGAGACGGCCATGACCGTGGGCGGCAGCGCGGTGGCACTGCTCGCGGTGGGCAGTGGCACGCTGCTGGCCGTGCGCCGCCGCCGTAATTCATGACGCGGCAAGACCTCCGGACAGCGGAACCACAGCGTCCCGGCCCCGGCCGGGACGCTGGCCGCACGGCCGGGCCCGGCCGCCCCGGCGACCGGGCACCGCGCCGCCGTCGCATTCTCCGGATCGCCCTGCTGGCCGGCGGGGCGCTCCCGCTCGCCGGTGCCGTCTGGATCGGCGTCACCGGGCTGCTCGCCCGTTCCGAGTTGCTCGCGGCCCAACGGGACCTCGACACCCTGCGGCAGTCGGTGGCGGCCGCGCCCGCGCCGGCCTCCGCCTCCCCTGCGGTTCCCTCGTCCGCGCAGAAACGCGACCGGGCGGTACGTTCAGCAGCCGCCCATGCGGCTCGCGCGCACCGCCTCACCATCGGCCCGGCCTGGTACACCGGCGCCCAACTGCCTTTCCTCGGCGGCCCGCTGAGGACCGTGCGCGGCGCCGCGTACGCGACGGACCGACTGGCCGGCGACGTCCTGGCTCCCCTGGCACACGCCCTGCCGCAGCCCACCGCGCACAGCGACGGCGCCGGGATGTCAGAGGCCCTCAGGGTGGTGCAGAGGCACACCCCGGACATCGTCAGGGCCGCCCGGGTGGCGGCTGAGGTGCAGGCCGACGTGCACGGGCTGCCCAGGTCCACCTGGCTGCCGGCGGCCGACCGGGCCCGGAACCAGCTCGCGTTGCAGACAGACCGGCTGGCCCCGGTGATGGCCGACGCGTCCGTGGCGGCCCGCGTCCTGCCGTCCATGCTCGGCCTGCAGGGGGAACGGCGCTACTTCCTCGCGTTCCAGAACTTCGCCGAGGCACGCGGCACCGGCGGCCTGCCGGGAGCCTTCGGCGTGCTACGGGCCGACCGGGGCCATCTGGCCTTCGAGCGGTTCGGCAACAACACCGAGATGGCCAAGGCGAAAGCGGACGTCAACCTGGGAGCCGACTTCGCGGCGCGCTACCGGGGCAGCGACCCCACCCAGGTGTGGAACAACTCCAACATGAGCCCGCACTTCCCCTACGCGGCACGTATCTGGGCCGCCGCGTGGCGCGATCACACCGGCGAGCGCGTGGACGGCGCCATCGTCGTCGACCCCGCCACACTGAGCCGTCTGCTGCGGGTCACCGGCCCGGCTCGTACGGCTGACGGCACCGAACTCACCGCCGACAACGTGGTGGACCTCACCGAACGGACCAGCTACGCGAAGTACGACAACGTCGCCCGACGCAAGGCGTTCTTCGTCGACGCGGCCCGCGCCGCCGCCACGCCGCTGATGGCCGCCGCCGACAACGCCCGCCTGCTGCCCGCACTGGTCGTCGCCCTGCACGACGCCGAGCGGGACGGACGGCTGAAGGTGTGGAGCGCTCACGCGGCGGAGCAGCGCCTCCTCGGAACACGCCCCTACTCGGGCACGCTCCCGGACACCCATGGCCCCTTCGCCGGACTCGTGGTGAACAACGCTGCGGGCTCCAAGCTGGACTACTACCTCGACCGGAGCATGGTCTGGGAGGCGGGCGGCTGCTCGGGCGACGACCGCCCGGTCACGGCGACGGTGACCCTGACCAACCGGGCCCCCACCTCCGGCCTGCCCGATTACGTCACGCAACGGGACGACCGACCGCCCTACCGCACCCGGCCGGGCGACAACCGGCTCCTGGTGTCGTACTACGCGGGCGTCGGTGCCAAGCTCGCCGGCGCCACCCTGGACGGCCGCCCCGCGCTGCTCGCCCCCGGCGTGGAACGCGGCCACTCCGTGTACACCCTGGACCTGGAACTCCCCGCCCACTCCCACCGCACGCTGGTCCTGCACCTCCTGGAACCCCACGCGAACGGCACGCCCGTCCTGCTGCAGCAACCCCTGGTGACACCACTGCGGACCACGCTGAGGGCGAAGGGTACGTGCGATGCGTGAGCGCCTGCGGCGGACGGGGGCGCTGGTCCTCTCGGGTGCGCTTGCCTTCGGATGGTGTGCGGCTCCCGCACGAGCGGCCGCCGACGAACGACCGCTCGCCGCACGCCGGGTCGAGCGCCTGCGGGTCAAGGTCCTCCAGGTCCTGCCGCACGACCCGAAGGCGTTCACCGAGGGCCTGGAGATGGCCGGCGGCACGCTCTACGAGAGCACCGGGCTGTCCACAGGGTCCTCATTGCGGGCCGGACCCCCGGGCAAACGGCCCGCGGTCCGCGCCGCGCTGCCGACGCCCCTCTTCGGAGAGGGGATCACCCTGCTCGGCCGGACCCTGTGGCAGCTCACCTGGCGGAACCGGATCGCCATCGAGCGCGACGCCAGGACGCTCGCGGAACTGCGTCGCGTCCCGTACCCCGACGAGGGCTGGGGCACCTGCCTCCAGCGGGCATCCCACCGGCTGGTGACGAGCGACGGCACGGCGCGCCTGACGTTCCGTGCCCCAGGGACGCTCGCGAAGACGGGCGGGGTCGTCGTGACCGAGGGAAGCCGCCTGGTCAATGACCTCAATGAGCTGGAGTGCGTCGGCACCGCCGTGTACGCCAACGTGCTCTTCACCGACCGGATCATGCGCATCGATCCCGCCACCGGAGCGGTGACGGCGACCATCGACGCGTCGGGCCTGCTGCGCGGTGACGAGCTCGTCCCGGGATCCACGCTGAACGGCATCGCGGCCGTCCCCGGAACGGATCAGTTCCTGATCACCGGGAAGTTCTGGCCCAAGATGTTCCGTGTGGTGTTCGTTCCGGCCTGATGGAGAAGCGGCCGCGGCCACCCCCGGTAAGACAGGGGTGGCCGACGACTGCACAACTGGTCGCCGGCTCACGACATCATCCTGCCGAGCGGGACGGCCGAAGCCGCCTGTTCCGGCTGAGTGGTCGGCGTCTGGCAAGGGCGCCCGGCGGTCACCCCCGGTGGGTGGCGGGCGCCACGGCGGCAAGGGCTGGATCGGCGGAGCGGACGACCCCGCAGTGGACCAGGTCCGCGGTCCGCCTGCTGAAGGCTGCCTTCGTGGTGAGGAACTCCGTCAACCACGGTGGAAACTCTCCGCCGACGTCCATCGCCAGGCCTCGCGTGGGCGGCGTGTCGGCGGTCTGCTGTTCCGCACGGATGCTCGCTCCGGTCGCCCCCGCCTGCTGCTCAGGCTGATAGCCCCAAATGCTCAGGAAGCCACCCTGCTCGTGCAGGTGCGGGCGATACCACACATAGGGGGCGTCGGAGAGGAACGCGGCCAGCATGGAGAAGGTGGAGACCGAGCACACGAGCAGATCCGCCGTCGCCATGACCGAGAGGTCCTGGAGCGGGGTCCGTTGCCGAGGAGCGCACAGGTTCCACTCCGGGAGCATCCGGACCGCCGATGCGGGGTCGTCGCTCACGATGTCCACGTGGAGCAGGTCACCGAATTGCTCCTGCAGTGCACCGAGCACCCATCGATACCAGGAGAGCGGCAGGCGCCGGTTGAAGACGCCGGGTACGGGTCCGGCGGAGTTCTGGGCAAAGTCACCCAGGCGAATGTGGACGGCGACGCGGAGCTGGGGTACATCCGCTGTCCGGTTCTCCTGGCAGGACTCCTCGGGAAGGCGCCCCAACAGCCTGTTGCGGAGGTAGTCACGGGCCCGTGCGATGCCGAGATGGCCACCGGACATGCCCTCGTGCAGCAAGATGAGTGCCCGCCGCTGAGACCACTTGTACTCGCCGTCGAGCACACGCACGGCCGCACCGTAGTCGGTCTCTCCGGTTGCCCTGATCATCTCGTCCGTGACCGTCATGACCGGCAGGGCCGCTCGGAGCGCCGCGTGCCCGAGCCAGTCCAGTCGCGATGTGCCGAACTCACGCCGATAGCCCTGGTGCTGGTTCAGTCCTCCCCAAGGGGGCTGTACGAGTGTGAAGCCCAGCTCACGACTGGCGAGATAGGCCTTGGCCCAGGGGAAGATCTGGTTACCCAGGCCGGCGGCCCGCCATCCACCCAAGCGGCGAGGCATGCAGATCCGCGTGGGGAGCGAACCGTTCAATGGCATCAGCGTTCCTTTCGACAGCAATCGCTTCGGGGAATCCCTGCGGGATCTGCGGGCTGCTGGAGGTCGCAGCGGTATGCGGCACCTCGATTCCTCGTCGTCAGCTCGCGGCGACCGTTGTGCCGCGGAAGAACAAACCGTCGAGTTGCAGCATTTCTCCCGTCTCACGGTCGGTGAATCCGGGCTCGAACGAGGTCAGGCGCAGTCCGCGGGCAGTGATCATTTGGAGTGCTTCGTCGAACAGGATCTGCCCGGAGTACAGGGGCACCAGGGAGAGTTCGATCTGGAGTCCTCCGATGAGGTCGAGCAGATCACCGGCGCCCAGCAGGACCTGACGCTCGAAGCCCTGCGTGTCGATCTTGAGCAGCGTGCGCTCGTGGTGGCCGGGATAGCGGGTGAGTACCTCGTCCAACCGCCGCACATCCACGGTTTGCTTCCTGGCATATTCCGAGTCGGGGTCCGCTGATCGGTGCCGTTCCATCATCGGCAACAGCGACGAGCTCACCGAGTTCCTCGAGACGTTGATGGTCGCGGTGCCCGTCTCATCACCCAGGGCCAGTCTCTCCGTGTGCCAGAGCGGATCCCGCGCTGCCCGGCGGCACAGTTCCTCATATGCGTCGGTCAACGGCTCGAAGGAGACGATCTCTCCGCTGTAGCCGAAGTGCCGCAGATCCGCGCCGTACTGTCCCGTGTTCGCACCGACATCGATCACCCGGTCGATACCGTAGCGGCGCATGATCCTCACCCGCTGACGTCCCGGATACCGCACCAGATCGGCCCCGGCGCGCCGCAACGCGCCGTGCGCGGCTCGCTTGATCAGCCGTGACGCGGTGGGCGGCGCCTGCAAGGCCATCTCGAACTCCTTCGGACTGTAAGGTCGTTGCCCCGGCTCACTCCTGGTGAGACGGCCTCGGCCCACGACTGCTCCGAAATTGCCGGATCTTTCACCGCAGGCCATTCTCTTCGCAGTTGTACTCGCACATATGTGGCGCACAAAGGCGCAACGACGTTGGGCGAAGGCTGTTCACCTGATCGGGTAACCCCCTTGCGATGCAAGGCCGATTTTCCTGTTAATAGCTACTGAGTAGGCCGCTGAACGGGCCGGGCAAACGGATGAATTATGCCGACTCCGAAGGGTTTCCCGGCCTCGCGGCCTGCATGAATGGTTGGATGAAGTTCAGGTTCGAGTGGTGACGTCGGAGTCTCTGATTTTCAGGTCTGAAATTCTCGAACCGTGCCATTCCTGTGTTATCTCTTTAATTCATGATGCGGGACGCCACCGGATGATTCGATGCCGTGCGGCGTTGCGGATGCGAGCGCGACTGCGAGGACATGGACGGTCGGCGACGACGATCCTGGAGCGCTGCGATGGGTCAAGTGTGCAGACAAGCGGTGGACCGCTGCGAGGCAGCATGCTGAGCACGAAGAGGCGACCAGGCAAACGCGTCCTCGTCGTGCAGCCTTATGTCCCTGATTACCGGACGGCCTTCTTCGAGCAGGTGGAGGCTGCCCTCGCGACAGCCGGAGTCGCCTTCGAAGTGGCTCATGGCTCACCGGCCAGGGACCAGGAAGCCAGAAGGGATGCCGCCGCCTGTGGCTGTGCGACGGAGGTTCCCACCATGAGGTGGTCCGCGCCGGGTGGGCGGCATTTGAGCTGGCACAGGCTGGCGCCGCACATGGCCGATGCCGACGCGGTCGTCCTGGAGCAGGCTCTGCACAACCTGGAGGCTTACCCGCTCCTCTTGCGGCAGTCCTTCGGTCGCCTCGGGCGACGTGTCCGCCCGATCGCGTTCTGGGGCCACGGCCGGACCTTCACCAAGCCGCAGAACCGGCTTGAGGCGTGGGCCAAGGGTGCCCTCACCCGACAGGGCGCGTGGTTCTTCTCCTACACCGATGAAGGAGCCGCTCACGTAGCGTCGCGAGGCTTCCCCCGGGAACGCATCACTGTCGTTCGCAACTCGGTCGACACGGCGGCGCTGTCGGAAATCCGCGACCGCGCACGGACGCCCGGGACGACCGAGTACGTCGAGGCCACGCGCCTGCGGCACCATCACGAGCTGATGGCCGGACGCACGGCACTGTTCCTGGGCGGACTGGACGCACCCAAACGGATTCCCTTCCTCCTGGATACGGCCCGACGGGTCGCACAGGAACTGCCGGGCTTCCGGCTGCTGGTTGCCGGCGACGGACCGGCCCGGAACCTCGTCGACAGCGCGGCATCATCCCCCGGACGCGCCGTGATCCCGGTCGGCCGCGCGGTCGGCCAGCGCGCGGCGCTGCTGGGTGCCGTCAGCGACATCATGCTCATGCCCGGCCGAGTCGGACTCTGTGCCGTCGACTCCTTTGCCCTGCGCACACCTATCGTCACCACGACCTGGCCCTGGCACGCGCCCGAATTCGAGTATCTGACCGACGGACGCAACGCCGTCGTGACCCCCGACGATCCCGATGCCTACACGGCAGCCACCGTTGCGCTGCTGCGCGACCGAAGCCGTCTCGCCGCACTGACCGACGCATGCGGCGCGGACGCATCCGTTTACACCATCGAGAACATGGCGGCACGCTTCAGCAGTGGACTGCTGAGGATGTTGAGCGAAGCAAGCCCGCTCTCGCGGAGGCCATGACCCGGGCCCTGCAGTTGTTGACACTGCTCGCCGCCTTGCACCGCCATCTCGTCGGCTATTTCAGGACTGCGCGATTCTGAAACCTGCTCTGCAGGGCCGTCAGCACCGGGGGCACAGTGAGGCTGTGTGCGACGCGTCGCGCGGCGACCTCGTACACCGGCAGCCGACTGCGCAGCAACCAGAGTCCGCCGAGGCATGGCAGCGCTGCCAACACACCCTGACACAGCCCCAGAACAGGGTTTCTCACATGGACGGCTGCCGACCAGGTCGCCAGAAAGAGAACGCCGCCCGCACCGGCGTGCACCAAGTGGGCCCGAACCAAACGGCCTACCTCTACTACGCGTTCTCGTCGCCACAACACCAACTGCACGGCATGTCCAGCCCCAAAACCGGCAGCCATCGCCACGGCGCACCAGGTCAGACTCCGGTACACCACCGCAGGCCCCAGCACGGCCACGGTGGCGACCAGGGTCGCTGTCTGTGCGGCCAGGACGGCGCGCGGAGCATGGCGCACCTGGTCCAAAGAGAGCCCGCTGTAGCAGAGCAGGCAGAGCGCGGCACCACAACTCAGCCATGGGAGGAGTTGGACCGCGGGCTCCCAGCCGGGCCCGAGCAGCAGCCGGAGCACGGCCGGTCCCAGACCGCCGAGCACCCCGAGCACGATCAGGGCCAGCGCCGACGCCGCGCACATGGTGTCGTAGGCCGCGCTCCTCGACAGGCGCAGTCGACCCGATGGCAACGAAGTGGCACTGTCTGCCAGAGCAGGGGCGCTCGCCTGGGACAGCCCTTGGTTGAAGGCGTTCAGCGGCAGCCCCATCAACGTCAGAGCGCGCGAGTAGTAGCCGGCAGCCGCCGGACCCAGCAGCGCCGCGCACCAAACCGGTAGCTGGGCGACCCCGCAGCTGACGAAGGAGGTGGACCCGAAGAATCCAGAGAGGCCCAGTACCCGACGCACCGGTACCGCAGGACCGTCCGGCAGCGGCCCGCGGCGCCGCAGCATCCGGTGGGCGAGCAGCAGGCAGACGGCGCCGTTGACGGGTCCGGCGGCAGCGAGTCCGTAGGGGTTCCACCCGGCGAGCAGCAGGGCCGTGCCTGCCGCCGAGCCCGTCAGTTGGCCCAGGCTCTCGGCGAGTACGGCCGACCTGGCCCGGCCGACTCGGCGCAGAGCAGCGCACAGTGTGACCGACGCCGCGGTGAAGGGGAACTGGAGTACCAGCAGCCGCAACAGCGGTTCGGTTGCCGGAATGGTGAAGAACATGCCGACGTGCGGCGCCACGAGTTGGACCGCCGCGCAGCACACCAGCCCGCAGGCGACGGCCGTGCGCAGCGCGGTGCGCAGCAGAGACCGGGTGAGGGCATCGGCGCGCAGTAGGCAGACCGCCATGCCGTTTCCCGCGAAGTAGGAGACCAGGGCGTTCACGGTGAGTGCCAGCGCGTACGCGCCGAACCCGTCAGGGGCGACCAGGCGTGCGGTGAGGGTGGTGTAGGCGAGCTGGATGACGGCGGCGGCCGCGGAACCGCCGTAGTTCCACATCAGACTGCGGGAAGTGCGAGACATGGGCGCGGAGGCCGCATCAGTGGGCGCCGCGTGCGGTGAGCACGGCGGGCAGTGTTCGGGTCAGGGCCGTCAGGTCGAGTCCGCGTGGCCGGTGGCGTACGTGGTGCAGGTCGAGTCGCACCGTCTCGTGCCGGGCCGGGCCGGGATACCCGGAGTCGTCGACGGGCAGCGGGCGCGGGCCGACCAGCGACATCTCACCCCGCACCCCGTTGACCTGCCGTGGCGGTTCATCGAGGGAGAAGCGGCGCAGCACCCGGCCGGCGGGGGTGACGCGTGGATCACGACGCAGCTTGAACAGAGGGCCACCGGAGATATTGCGAGAAGCGAGTTCGGTCCGCTGCCGGTCCGCACCGCGGCGCGTCGTGCGGAATTTGAGCATGGCGAAGGTGTGTCCGCCGCGGCCGAGGCGGGGTTGCCGGTGGGTTACGCCGTCCGGCGAACTCGACTCCACCGTGATGGAGATCAGCGCGAGGAGCGGTGCGGTGAGCGTCAGCAGCGGTGGTGCGCCGGCCGGATCGGTAAGGCGCTCGTGGCGCGGGACGGCGGGTGACGGACGGTCCATGGGCGGGCTCCCTGGTGCGGCAGTCGACGGTGAGAGGCGCAGGGCCGGGCGAGCCACCGGAGCCGCGTGTCTGCAACCAGGCGCGCTTCGGTGCTCCCCCAGTTGGGTGGTCCGGGGCCCGGTCACCGGGTGGCTCCTCCGTGTACGTCATGCATGATCAATGGTGTATAGCAGACATTTGAGTCGATGTTGGACTCTTCCGGCGCGAGGATGACCTGGATCCGCCGTCCTTCTTTCCGGCCAAGGGTCGGACGGGCGTGCGTCGTCCCGGTCACCTCGACGCCCGATCGGGTGGAAGAGTCGCCGTCCCCGTGTAAGCACAAGGGCTGGACGTCGACTGCTACTTCGGACACGTGGTGAAAACAGAAAGGGGCTTGACGGTGAGAGCGGTGGTGACGGGGGGTGCGGGCTTTATCGGTTCGCATCTGTGCGAGCGCTTCCTCGATGGATTCGATGAAGTGCTCTGCCTGGACAACTTTCTGACGGGAAATCCGAGCAACATCGCCGGGCTTGTCGACCACCCCGGATTCCGGGTCATCGACTGCGATGTCAGCGAAAGCGTCGATGTCGTCGACGCGGTTGACGTGGTGCTGCACTTCGCCTCGCCGGCCTCTCCGACCGACTATCTGCGCCATCCCCTCCAAACGTTGCGGGTGGGCGCGGAGGGCACCCGCCGCATGCTCGACCTCGCCACTCGCACGGGCGCCAGATTCGTACTCGCCTCGACTTCCGAGACGTACGGCAACCCGCAGGTCCATCCGCAGCCGGAGTCCTATTGGGGGCACGTCAACCCGATCGGTCCGCGCAGCTGCTATGACGAGGCGAAGCGCTTCGCCGAGGCACTCACGATGGCGTACCGGCGCACCCATGGCACCAACGCCTCGATCATCCGGATCTTCAACACCTACGGCCCGCGCATGCGCGCCGGGGACGGCCGAGTGGTGCCCACCCTCATCCACCAGGCGCTCAACGGGCAGCCGATGACGGTGACCGGAGACGGCAGCCAGACGCGTTCGTTGTGCTACGTGGACGATCTGGTCGAAGGCGTCGTGCGCATGGCCGACTCGGTCGTCCCGGGGCCGGTCAATCTTGGCAACCCGCACGAGATCACCATGCTCGAACTGGCCCGGAGCATTCGGAAGATGGCGGCCAGCAACTCCGACATCGTCTTCATCCCACTGCCTGAGGACGATCCACAGCGCCGCAGGCCGGTCATCGCCCGTGCGTACGAAGCACTGGGCTGGGCCCCGAAGGTTCCACTCGACGAGGGCATCATGCGCACCATCGAGTGGTTCGCCGACCAGGCGCATCCGGTGGCGCTGGCCGGCGCGGCCTCCACGGGATGAAGCCGCCCCGGTGACGGCGCTGATGGTCCCCCTGCCAGGCGCGCGACAACGTCTCGGCGGACGGGGCGCAGCGTCCTCGGTGAGGGTACGGCGCACCGTACCCTCACCGATTCCCATCCCAAGGATGAGGGCGCAGGATTCGAAATGAGCGGGCCTGAATTGTGCGCATAGAAGGATTGTGTGGCCGTCGGGAATTTTGGGCGCCTGCATCGAAGGCCCACGTCTTACGGCTGTACAGACAGCTTCATCGCTATGCTGGATCATGTGCGATCACAGAGTGAGAAAGTGAACTCGGGGCTCCCTGTATTTGCCGCCGTAGCCCTCATTCCTCTGGCCACCGTCGACGCCCTGCGGAGAGTCTCCATCTACGGGATCACGCTCCTGGGTGTATTGACCATTGTGGTTGCGGTCGTCTGTCTGCTGGCGCTTCCTGTCACGTGTTTGCGGCCCCGTACTGAACTGAAGCAGCAGCACGGCCTGGGCGCCGCCGGAAATCAGACCAGAGCTGTACCGGTCGCAATGTGGCTATTCTGCGGCTGGGTTGTTTTGCGCATGATCACGGCGCCGCTCAGCGTCGAGGGTTTCCAGAACGTCAGCGTCTATATCGTCTTCGTCTGCACCATGGCCATGATTGCCTCGCATGTCGTTGAGGTCAGGCCGGAGGTACTGCTCACCGGATACCGACGCGCTGCGCTGATTGCGGCCCTCGGTTATGGCATCAGCATCGACGGCTTCGGAGAAGGGGGAATCTTCGGACCGCGAGCTTTTGCGCTGGCTGCCTTGGTCATGATGTCCGCTGTCATCCCCACCGCCGAGGAACGACGTCACGGCCCGTGGCTCCCCCTGACGCTCTTCCTGCTGGTGGCCGTGAGTCTTTCACGTACCTGCACGGTGATTGCCGCACTGTTGTTGATCGCGCTCTCCGTGCGAGCGAGAAAAGGGGTGCGCCTTTTCAAGTCAATCGTCCTGGCCGGCGGCATCGCTATTTTTGTGGCAGGTTTGATCAACTTCTTTCCGCCGGTGCGAGACCGCTTCAATGGTGGTGGGGACAACTCGAAGGTCGCAGGCTTCGCATTGGACACCTCGGGACGAAACAAGATGTGGGCAGCAACGCTCAACAGTGCGAAGGAGCACATCTGGCTCGGGCATGGTCCCGGCTCATCCGGTCGCCTCATCAATCAGTTGTTCGCCGCCGAAGTCGGGCACCCGCACAATGACTATCTCCGCTTCCTGCACGATTTCGGCATCGTAGGACTCGCCTTGTGGGGCATTGGATACGTGACTATTTTTATGCGAGTGGTGAGACGAGCCAAGGCCGCCCCCGATCGTTCGTCGGAGAGGGTACACATCGCGGCCGCCCTCGCCCTGGCGGCGATTGCCCTCGGTATGATCACAGACAACCCGGTTGTTTACATTTTTGTCATGATGCCGCTTGGTGCCCTGGTCGGAGCAAGCCTTGCGCAACCGGACCAGCAGCGGGTCGGCGCAAATTCGACCAATGTGATGAGGGGGATCAATTCCGCCGGGCTGCCGATGGCGCCTCCGGCGGGCAGGCGGTATATTTTGCGACGCCTTTCCTGAACCGAGTGGATTATTTTTGGTGCATCGGTCGCGCAGCGCGGCGGAATGGAGGGGGCAGGGGTTAAGCTCGAAACCGACTTCTGGGGGGTTATTCGCGCCCCTTTCTGTCCGTCTGATTTCCTCGGTGAGGCTCAGTGAACTTCCGGAAAACCCTCGACGCGCAGGCTGCCGCCCCGGAGGCGCGGTGAGTACCCCGCCTGTCACCGTCGCCATTGCCTTCGCACGGACTCCGCAAGCGCAGAGTGCACAAGTCAGGGGCCGGGTGGGCGAGCCCGTGGCGTACACCTACTACCGCTGCATGATCGTCGCTTTCGCCTCTTTCCGGCGTTTCAACCCGGACGCCGCGCTCGTGCTGGTGACAAATGAGCTGCCGCCCGAGTCCTTCGCAGGCCATTTGACGGACATCGGCGTCGAAACGCTCATCACACCGTTCGCGCACCGTCCGCCGGAGGGATTCGGGCAGGGCTGGGCGAGTTCTCTCTTCCTCTTCGATGCGATGGCGTCACTGCGTGACCGGGGCGGCACACAACTGTTCAGCGACCCGGACCAGATCTGTGCAAGGCCGCTTGAGAGACTGCTCGAGGTCGTGGGCGACTCCGTCGGGGTCCAGGGGGAACGCATCGAGGACCTGCAGAAGAGCTCATCGGACATGCTCGGCCCGTACCGGGAGCTGTGCGCGCAGGTTCACCCGGAACTGGGCGAGGGGAGCGCCGAACACCCGGTCTTCGGCGGTCACTTCTATCTCGTGCCCGAACGGTGGGCGCCGGCGCTGTTGGAGCGGGTCGAGCGGGCCTGGTGCCACTCGCTGGACCGTCACGCGCGGGGACTGCCCCATCTGTGGACAGACGAGCACTTCATGAACTACGCGCTGCGTGGCGTACCTTGGGTGGAGACCAGCGACCTGGTGCGGTCTGTGCCGACAGCGCCTTGGCGGCGGTTCCTGACGGATCGGGAGACGATCCTCGGTCTGACCCTCTGGCATCTGATCCATGAGAAGGACCTGGGCTTCCAGCGGCTGTACCGGGACGTGGTGGAGCCGGGGTCCTGGTACTGGACCGTGTCGGCTGACGAGTTCCGTGAACGAGTCGGCGCGATCATGTCGATCACTCGACACACGCCCCAGCGCACACTGCTCAATGCCACGGGTGACCTCGTCGAGAAGCTCACGACCGAGCGCATGCAGCACCGGTTGAAACCGCTGTACACGCGGATGGTCCAGCTGTTCTCCTCGATCCGGCCGGTCTAGCCTCCCGGGACAAAGCCGTTGGTCAGGTCGCGGGTGCAGCCAGGCGGCGTTGATGGCGAAGCGGCGGGAGGGAAAGCGGCCGAATCCGGTGGACTTGCCGCAGCGGATGCGCTCGGCGGGCGCGACCCGTCAGGCCTCGCGCTGCGGCACGTCATGCTCGGTCCTCTGGCTGCCGACGAAGGAGACCAGCTCCTCCGGAGCGGTCTCGGTCACTTCACCCAGAGGACCTCCGGTTCACCCGCCGCATTCCCAGGCAAGCCGGATCGAATCCGGCAACAGTGCCTCGTGTTCGGGCCGAGCCACGGAGAGCAGGTTGCGCGCATGCGCGTGGCCGTTCGGCAGGCCGACCAGTGTTCTGGCGTCCACACGGCGTAGCTGGCCGCACGGCTCGTCGATCGCGTAGACACGGCGACCGTCGGCGAAGAGCGCATCGAGTACATCGCCGGGGCGCGCGCCGCAGCCGCGGATCAACTCCGGCACATACTCCGAAAAGACCGTGGTTCCCGCACCTGCCAGGGTGGCGGCGGCCCCGTCGAGGACGTACGGCTCGTAACCCTCGACGTCCATCTTGATCACATCCGGCGCGGGCAGCCCGTGCGCCTCGATGTAACTGTCGATGCTGACCAGCGGCACGGTCACCGTCTCGCCGCTGGGGGCGTATCCGGCGGTGCCGGCGGTGTGGCCGCCACTGTTGACCGCCGACAGCCGCAGGGTGAGCTCACCCGGACGGGCACCGACCGCCGCCGCCTCGACGCAGACCCGGTCGGCGCAGCCGTTGAGCTCCAGATTGCGGTGCAGCGCACGCAGGTTGGCGGGTACCGGCTCAAAGGCGGTGAGTCGCCCGCCCCGGGGGAGCCGGACGGCACCCAGGCAGGCGTACAAACCGATGCTCGCCCCGACATCAAGGACTTGCATGGAGCGGGCCGTCAGGGTTTCGAAGAGGTCCAGCTCCAAGGCCTCGACGCTGCCGGAGACCAGCTCGACGGAGATGGCACGCTCGCCTTCGGCCATCGTGAACCGCAGTCCCCGGTACGGTACTTCGGCGCCTGGCACATGCGCCGGAAACGCCAGACTGTGCATCGCTGCCGAAAGTCTGGTGGTGAGCCAACTGCCGCTCAGCGGTGTGCCGCGCACGGCACGACGGCCCGTCCAGATGAGGGCACAGAGCGCCCGCTGGCGCGCCGTGACCGGTCGGGTGGGCCGAGGTGGGGTGCCGGTCCAGCTCGTCCGGGAGTCGGCGCTCATCGCAGGGCCCCCGGCGGGCACGTGTGGGCCCCAGGCACCGCGAGGTCGTGGTCGCCAGGGCCGGGAGTGCCGGTGTGCAGGCCGACCATTGGCACCCGGCAGACCGGGTTCGCTGCCGGCCCGCCGCCGCGGTCGGTGTCAGGCGCCTTCGGCATGCGGACAAAGACCGGCAGGCGGCCCGCCCTCCCCCCATCGGTCTTTGCGGCTGACTTCACTTTGACGAGTCCGTTCATGCAGCGATAGTGCTGTATCGCCGGAGTGAAAACTCGTCCCGACACGTCGGTTCGGCCAATTCTGATTTTCAAATCGGGTTTCGATGAATTTCCACCGCTCACCGGACGGAGGCGTGGCTGCCCTTCGCGACGATCCCGATCATCATATTGCCGGCCCTGTTCAAGGGGGTCAGTGCCCCATAGATGATTCTTGCGCCGAGCAGCCGGTAGCGGCGGGGGAGGATTCTGTTCACTGCCTTCCCGACGACCACATTGTGATCCCACACCCGATGTGGCACCACAACTGTTCCCTCGTCCACGAGATAGCTCATGGCGGCCTGTTCAAGGACGGAGCGATTCCATCGGAAGACGTAATTTACGACATCCCCTTGCTTCTCCCATTTGGTTCCGATGATTCTTCCCACGAGACCTGTGTGCGGCTCGATCACGACGACCGCCTTGCGGGCGACCCGCAGCATCTCGGTGAACCCCAGAACCGGACGTGGCAGATGATGAAGTCCGTCCTGTACCAGCACCAGGTCATAGCTCGAATTCGGGATTCCTGCCATGTCCTCTGCGTTCAACGACACGACCTCGATGTCCGGAGCGAGCCGGCGGCACACGGACAACGCCTCCTCGCAGAGGTCGCTCACAGTCACGTCCTTGAACCCGAAGTTCCGCAGGAACACCCCTTCTCCGCCGACACCGCCGCACACCACCAGCACGCTTTGCCTGCCACGGTCCAACAGACCGTGTTTGGCCAGTAGTTTCATGGCGATCAGCATGCGCCGGTCCCGGAGGAATCGGGTCAGAGGATCACTGGTAACGTGAAATGACCAATAATCCTCGTCCCGCTCACCGCAGATCTCGGTCATGGCGGCACGCTGCAAATCCACTCCGCTTGTCATTCACTTCCTCCTGCTCGCACGGTGACCCGCACATTCATGTGAGACTCAGCCCTCGGTAATTGCGAGGCCGTCCACACCTCGCATGGTCCTTTCGGTGCCCAGGAGTTCCGCGTACAACGCGGTCATGCGACCCGACCATGCCTGCTCGGTGAAGTGGTCCGCATACACCTGGCGGCATCGGGAGCGCAGGTTCGGGAACCGGTCGGCTGCCATGGCCAGGACGGGGGCGAGAGGCCGGTCCCAGCGAGTCACCAGGCCTGTGCCCCGTTCACGTACCGACTCCGCCACCGAGGATCCCTCGAAGGCCACGATCGGCAGCCCGGCTGCCAGGGCTTCGACCTCGACGCAGGGCGCGCACTCGTACCAACGGCTGCAGAAGATGAGGCCGCGCCAGGACGGCATCCTGCGCTGCAGTTCGGCGCGGTCGAGGCGGCCGAGAAAGCGGACCGACGGGGGCGCCGCGGCCCGGCAGGTCGCGAGGAGCTCGCCGTCACCGACGACGTCCAGTGGTTCGCCCTCGGGCCACAGGCGGAGGAGTTCCAGGACGCCCTTCTCAGCCGTGAGGCGGGCCGCGACCAGCCAGCGGCCCGTGTCGTCGGGTCGCACCCCGCCGTCCTTCGGGGCCTCGACGAAGTTGGGGACGAGGACGAGACGTTCGGGGGGAACTCCCGCGCGCAGATAGATGCGCCGGCTCAGTGCGGACAGCACCACCAGCCGGTCGGCCCGGTCCAGCAGCGGGTCCGCCGTCGCGCCGCGTCGTCCGGCCCAGGCCAGCGGGAGCGTGGCAAGGCGGGAGTTGCGATAGCAGCCGTGCCGCAGACCCGCCCAGCGATCGCCGTCCAGGCAGCGCGTGCACTCGGCACCGCCTCGGTAGAGGGTCGCCGCGGCGCACGTCGGGCGGTAGTTGTGCAGCGTCGCGACCAGTGGCCCGGCCCACTCCTTGACCCAGGACCGCCCGAAGTTGGGGAAGAGGTTGTGGACATGCACCACATCGGGTGCATAGGCCCGGAGCCGGGACAGAGGGTTGCTGCCCCGTCCGGTGGCCACACGCGCGGCGGCCCGGAGCGGGTAGAGGGGGTCCCGGGCCAGCTCGTCGGTGTGGGCGGCGAACAGCTCAGCCTCGTGACCCGCCGCGCGCAGCGCCCGAAGCTGGTCGTGCACGGCCTCGTTCTCGCCGCTGGGCTGCCCGGACGCATAGAAACTGTGCACGATGGCGATTCTCACGACGGATGCCCCTCGTAGGTGAGCCGTGGTGGGCGCAGGGCGACGCGCGCCAGATAAGAGGGGTTGTTGCGGAGATAGCGGCGCCACAGCCGACGCGGCTCCTTCGCCAGACGGTACGCCCACTCCAGGCCGGCCTGCTGGATCCACCGCGATGCCTGGGGCTTGAGGCCGGCGTGGAAGTCGAAGGCTGCGCCGACCCCCAGCAGGACCGGAGCCTCCAGTCGGTCGCGGTGTTCCGCCATCCAGAGCTCCTGCTTGGGCGTGGACAGTCCCACCCAGACCAGATCGGCGCCGGAGGCGTTGATGCAGGCCACCACCGCCTCCGACTCCTGCGCTGTGAGCGGCCGGTAGGGCGGCGAGTACGCACCTGCGATCTTCAGCCCGGGGATCCGGCCGACCAGCCGCTCACCGAGGAGTTCGGGTACGCCCTCGGCACCGCCGTACAGGAACGAGGACCATCCCCGCTCGACGGCCTTTTCGAGGACGGCGAGCATCAGGTCGGGGCCGTAGACGCGGCGCATCCAGGGCGCTCCGGCACGGTGACCGGCCCAGACCATGGGCATGCCGTCAGGCACGGTCAGGCCCGACGCGTTGTGGATGCGGCGGAGTGCCGGATCGCGCTGCGCCTCCATGACCCCATGTACTCCAGTGACACAGACGTATGTGCGCTCGCCGGTCTCGATCCAGCGAGCGATCTCGTCGAGGGCGGTCGGCGGGGTCACCGCGCTGATGCCCACGCCGAGCACGTCGACGCGGGGATGACACTCCATCAGAAGGCCCTGGCGTCGCCGTCGAGCTCTGCCTTCACCTGGTCGTACACCCAGCGATAGGTGACCTCCAGCCCGTGGAGCAGGGAGGTCTCCGGCTCCCAGCCGAGTTCCTTGCGGATACGGGTGTTCTCGCTGTTGCGGCCGCGTACACCGAGGGGTCCCGGCACGTGCCGGTGCTCGAGCGTGACGCCGGCGATCTGCTCCACCAGCGAGTACAGCTGGTTGATGGAAACCATCTTGTCCGAGCCGACGTTGAGCGGTTCGGTGTACTCGCTGCGCGTGAGGCGCAGGGTGCCCTCGACGCAGTCATCGATGAAGGTGAAGCTGCGCGTCTGCTCGCCGTCGCCCCAGATCTCGACGGCGTGCTCGCCGGTGAGGACGGCGCGCGCGACCTTGCGGCAGGCCGCGGCGGGAGCCTTCTCCCGGCCGCCCGCCCAGGTGCCGTAGGGGCCGTAGATGTTGTGGTAGCGGGCGGTGCGGGTGGCCAGTCCGTAGTCCTCGCGGAAATGGCGGGCCATCCGCTCGCTGAAGAGCTTCTCCCAGCCGTAGCCGTCCTCGGGCATGGCGGGGTAGGCATCCTCCTCGCGCAGCGGGAGCACGTCGCTGGTGATCTGCTTGTCGGCGGCGTACACGCAGGCCGACGAGGAGTAGAAGTACCGGCCGACTCCCGCGTCCCGCGCGGCGAGGAGCATGTGGGTGCTGGACAGCACCGAGAGCATGCAGGCGGCCTTGTTGTTCTCGATGAAGCCCATGCCCCCCATGTCGGCTGCGAGGTGGTAGACCTCTTCCGCGCCGCCGTCCAGGATTTGGCGGCAGGAGTCACGCAGCGACACATCACTGATCACGTTCACCGCGTCGTCGTGAATCTGATACCACTCGTCGATCGGCTTGCGGTCGACCGCTCGCACGCTCTTGCCCTCGGCGAGCAGAGCTCGCGTGAGGTGTCCGCCGATGAATCCTCCGGCCCCCGTCACCACTGCGTCGATACAGGCCATGGGTCGTCTCCTGAGTCGGTCGAAAGATTTCTGACGAAGACCACAATCGGCATTGAATTGTCCTTGGTTGATAAGACGCGCCGAGCAGGCCTGCAAGTCACAACATCACCAGAACAGCATGTGCAGGACTTTGCCGCCCGGGCGCAATTCAAGCGCGGTGCGGTCGTACGCGACTACGTGGTCGAGCGCGTCCGGCTCCGGGACCCGCCGCCCGGTCACTACCGCACGCATGCACCTCCATTCGGCCACGCCGTCCAAGGTCGGACGGGGCAAGTTCGCAGTGTCACTTCCGAAGCTCAGGTTGATGTCGTGTATCTATCTATTACTGACTCATGCGCTAATTGGGGCATTGAGTGCGTAGACATGCCTCGGGATAAGGGCGTTTCACCTGTTCAACCCAAAGGAGTTACGAGATGGCAGTATCCGCTGTAGAGACGGCTCACCATGGGTCGGTATTGAGGCGGCACACCCCGTGGACGAGCCGAGCGATCAAACGGACCGTCGACGCGGTGGGGGCCACCGTGCTGCTCCTGCTGTTGGCGCCGCTGTTCCTGGTGGCCGCCGTTGCCGTGAAGGTCGACACACCGGGCCCCCTGCTGTTCCGCCAGAGGCGAACGGGCTGGCGGGGCCAGGAGTTCGAGATGCTCAAGCTGCGCACGATGCGAGTCGGGTCCGAGAAGATGCGGACGTCCATGGCGGCTCGCAACGAGTCCGACGGGCACCTGTTCAAGGTCCGTGACGATCCGCGCGTGACCGCGACCGGACGCTGGTTGCGCCGCTATTCCCTGGATGAGCTGCCGCAGTTGGTCAATGTGCTGAAGGGGCAGATGTCCCTGGTCGGTCCCCGGCCGCTACCGGTCGAGGACTCGGCGTTCACCGGGGAGGCGCGCCATCGCCTGCGGGTGCGGCCGGGACTCACCGGACTGTGGCAGATCAGCGGCCGGTCCGACCTGGCATGGGAGGAGGCCGTTCGCCTGGACCTGCAATACGTCGACACCTGGTCCCTCAAGCTGGACCTGGCGATCCTCTTCCGTACCCTCCCTGCGGTGCTGCGCGGTAGCGGCGCCTACTGAGTGAGCAGGCGGCCCCGGCGACGCACGGTGCAACTTTCTGGACCCAGGCCCGGCGAACCTCCCGGCACCGGCCTGCTGAGGCCTGCTGAGGCTTCCTGGTCCGCGGCGTATGACGCGGGTGTCCGGGGCAAGCGGCCGACGGGCGGATCCACCTCGCGGCTGACGTGAGCAACCGGCTGCGTCCCGACGCCCCGAACAATCCCGGCCCGCTGCTCCGTCACGTTCCACGGGCGGGGCCGCAGCACGGATCAGGAACCCGCCGGCGACGTCACCGCGGTGACCGTCGGCCGGCTGCGCGAGGTGGTCACCCGACGGGTGGGACGGGGCTGTGGCGGCCGGGCGACGCGGGCATCCTCGTCGCGATGGACACCGGGTGCACTGCCGGTCTCCGATCCGGTCGCGCGCGGGTGTCCGGGGGCGGCTGCACCCGAAGGTCCGTCACCCGTGGACCGGGGCGGGCCGGGTTGCCGGACGCGCCTCCTGTCCGACCTTCCGCCCGACGTGAACGGACCGCCCGCAGTTCACGACTTCCTGGACCGCGGCCCGGCCCGCCCGTACCGCGGACCCGCCGCCCCTACTGTGGACCCATGGGCGCCTACGACACCGAGACCGGCCCGCTGGCCGCCGCCGCACGGGACGCGCTGGTGCGGGAGATCGACGACGAGGGGGCCTGGGCCGGGGACCCGGTGTGGCGGGAGGCGTTCGCGGCCGTGCCCCGGCACCTGTTCGTGCCGTACTACTACGTCGCCGGGCCGCGCGGCTACGAGCGCCGCTGGGGCGAGAGCCCGGACCCTCAGGCTCGCGAGCGCTGGGTGCGCGGCGCCTACGAGGACGTTCCGCTGGCCACCCGGCTGCGCGACGGCGAGCTGGTCTCCTCCAGCAGCCAGCCCTCCCTGATGGCGCGGATGCTGGCCGCGCTGGAGGTCGAGGACGGCAACCGGGTCCTGGAGGTGGGCGCCGGCACCGGCTACAACGCCGCCCTGCTCGCCCACCGGCTCGGCGACGACGACCTCGTCACCACCGTCGATCTGGAACCGGAGATCACCGAGTCGGCCCGCCGGCACCTGGAGGCGGCCGGATTCCACCCGGCCGTCGTCACCGGCGACGGCGCGCGCGGCGTGCCCGAACGCGCCCCGTTCGACCGGATCATCGCCACCTGCGAGCTGTCCACGGTCCCGCGCGCCTGGCTCGCCCAGTGCCGACCCGGCGCCCGCATCCTGACCCCGCTGGCCACCGGCCTGCTCGCGCTCACGGTGCGGGACGCGACCCACGGCGAGGGCCGCTTCCTGCCCACCGCCGCCTTCTTCGTACCGCTGCGCGGCGACGGCAGGCGAGGACCGGAGGGCGTGTCGCTCGCCGGGCTGCCGGGCCGGGCCCGCGAGCAGGAGACGTTCCGCTTCCTGCTCGCGCTGACCCGGGGCACCCTCGATCCGCAGGAGGCCTACGCGCTGTGGGAGCGCGAGGGCGAGCCGGAACGCGAGCGGTACGGCGTCACGGTCGGCGGAGAGCACACCTGGGCGTGGCTGGACGACCCGGAGGGGCCGTACGCCTGGCCCCTCCCGTGACCCTCCCCGGTGTGCTCAGGCCCGGCGGATGGTGATCGTCGTCCAGGCGCCCACGTGCACCCGGTCGCCGTCCTGCAGCGGAACCGGCACGAACGGCTGGATCGGTTCCTCGGACATGTTCACCGTGGTGCCGTTGGTCGAGTTCTGGTCGACGACCGCCCAGCTGCCGTCCGGCTGCTGCACCAGCACCGCGTGCTGGTGGGAGACGCCCGGGTCCTCCGGCGGCACCGACAGGTCGATGTCGGGGGTGTCGCCGGTGGAGTGCCGGCGGCGGCCGATGGTGACCTGGTTGCCGCCGAGCGTGCGCTGCTGCTCGGGCGAGTACGCGGGCAGGTTCAGGCCCGCGGCCTCGGGGCCCGAGCGCTGCATCATCGCCATGAAGTAGTCGCGGTCCGGGCCGATGGTCGCCGTCCAGGTGGTCCGCTGCTGCGGGAAACCCGCGCCGGGCGGGGCCTGCGTGGCGCCGGGCTGCGGGTAGCCGTACCCGCCGCCCTGACCGCCACCGGGGCCGCCGGCCGGGCCGGAGGCCGACGGCGGAGAGATCACCCAGTCGTCGTCACCGCCGAAGCCGGGGCCGGGGGACTGGGGACCGCCCAGACCCGGGGGCGGACCGCCGGCGGCGGGCCGGCCGGTCTCGCGCGGGAACGCGGGCGGAGCGGGCGGCCCGGACTGCTGGAACGCCTGTGGGGCACCGCCCGGACCGGCGGGCGGAGTGGGGCCGGGCGGCGGCGGTACCGGACGCGAGGGGTCGCCGCCGAAGCCCGACGGACCGGGCGGGCCGGGGGGAGTGGGGCCACCCGGGCCGGAGGGCTCACGGCCGAAGGGGCCACCGGGACCGGACGGCTCACGGCCGAAGGACGGCGGACCGGACGGACCACGGTCGAAGGACGGCGGACCGGACGGACCACCGGGCGCGCCGGGCCCCTGGGGCTGACCCGGGCCGCCGCCGAAACCGGAGGGACCACCGGGACCCTGCCCCTGACCGCCGCCGAAACCGGAAGGACCACCGGCACCCGGGCCACCCTGACCCGGGCCGCCGAAGCCGCCCGGACCGCCCGGCCCGGACGGACCCGGTGAGGTCGGCGGGCCCGACGGGCCGCGCTCGCCGGCGAACGGCGTCGGGCCCGACGGCTCGCTGCCGAAGGACGGGATCGGCTCGGCGGGCCGGTTCATCTGCGAGGGCCGCGAGCCCTGGTACTCGTACCCGTCATTGCCGCCGTAGGTCGCGCTCGGCGGCTGGAACCGCGGCTGCGGCTGGCGCGGCGCGGCCGGGGTGTACGAGGTGGCCGTGTTGGTCAGGAAGTTCCACCGGCACTCCTCGCAGAAGGGCGCGCCGCCCTCGCGGGGCGTACGGCACTGCGGGCACAGCTCCGGCTCCGGGGCCGCGGCGGCCGGCGGGCGTCCGCCGGCCTGGGTGCCCTGCGGGGGCGGGAAGCCGTAACCGCCCGCGGGCGGGGGCGGCGGGGGCGGAGGTACGGCACCGGCCATGCGGTGACCGCAGACCTCGCACCAGTCGTCGGAACCCGACTGGTGTCCGTTCGGGCAGGTCGGCATGTCGGTGCTTCCCCTTCTCCGGATGTCCTACTGGGTCACTTCTTTACACGAACAGTCTTTGTGGACCGGGTCTCCAGAGTCATCTCGTCCGCCTCTGCGACCTTCGTCTTCAACCGCACAGTACCTGTCGCGGCATCGACCACGTCCACCACCTTCGCAAGCAGTTTCGCAGTATCCGCGTTCCCGGAGGCGTTGGCGAGCTGAACCGCACGCCCCAGTTTGGCCGTTGCGCCATCGAAATCGCCCGCCTTGCGAAGATCGAGCCCTTGCTTGATGGCTTGTGCCAGTTCGGCCTGCCCGGTGTAGTGGGCGACTTGGGGGTTGATCGAGGTGGAGGCCGCCATGTCGTCGGTCCACACCGCCCGTACGAGGCCCTGCGCGCCGAGGTTCTGTACCGATCGGTCCGCCTGCGGCACGACCAGGGAGACGCGCGCGGCGAGCATCTCCTGGCCCAGGCCGGCCGCCGGGACCGATACGCACAGGTGGTAGTCGCGGGACTCGTCGCCCCAGGAGCCGGTCGGGTAGTCGCCGGCGCGCGGCCCGGCCTCGGTGCGGCGGGCGGTCAAGTCCTCGACGGTGGGCGCGACTTGCTTGACGAACCGGATGGTCGTGCCGACCGGCGTCCACACTCTGAGCGAGACGTCGGCGACCTCCTTGCCCATCGCCGTCTCCATCATCCGCGTGAAGTCGGCGGCGAGACCGGCCGGGTCGGCGACGATGTCGGCGGTGCCGAGCAGCGCCGAGGCGATCCCTGTGACTTCTTTCACTTCCCAGTCGGTGCCCACGCCCCGCGCGTCACAGGTGAACCGTCCGGCACACGCCTGAAGCGCCGCCCTCAGATCCTCCGGCGACTCGTGCTCGTTACGGCCGTCGGTGAGCAGGATGCCGTGCCGGATGGTGACGTCCGCCGAGTGCAGCAGCCGGTCGGCGAGCCGCAGCCAGGTGCCGATGGCCGTACCGCCGCCCGCGCTGAGCTTGCGCAGCGCCTGCTTGGCCTGCTCACGGGTGCCGGGGTCGGCGACGGCGAGCCGTCCGCCGCCCGGATAGACCTCCTTGGCCACATGTGTGCCGCCGATCACCGCGAAGTGCGTGCCGTCGCGCAGGGTGTCGATGGCGGCGGCCGTGGCGTCCCGGGCGTTGCGCATCTTGGTCGGCGGGTAGTCCATCGAACCGGAGCAGTCGACCATCAGCGCCACGGCGGCCGAGGGGCCCCGGCCCCGCGGGTACAGCGGTGCCGCGGCGCTGCCGACCGTGCCGCTACCGGTGGCCGTCACGGTGACGATGGCGTTGACCTCGCGCCCGCCCTCCGGCAGGTACTCGTTCTGATAGACGTCCATCGAGAACTGCGGCACATGCGACTTCGCGAAATTGGCCATGCGTACTCAAATCCCCCTCGACCGCCCTGCCGATGCAGGACGATGGCTGTGAACGGGCCGGTCCCCTCCGGCCGGCGGCCCCAGACCTCGGGCCCTCAGGCCGATCCTGCCCCCTGCGGCGGCGCAGGGAACGGCACGACGGCCACTGTTACGTTGTCGTGGCCCCCGCCGTCCAGGGCGTGACCGACCAGGACCCGGGCGCTGTGCAGCGGACGCTCGGCCGCGTCCGGCGGTACGACCTCGGACATCTCCTCGGCCGTCTCGGCGTAGTTCCACAGGCCGTCGGTGCACACCACCACGACCCCGGGCCGGTCCGGCTTGAAGGAAGCGGTGTGCGGCTCCAGTTCGTAGGCGTCCGCGCCGAGCCAGCCGGTGATCGCGTGGGCGCGCTCGTCGGCGTACGCCTCGGCCTCGCTCATCAGGCCGGCGGCGACCATCTGCGCGGCCCAGGAGTCGTCCTCGGTCAGCCGGGCCGCCGGCGCGCTGCGGTCGTCCGGCACCCAGTAGACGCGGCTGTCGCCGACCCAGCCGACGACCAGCAGCCCGGAGGCGACCACCGCGCCGACGATCGTGCAGGCCGGGGAGTTCTGGTGCGGGGCGTGCTCGCGGGCCGTGGCGGGTTCCTCGGCGAGCGCGTTCACGGCCTGTGCGGCGGCGACGATCGCCTCGTGCATGGCGGTCTGCGGGTGTGTGCCGCGCGGCAGGGCGGCCAGCAGCGTGTCACCGGCGGCCTGGGACGCGGCGGATGACGCGTCGTCGGGGCGGGTCGCGGATGACACGCCGTCGCAGACGATCGCGAGGGCGGCGGGGGTGCCGTCGGGCAGCGCGGTGTGGCCGACGGCGAAGGCGTCCTCGTTGCGGTGGTGGCGCAGACCCCGGTCGCTGACGGCGGCCACCGGGCCCGACTCCCGCTCCATGTGGTCGCGTTCGCGGGGCTGGGCGTGCCCGCAGTTCTCGCAGTAGCCGTCGCTGTCCACCCGGCCGGCCCGGCAGGCCACGCACATCTGCGCGGCCTCCTCCGGCACGGCAAGGCTCTCGGCCACCCGCGGGTCGGGCGCCTGCAGCGGGTACTCCTCGGGCTCAGCGGGCCGGTCGAAGCGCACCCCGGAACCGGCCGGCTGCGGTACGTGCCCGTGGCCGTGCGGGTCCGTACCGGACTCGTGCCCGGGCAGGGGTGCGCCGCCGGAGTCGGTGCCGGGCAGGTCGGCCGGCAGGTGCGGCGCCTGCGGGGGGCCGGAGCCGTCCGGTTCGGGGGCGGGCCAGCCCACGCCGTCGCCGGAGGAGCCGGTCGCGGAGCCGGTCATGGTGAGCGTCGGATGATCCTGCGGCGGCGCGGGTACGACGGAGAGGTCGTACCCGCACGCTCCGCAGAAGAGGTCACCCGGCTCGACGGGCTCCGCGCAGCTCGGGCACTTCGACAGTGCGGCCTGCTGGGGCATCTGCGACATCAACTACACCCACGTCCGGGGGCGGTAACGGTTGGCCCGTTCCACCAGCTCGATCCTCTCCTCGCCGCCGGTCGCCAGCCGGGCCAGCGTGCGGTAGGCGCGCTCCAGGCCGAAGCGGAGGCCCCGCTCGTCCAGACCGCTGCCCAGCAGCACCCGCCCGCCGGCGGCGGGCGGGGTGCCCTGGCCACCGGAGAGTATCCAGTCCAGCGCCGAGCCGAGGACTTCCACCGACAACTGCTCGCGCCGCGCCGGATCCAGACCGTACGCGTCCAGCGCCTCGACCTGCCCGGCGGCGGCCGTCAGGTCGTCCAGGAACGGTACGTCACCGGCGGTGGCGGTGCGCTGTCTGAGCCGCGCCCGGACGGCGGCGACCCGGGCGGCCGTGTAGTGGATGGAGGACTCCGGCACCGACTCCAGGGTCCGCACGGCACCGTGCCGGTTCCCGGCCGCGAGCTGCACCCGGGCGAGCCCGAAGGCGGCGCTCACATAACTCGGGTCGGTCGCCCACACCAGGTGGTAGTACTCGGCCGCGTTGTCCAACTGGCCCAGCACCTCCGCGCACAGGCCGAGCGCGAGCTTGGGCGCGGCCTCGCCGGGGAAGGCGTCGTAGATCGCGTCGAAGGCGAGCGCTGCGCCCTCGAAGTCGCCGGTGACCAGGGCGGCCACGCCCCGGTACCACACCACCCGCCAGTCGTCGGGCCGCTCCTCCTCCAGCTTGGCCAGGCTCATCAGTGCGGCCTGGTGGTCGCCGCTCTCCAGCCGGGCGCGGATCTGCCGGAGCCGGGTCTCCACGGTCTGCGCGGGCGCCGCGTCCAGCGCGCTGATCAGCTCGGCCGGGGCGGAGGTCATCAGGCCCGCCAGGAAACCCGCGTTGGGGTCACCCGGGTCGACCAGCGGGACCGGCAGGGCGAGCGCGGTGGCGGGCGTGTCGACGGGCTTGACGAGCGCGGGCGGGAGCGGGGCAGGGGCACCGGAACCGGCCGTGCCCGGCGCGGACACGGTTCCGGGCGTCCCCGGCGCGAGCGCACCGGCACCGGCGGCCGTGCCCGGGGCACCGGCGGGAGCGGGACCGGCGGGGGTGCCCAGGGCTCCGGCGGCACCGGTCGCCGTCCCCGGAGCCCCGGTGGCCCGCCGCTTCCGGCTCCGGGCCTCCCGCGCCCCGAGCAGCGAGACGTCCCCGTCCAGCCTAGGGAACAACTCACGGTCGATGACCCTCACTTCGGGCCCGAACAGCGTCGACAGCGCGGGCCGCGCCTGCCCGGTCTGCAGCGAGACCACCTCGCGCAGCACACCGGTCAGCTGCTCGGCCATCTCCTGCGCGGAGGCGAACCGGCGGGCCGGGTCGGGGTCGGTGGCGCGGACGAGCAGCCGGTAGTAGGACTCGTAGCGGCGGAAGACGTCGATGGTGTCCGGATCGGGCAGCGAGTCCGCGTAGACGTTCGTGTAGCCCTGGAAGTCGAACGTGAGCACCGCGAGCGTACGGCCCACCGTGTAGAGGTCGCTCGCCACCGACGGGCCGACCTCGGCGACCTCGGGCGCCTGGTAGCCGACCGTGCCGTAGATCGCCGACTCGTCGTCGTCCATGCGGCGCACGGCGCCCATGTCGATCAGCTTGAGCTGGTCCTCGGTCTGGATGGCGTTGTCGACCTTGAAGTCGCAGTAGAGGAGGTTGCGGCTGTGCAGGTGGCCGAGGGCCTCCAGCGCCTCGATGCCGTACGCGCAGGCCTGCTCCACCGGCAGCGGGTCGCGTCGGCCGTCCGGCGTACGGCGGGCGTTGGCGATCTCCTTCAGGGACTTGCCGCCGACGTACTCCATGACGATGTAGCCGTCGAGGGAGCCGGTGCGCTGGTCCAGATGCTCCACGAAGTTGTAGATCCGCACGATGTTGGCGTGCTCGATCTCCGCGAGGAAGCGCCGCTCGGAGATCGCGGCCGCCATCGCGTCCTGGTCCCCGGTGTCCAGCAGACCCTTGAGCACCACCCACCGGTCGGAGACGGCCCGGTCCACGGCGAGATAGATCCAGCCGAGCCCGCCGTGCGCGAGACAGCCCACGACCTCGTACTGGCCGTGCACGATGTCGCCGGCCTTCAGCTTCGGCACGAAGGAGTACGGGTGCCCGCACTTGGTGCAGAAACCTTCCGTACGGCCGGGACGGTCACCCCGCGCGCGCCCCACCGGCGCCCCGCAGTCCGAGCGCGAGCAGAACCGCTTCCGCTCCGGCACCTCCGGGTTCTCCAGCACCATCGCGCGCGGGTCGGGCCGCGGCACCTGCGGCACATGCACCAGACCGGCGCCCAGCCGCCCCCGGGTGGAGGCGCCGGAGGAGGAGCCGGAGCTGCGCACCGACACCGAACGCCCGCTGGAGCGGCCCGACAGCGACCGCGACAGCCGCCCCGACACCGAGCGGTGCGACCTCGACGACTGCGAGGACGTGCGCGAGCTGCTGCGCGAACTGCCGCTGTCCGCCGCGCCCCTGGTGATCCCGGTCGCGGGCGAGCCGACCATGCCCCTCGCCGACACCACCGGCGCGAGCCCGCAGGTGTCGCAGTACAGCTCGCCGCCGCCGACGTCCTCGTACGCCCCCTCGCAGCCCGGCCGCTGACAGGACTGCCCCGGCTGACTCATGACTGGTCCCCCTTACGGTCCTCCGGCGCGCCCGCGCCACCGAGCAGCTCGGCCGCCAGCTGCTGGTAGCGCAGCACGGCCTGTTCGGCCACCCGCAGGTCGCAGGGCGCGCTCCACAGCATCCGGCGGGCCGCGTCGTACCGCTCGACCAGGAACGGGTCCTCCGCGAGCCCGTGCCGGGCCACCTTCGCCTTGTACGCGTCGAGCCGGCCGCGCAGCTCGGCGCGGACCGCGAGCGGCGCGGTGACCGCGGTCAACGACTCGCGGGCCCGCAGCAGTTCGTCCTCCGCCTTCTGCTCCAGGGACTCCAGGAGCGGGGAGAGCCGGTGCCACTGGCCCTGCCTGCGGTACTCGGCCGCCGTCGCCAGCTGCTCCTGGAGCACGGTCGGCGGGCCGCTGACCACAGGCACCTCGGTCGCCGCGATCTTGGCCAGCACCTCGCCGCGCGCGGTGCGGGCCTCAGCGAGGGTGCGGTCGGCGCGCGAGAGCACGTCCCGCAGCCGGATCAGCCGCGCCTCCGCGTCCTGCCGGACCGTCAGCACGGCGTCGATCTCCCGGCGCACATCCTCCAGGGCGCGCGCCTCACGGTCGTACACCGTGGTGTCCGGACGGCCGCCGCCGGGCGCCGAACTGCCCTCCGCCGGCACCCAGAAGGCCAGCGGGTCCGATACGACGTCTTCCCTGAGCCTGGTCAGCGTGCGGGTGATCCGCTCCAGGTCGTCGCCGGAGGGGTGCTCGCCGGGGCGTACGCCGACGGAGTGCGCGAGCTTGCGGGTGCGCTGCAGCTCCGCGGCGAGTAAATCGATCCGGGCGGGCAGCGCCGACCACACCGCGTCGCAGGCCACGACCAGGTCCAGGCTCGTCGCGTACAGCTCGTTCATCCGGTCCACCAGGCCGGACAGCGAGAAGGACTCGCTCAGCGTGCCGTTCCCGGCCACGGTGACGGACTCGCCGCGCAGCAGATCGGTCAGCTCCACCAGGTCGTCGCGGCTGGACCAGCGGCGCCGGGCGCGGATCTCGCGGGCGGAGCGCAGGGCTGCGGCGTAGGCGTCGAAGTACCCCCACAGCAGGGTGATCCGCGCCTCCGTGGCCTGCCAGCGTTCCTTGGTGACACCGGTCAGTTCGGCGCCTTCGAGGAGTCTGCGGCCCGCGTGGTCCTGCAACGCCAGCAGCGAGGTCTCGATCGCCTCGTGCTCCTGGCCGAGCCGCGCCAGCGCACGGTCCACCTCGTCCCGGTCCATCACCGGCCCGGCGGGGTCCGTGACGCCCATCGATCACCTCTCGCTGCTTTCGGGTTTCCGGTCGGATGTGGCTCAACTCGTGCGCAGATACTGCGGCGCGGGTGGCTTGGATGCGCTGGAGTCCTTCCCCAGTGTCGCCGACAGCCACCTGTCGTACGACGCCTGCCAGCCGCCGGTGCGGTAGCCCACCAGAATGCGATTGACCCGGCGTACCAGATCGGAGGCGTCCTTCTTCATCGCCACGCCGTAGTACTCGGTGGTGAACGCCCCGCCCTTCAGTTCGACGGTCGGGTCCTGCGCGGCCTGGCTGGCGGCGAGCGCGCCGTCCGTCACCACCGCGTCCACCTCGCCGAGTTGCAGCCTGACCAGGCAGTCGAGCTGGTTCGGGACGGTGGTGGAGATGTCGGTGGAGGAGGGCAGGGTGCCGCCCTTCCGGTCGGCGTCCAGCTTGGTGTACGCCGTCGAACCTGCCGCCGTGCAGATCCTCTTGTGCGCCAGGGTGCCGTTGTAGCCCGTGATCGACGACGACTTGGGGGCGAGGACCTGCTGCCCGGTCTTGAAGTAGGGCGCGGAGAACGCCACCTGGGACAGCCGGTCGCAGGTGATGGTCATGGTCCGCACGACCATGTCCACCCGCCCGTCCTGTATCGCGGAGATCCGCTGGCTGGTCGGGATCGCCTTGAACTGCACCGCGTCCGGGTCGCCGAGGATGTCCTGCGCGATCCGGTGCACCAGGTCGATGTCGAAGCCCTCCAGCTCCGCGCCCTGGGTGTTCGGGTTGCGGTAGCCCCAGTGGTAGCTGTTCTGGTCGACGCCGACGATCAGCTTGCGCTTGGCGCCCGTACGGGCCTTGATCGCGTCGATCGTCGGGCCGTCCGCGCCGGACGGCGACAGGGTCTGGTTCTGCGCCTCGGCGGGCTTGCAGTCCGCGGCGCGGGCCTGCATCCCGTCGGCGACGGCCTGACCGGTTTGCACCGGGCGGTGCTGCGGGGACTGCTGGGTGCACGGCAGCAGCAGGACGAACGCCAGCGCCAGCGCGCACAGCACCGCCATCGCGCCGACCCCGCCCCAGCCCCGCAGGGAGGCCCGTACACGTGCCGCGTACATCGTCATGCCCCCTGTCACCGGTACTCCGAAAGCCTGCGGCCGATGCCGAACAGGCCGCCGGCCGCGCCGAGCACCGCGAGCACGGCCGCGCCCACCGGCAGCCCGGTCATGGCGTCCCGGCCGTCGCCGGCGGCCTGCTGGAACTCGGTCTGCTCGTGGTCGATGGCCCGGGCGAGATTGGCGTCGACGCTGTCGAAGCACTCGCCGGTGGCGCCCTTGGCGCCGATCACCTTGTCCAGCGCCTGCTGGTAGTTGCCGTCCTCGTCCTCGGTGCGGGCCGCGGTGTGGCGCTGCTTCCACACCGCCATGTTGCCCTCGGCGGCCTTCACCGGTGCGCTGCCGCCCTGGTCGTCGGCGAGCTTCGCCGCCCGGGTCAGGCCCTGGCCGAGGGTGGTCATGTCCTTGTCGAAGTCGTAGTAGTACGCGTCGTACGTCCGCCCGTCGACCGTGATGGTCTCGGCGCCGCGCGCCACCAGACTCAGGTTCTCGTTCCCGCGCGCCTTCAGGGAGGCGATCCGGGCGTCGTGCAGCACGGTCAGCGAGCGGATGCCGTGGTCGTAGGAGCCGTTCAGCTCCGAGCGGGCCACGGCGTGCCCGATGACCAGCCACAGCAGGGCGACCGTGGTGGCGGCGGAGGCGGCGACCAGGCCGTGGTTGAGGACGCGGTTGGTGCGCCGGTAGGTGCGGTGCTGGGCCCACCCGAGCGCGGCCAGCGCGAGCACGCCGAGGCCGATGGCGACCCACGGATACGGCGTCGCGTCGCCGTAGTCGGCGTCCAGCCGCTGGTTCTCCTTGGTGTAGAGATCCTCTGCCGCCGGGAGCATCTCCTTCTGCATCTTCTCGTTGGCGTACCGCAGATACGCGCCGCCGACCGGATAGCCCTGCCGGTTGTACGTCCGCGCCCGCTCGATGAGCCCTTTGTACTCGGGCAGCAGCTTGTTCAGCCGGGCGATGGTCGCCTCGGAGGCGGAGCCCGGCTCGGCGTTCGCGGCGGCCGTCACCAGCCCCGCGGCGGCGGTCCGGATGTCCTTCTCGTACCGGTCGCGGGAGGCGGCCGTCTCCTGACCGCCGGCCAGGAACCCGCTGGAGGCGGCCGTGTTGGCGTCGGCCAGCGACCGGTAGATGTCCGCGGCACCGGAACTGAGCGGCTGGCTGCGGTGCAGCACGTCGTCGGCGGCGGCCGCCCGCTCACTGGCCTGCCAGGCGGTGACCGTCCCGAACGCCACGACCAGCAGCGCCAGTACGGCCCCGATGATCCGCAACCGCCCCGGCTCGGTGGTCGTCGCGCCCCGCAGCCGGTCGACGCCCTCGGCGAACGCGGTCCGCCGGGCGGACGGCGCGGGGGAGCCGGTGGGGGCCGGGCGGACGGGCTGTGCGGGGATGCCGGGGGCGGCGGGCATGCCGGGGCCCGCCACCGGTGGCGCTGCTGTGCTCTTCGGCGGGTGTGTCACTCGACCTCCCCCATGGTCATCCGTTCGCCGCCAAGTATCGCCGCCCGGACCGACATCCGCACCGGCCTTCACTGGATCTTGATCGGATCGCAGCGTGCGCTGCCCATGAATACGCCGGGAGCATCTGTTCGGTTCCCCCGGGGGAAGGTACCGGAGCGGTGGGCAGCGGCTACCCCGCCCAGTGCCTCCGCGCCCGCTCCCGAGCCTCCCCGTCCGCCCCCAGCCGGTCCAGGCCCAGCAGGGCCGCGCCCAGCACCGGGCTCGCCGTGACCACGCGGACGTCGGACTTGGGGGCGCGGGCGGCCAGCAGGTCGCGGATGCCGTCGTCGAGCAGGGCGTGGCCGGCGGTCAGGACGCTGCCGCCCAGCAGGACCGGCGTCTCCTCGTCGAGCAGGTCCAGGCGGGTCAGCGCCACCGTGGCCAGCACCGTGACCTCCTCAGCGAGCCGGGCGACGATCGAGCGGGCCACCGCATCGCCCTCGGCGGCGGTCGCGAACAGCACGGGGGTCAGCTCGTGCCGGCGGTCGTGGCCGACGTGCTCCAGATGCAGCGCCTCGATCAGCGCGTACATCGTCGGCAGGCCGAAGTGGCCGGGCAGGGTGCGGGCGAGTGCCGTGGGCCCACCCCGGCCGTCCTCCGCGCGGGCCGCGAACCACAGCGCCTCCTCCGCCAGGCCCCAGCCCCCGCCCCAGTCACCGGAGATCCGGCCGAGGGCCGGGAAGCGCGCGGTACGGCCGTCGGGGCGCATGCCGACGCAGTTGATGCCCGCCCCGCACACCACGGCCACCCCGCGGGGCTCGGCGACGCCCGCCCGCAGGATCGCGAAGGTGTCGTTGCGCACCTCCACCGACGCGCTCCAGCCGCGCGTCTGGAGCGCGGTCGCCAACTGTTCCTCCTCGACGGGGAGGTCGGCGTTGGCGAGACACGCCGAGACATGCGAGACGGATGTGACGCCCGCGTCCGCGAAGGCCCGCCCCACCGGTTCGGCCAGCGCGTCCAGCGCCGCCGCCACCCCCACCGCGGGCGGGCGGAAGCCGCCGCCGCGGGCCGTGGCGAGCACCTCCCCGGCGGCGGTGACCACGGCCACGTCGGTCTTGCTGTTGCCCGCGTCGATCGCGAGGACACTCCCGGATTCAGGTGCGGTCAGGCCCACGCGAGGTGCTCCCGGTTGTGTGCGATCAGCTGGTCGGTGAGGGCGTCGGCGTACGCGTACTGGCCGATCAGCGGATGGGCCAGCAGGGCGCGGAAGACCCGGTCCCGGCCGCCGCGCAGCGCCGCCTCCAGGGCCAGGTCCTCGTACGCCGTCACGTTCGCGATCAGCCCGGCGAACAGCGGGTCCAGGTCCGGCACCGGCAGCGGGGACGGTCCGGCCGGGCCGACCGCGGCCTGGACCTCGATCACCGCGTCGTCGGGCAGGAAGGGCAGCGTGCCCTTGTTGAGGGCGTTCACCACCTGGTAGGGGCTGCCTCCCCCGCCCAGCAGCGCCGCCGCCAGGTCGACGGCCGCCTCCGAGTAGTACGCGCCGCCGCGCCTGGCGAGCAGCGCCGGCTTCTCGTCCAGGGCCGGGTCGCCGTACATCTGCAGCAACTCGCGCTCCATGGCGGCGACTTCCGCCGCCCGGGACGGCTTGGTGCGCAGCTCGCGCACGACCTCGTCGTGGGCGTAGTAGTAGCGCAGGTAGTAGGACGGGACCACGCCCAGGCGGTCCAGGAGGGGGCGCGCAAGGTGCAGGTCGTCGGCGATCGCCGCGCCGTGCTCGGCCAGCAGCTTGGGCAGGACGTTCTCGCCCTCCGGACCGCCCAGCCGTACCCCCGTTTCCCAGGTGAGGTGGTTGAGGCCCACGTGCGCGAGATGGACGTCGGCCGGGGCCACGCCCAGCAGGCCGGCGAACTTCCGCTGGAAGCCGATCGCCACGTTGCACAGCCCGACAGCGCGGTGCCCCGCCTGCAGCAGGGCGCGGGTGACGATGCCGACCGGGTTGGTGAAGTCGATGATCCACGCGCGCGGGTTGGCACGGCGGACCCGTTCGGCGATGTCGAGGACGACCGGGACCGTGCGCAGCGCCTTGGCCAGGCCGCCCGCTCCGGTGGTCTCCTGGCCGACGCAGCCGCACTCCAGCGGCCAGGTCTCGTCCTGCTCGCGGGCCGCCTGGCCGCCGACGCGCAGTTGCAGCAGCACGGCGTCGGCGCCGTCGACTCCCGCGTCCAGGTCGGCGGTGGTGACGATCCGCCCGGAGTGACCCTGCTTGGCGAAGATACGGCGGGCCAGCCCGCCCACCAGCTCCAGGCGCTCCGCGGCCGGGTCCACCAGGACGAGTTCCTCGATGGGCAGGGTGTCCCTCAGGCGTGCGAAGCCGTCGATGAGTTCGGGGGTGTAGGTCGAGCCTCCGCCGACAACGGTGAGTTTCATGGATGGATCAACCCTTTACTCCGGTGAGGGTGACGCCTTCGACGAACGCCTTCTGGGCGAAGAAGAACACGAGGATCACAGGGGCCATGACCAGCACGGTCGCGGCCATCGTGAGGTTCCAGTCGGTGTGGTGGGCGCCCTTGAAGGACTCCAGGCCGTAGGAGAGGGTCCAGGCGCCGGGGTTCTCGGACGCGTAGATCTGCGGGCCGAAGTAGTCGTTCCAGGCGTAGAAGAACTGGAAGAGGGCGACGGCGGCGATGCCCGGCCTGGCCATGGGCAGGACGACCTTCAGCAGGGTCCTGAGGTCGCCGCAGCCGTCCACCTTCGCCGCGTCCAGGTACTCGTTCGGGATCGTCATCAGGAACTGCCGCAGCAGGAAGATGGAGAACGCGTCACCGAACGCCATCGGGATGATCAGCGGCCACAGTGTGCCGGACAGGTCCAGCTGCTTCGCCCAGAACAGGTACATCGGGATGATGACGACCTGCGGCGGCAGCATCATCATCGAGATCACCAGCATCAGGGACAGATTGCGGCCCCGGAAGCGGAACTTGGCGAGCGCGTACGCCACCGGGATGGACGACACCACGGTCAGGACGGTGCCGAGGCCGGCGTAGATCAGTGTGTTCTTCCACCAGGTCAGGAAGCCGGGCGTGTCGAAGACCTTCCGGTAGTTGCCCCACTCCCAGGTGTGCGGGACCAGATCGCGGCTGAGCGCCTGGGTGTCGCTCATCAGCGAGGTCAGGAACACGAACACGAACGGCAGCGTGAAGAACAGCGCGGCGGCGACGCCGAGGGAGTGGACCGCGATCCATTCGAACAGTGCCCTGCGCCGGGCGGTGCGCTCGGCGGCCGCGGAGGGTGTCCTCAACTCCACCGGCTTTTCCAGTACTTGGGTCATGGTCAGTCACCTGCCTGGATGAGACCGCCCCGGCGCCGCATCAGGAACCCGGTGAACACCATCGACAGGGCGAACAGCACCAGGGCCACCACACAGGCCGAGCCGTAGTCGAAGCGCTGGAAGCCGAGGTTGTAGACGAGCTGGGGGAGGGTGAGCGTGGACTTGTCCGGGTAGCCGGGTTCGAACTGGGTGCCCGCGCCCTGGATCACCCCGGAGGCGACCTTCCCGGCGATCAGCGGCTGGGTGTAGTACTGCATGGTCTGGATCACGCCGGTGACGACCGCGAACATCACGATCGGGGAGATGTTCGGCAGGGTGACGTACCGGAACCGCTGCCAGGCCGAGGCCCCGTCCAACTCCGCCGCCTCGTACTGCTCGGTCGGTACGTCCAGCAGCGCGGCCATGAAGATGACCATGAGGTCGCCGATGCCCCACAGCGCCAGCAGGGTCAGGGCCGGCTTGGACCAGGTGGGGTCGTTGAACCAGCCCGGCGCCGGGATGCCCACCTTCCCCAGGATCGAGTTGACCGGGCCCGTACCGGGGTTGAGCAGGAAGGCGAAGGCCATGGTCGCGGCGACCGGCGGGGCCAGGTACGGCAGATAGAAGAGGGTGCGGAAGATCCCCGTGCCCGTCCTGATCCTGGTGATGAGCAGTCCGATGCCGAGCCCGAAGACGACCCGCAACGACACCATCACCAGTACCAGCCACAGCGTGTTGCGCAGGGCCGGCCAGAAGAGCGGGTAGTGCTCGAAGACGTAACGCCAGTTCTTCCCGCCGCTCCACGTCGGCGGCCGAAAGCCGTCGTAGTGCATGAAGGAGAAATAGACCGTCGAGATCAGCGGGTACGCGAAGAAGACCGCGAAACCGATCAGCCAGGGCGACATGAAGGCGAGGGTTCGAAGCGCCGACCGGCGGCGCTTCGACGCCGGAGTGACCGTACTCATCGGCTACTTCGCCTGCGCGATGTCCGTGTCGATCTGTGCGGCCGAGTTCTTGAGACCGGCCTTCAGATCGGTGACCTTGCCGCTTTCGTAGTCGTAGCCGAGCTGCTGGATCGTCACCAGGTACTGGCCGCCGTTGATGGAGGCGGGAGTGGTGGCGGAGTTCGGATTGGCGGCGATGTCCAGGAAGGTCTTGAAGCGCGGGTCGTACTTGAGCTTCGGGGACTTCAGCGCGGCCAGCGTGGAGGGCACGTTGTGGATGTCGTTGGCGAAGCCGACCACCGCGTCGGTGTTCGTGGTGATGTACTTGACGAACTCCCAGGCCGCGTTCTGCTTGTGGCTGCCGGCGGCGACGCCCGCGATGGTGCCGGTGATGTAGCCCTTGCCGTACTGCGCGATCCGGTCGTCGGGCACGGGCAGCGGGGCGACCCCGATCTGGAACTTCGGCTTGGCCTGCTCGGCCATCCCGAGCCGCCACTCGCCGTCGAGCTGCATGGCGACCTGACCGGTGTGGAAGGGGTGCTTGGGACCCCATTCATCACCCAGCGTCGCCCGGAACTTCTCCAGCTTCTGGAATCCGCCGAGTTCGTCCACGAGCCGCTTCTGGAGCGCGAAGCCCTTTTCGAACGCCGGGTCCTTGGCGAGGTTCGACTTGCCGTCCTTGTCGAAGTACGTCGGCGAGAACTGGGCGAAGTAGTGCTCGGTGGTGGTCTCCCAGCCGTGGTAGTCCGGCATGAAGCCCAGCTGCTTGTACGAGTCCCCGTCGGCGATGGTCAGCTTCTTGGCGTCGGCCTCGAACTCGGACCAGGTCTTCGGCGGATGCGCGATACCGGCCTTCTCGAACGCCGTCTTGTTGTAGTAGAGCCCGTACGCGTCACCGAGCAGCGGCACCGTGCAGCGGTTGCCGTCGAACTGGGTGTATTCGTTCATCGTCTTCGGGAACGTCTTCGCGGGGTCGATCCCGGACTTCTTGAAGAAGGGGTTGAGATCGACCAGAGCGCCCGAGGAACAGAACTTGCCCACATTGTTGGTGGTGAACGAGGAGATCACATCCGGCGCCTTGTCACCGCCCGACCGCAGCGCCTGGTTGATCTTGTCGTCGGTCATGTTGCCGACGATGTTCACATGGATGTTGGGGTGCGCCTTCTCGAAGCCGGCGACCAGGGACTTGACGGCCTTCACCTCGTTCGGCGCGCTCCAGGCGTGCCAGAAGTTGATCGTCGTGTCCTTCGAGGCGTCGTCCGTCGCACCGGAGCCGGACTGCCCGGTACAGGCGGTGGCGGCGAGGAGCAGGGCGGAGGCAGTCAGGGCGAAAGCCGCTTTTCGGGCGACTTCGGGTATGGCTGTGGGCATGGCGAGGTCTCCCAGGGACGGGTGAACGGGAAGAGGAGGTGCTGCCGGGGGTCAGCGCGAGGTGTCGAAGACCTCGTCGCGGGTGGTCACGAGCGCGGACTCCAACGCGCCGCGCAGTACGGGGTGTTCGTGGACGTCGCCGACGACCAGTCGGGGGCGGGCCGCGGCCAGCTCCTCCAGCTCGGCCTGGACGAGGGCGCGCAGCACCTCGCCGCCGGCCGTCAGGGCGGAGCCGCTGAGGACGACGAGTTCGGGGTCGAGGACGGAGACGAGCGAGGCGAGACCGGTGGCGAGCCGGGTCGCGTAGGTCCGGAGCAGTTCCCGGTAGGGACCGGAGGTGTGATCGGCGCCCCGGGCCACGAGCTCGGCGGCGACCTCGGTGTACGGCCCCGACGGCACATCCGGGATGCCGAGTTCCCGGGCCAGCTTCGGTACCGCCTGGGAGCCGGCCAGCTCCTGGTAGCCACCGCTGTTGGCCTTGGTCACCTGCCGTACCAGGGGCGTGCCCGGCACCGGCAGGAAGCCGACCTCGCCGGCGCCGCCGGTCCAGCCGCGGTGCAGCCGGCCGCCGAGGACCAGGGCGGCGCCGAGCCCCTCCTGGTTCCACAGCAGGACGAAGTCGCCGTGGCCCCGGGCGGCCCCGAGCCGCTGTTCGGCGAGGGCGACGAGATTGACGTCGTTCTCGTACTCCACCGGCATCGGCAGGGCGCCGGCGAGCTCGTCGAGCAGGGTGGGGGAGTGCCAGCCGGGGAGGTGGGAGGCGTAGCGCAGCCGCCCGGTGTTGGGGTCGAAGGCGCCCGGGGTGCCGATGACCAGCCGGTGCACATCGGACCGGGCGAGCCCGGCGGCCTTGACGGCGCCGTCGAGCGCGTCGGTGACCTGCCGGACGACGGGTTGGGCGGGCCGCCGCCCGGGGGTGGGCAGCTCGTACTCGCCCACCGTCCGGCCGGTGATGTCGGCGACCGCGGCGCGGATCCGCTCCGGGGTCACATCGAGCCCGGCGGCATGCGCGGCCGTGGGGTTGACGGCGTACAGCTGGGCGTTGGGGCCCGGCCGGCCCTCGCTGGTGCCGGTGACCCGGACCAGTCCGGCCGCCTCCAGGCGGGCCAGCAGTTGCGAGGCGGTGGGCTTGGACAGGCCGGTGAGCTTCCCGATCCGGGTGCGCGACAGCGGCCCGTGCTCCAGCAGGAGGTCCAGAGCGGCGCGGTCGTTCATGGCGCGCAGCACGCTCGGGGTGCCCGGCGTACCGGCGGTTCCTGCCATGGGGTCGACACCTGCCTTTCCAGCCGCCCAGCTTCTCAGTGACCTGGCCGGAGGTCCAGTCTTGATCACCGACCGCCCTGGAGATCACTGTTAGGAAACTTTCCTATTGGCGTGGGAGGAACGTAAGCCCAGGACGAAGGGGGCGTCAATAGACAACGGCGCCGGGGAGACGGAGTCGTTATCTCAAGGGGCGGGGGTGTACATCCCCTTCACGACTTGCTGATGTTTGATCCGCCGGTCCGGGCGCGCGGCCCGGCCGTCGACGAGCGGATGGTGAAGGTGCCCGACCGAAGACTCCTGCGGAAGCTGTGGACGGCCACGATGGTCGACTTCCTGCCGCTGATGATCACGCTGAGCCTGTTGAACGCCTCGGACGACGGAGTGTCGTGGTCGGCGGTCGCCGACGTGGCCCTGCAGCTGGCCATCTGGGCTTTCGTCTGCTTCTTCTTCGCTCTCTACCTGTACCGCGCCCTGGCCCGCCGGGCCCGCGGCACCGGCATACCGCTCACGGCCGAGGTGCCGGCCGCCACCCAGCGGCACGCGTTTCCGCCCGACCACGCCGCGCGTCTGAGGGCTGAACTGTCTGCGTCGGAGCGGGCGTGGGACGTGCTGAGCGGCGAGGAACTGCACTTCCGCTGGCGCCCGTTCCGCGGGCGGCGCTCCGTCAAGGGCACGGTGACCTTCGACGAGTCACCCTCGACACCGCACCCTTCGTCACCGGCTGACCAGTGGGGCCGCCTCGTACGCCGCCAGGAGCCGGACGGGCTCCATACGCTCCATGAGGTCCGGTTCCTCGAGGTGGTCGGTGCTCATGGGTAGAACGATGGGGCACCCCCTGCGCTCCCCGCGCCGGAATGCCCCACCTGGTCACTCGAACGAGTGTGCTGAAACCGTTCCGCTCGCTACTTGCCCGGAGGCGTCGGCCGCTGCGCGGCGATCGGTGCCGTAGCCGCCGCCTGCGGCGAGTCCGCGTTGGCGAACACCGACGGGGCCGCCACCACCGCCGTCGGGTCGGCGGGCTCCTCCGCGTCCTCCACGGACGTGGCGCCGCCCACGATGCGGATGCTCGCCGCGTCGAAGGCGCGCTTGATGCGCCAGCGCAGCTCGCGTTCGACCGTCAGCGCCTTGCCGGGCATGGTCTTGGCCGAGACCCGCACCACCATGGAGTCGATCAGGACCGAGTCCAGGCCGAGGACCTCGATCGGGCCCCACAGCAGCTCGTTCCAGGGCTCTTCCTTGCTCATGTGCTCGGCGACCTCGTCCAGCGTCGCCTTGACCCTGTCCAGGTCCTCGCTCGCCCGCACCGTCACGTCGACCCCGGCCGTCGCCCAGCCCTGGGAGAGGTTGCCGATCCGCTTGACCTCGCCGTTACGGACGTACCAGATCTCGCCCTCGGCACCGCGCAGCTTGGTCACGCGCAGCCCGACCTCGATCACCTCACCGGTGGCCACACCCGCGTCGATCACGTCACCGACGCCGTACTGGTCCTCGAGGATCATGAACACGCCGGAGAGGAAGTCGGTGACCAGGTTCCGGGCGCCGAAACCGATCGCCACACCGGCCACACCGGCCGACGCCAGCAGCGGCGCCAGGTCGATCTTGAAGGTGGACAGCACCATCAGCGCGGCCGTACCGAGGATCAGGAAGCTCGCCACCGAGCGCAGCACCGAGCCGATCGCCGCCGACCGCTGCCGGCGCCGCTCGGCGTTGACCAGCAGCCCGCTCAGCGCGGTGCCGTCCACGGCCTCGGCGGTGCGGCCCATCCGGTCTATCAGCTTGGTGATCGCCTTCCGCACCGCCGCGCGCAGCGCCACCGCCACGACCACGATCAGCAGGATCTGCAGCCCCATCGCGAGCCAGGTCGACCAGTTCTGCTCGACCCAGCTCGCCGCGTTCGTCGCGCTCTGCTGGGCGTCCTGGAGCGACGGCACGGCCGGTGCCGTCTCGGACGGAGCGGGGGACGGGGTCGGCGACGCACCGGCGGCCAAGAGGACGGCGGGCAAGGACGACACGGCAGGTACCTCCAGGTGCTGCACGGTCCGTGCCGGCGGGCGGTCAAGGTCTTGAAGGTCACGAGAAGGTCACCGGACGGACAGGGCCACCACACTAACGGGGCATTGTGTGTGCATCGCGCGGATCCGCCAAGGAGGGGCGCAGGAGAGACGGGACTCACCCTGGCTTGAACCGGCCATGATCCGGGGGATGAATCAGGTGTGGTCGAAAACACTCCCAGCCCGTTACCGGGACATGGTGGCGCTTCCACCAGGCATGAGGGGAGACTGACTGCAGATCGTCCCGGCGCGAGCCACGCGCCGCCGACGCCCAAGGAGGCACCCGTGCCGCATGTCCTGGTCCTCAACGCGTCGTACGAGCCACTCGGCGTCGTACCGCTCCGCCGCGCGCTCGTCCTCGTACTGGAGAACAAGGCGGTCTCCCTCGAGGAATCCGGCGCCTATATGCACAGCGCAACCGTCACAGTCCCCGCACCCAGCGTGGTCCGGCTCAAGCGATTCGTCCGGGTTCCCTATCGGGGGCCCGTTCCACTCACCCGACGCGCTCTCTTCGCGCGCGACGGGGGCCGGTGCATGTACTGCGGTGGCGTCGCAACCAGCGTCGACCACGTCATCCCGCGCAGTCGCGGGGGCAAGCACGTCTGGGACAACGTGGTGGCCTCCTGCCGCCGCTGCAACCACGTGAAGGCCGACCGTCACCTCGTCGAGCTGGGGTGGCGTCTGCGGCACAAACCCGCCCCGCCGACCGGGCTGGCCTGGCGCATCATCGGCACCGGGCATAGGGATCCGCGCTGGCTGCCCTACTTGCAGCCCTACGGCGCGGACGATGCCATGGCCCGGATCGACGGCATTTCTGCCTGACGATCCGGGCCTTCGCGTACCCGTCCGGCCCCCGCACACGCGAGGTGAGCGCGCGAACCGGCTCCGGTGGTCCCCTGTGCCCCCGGAGCCTTCGGGCTCACGCGTACCGCAGCTCCCCCGGGTGTGCCGAACGGCGCAGCATGGGCAGCGAGGCGGCTGCCGCCAGCAGGCAGCAGGCGTACACGCCCACCGGCACCAGCAGCGCGGTGCACGGCACGGCCTGGGTGAGCCGGCCCTCGGTGAGCGAGGCGTACCAGACGCCGATCGCCATGCCACCGGCGCCCGCCAGCACGACCGCCGGGGCCAGCGGCAGCGCCGTCTCCAGCAGCAGCGCCCGGCCGAGTACCGCCCGGGGCACCCCGGAGGCGACCTGTGCGGCCAGGCCCCGGCGGCGGTTCGCCACCGACTCGGCGGTGCCGACGGCGAGGCCGGAGAGCGTGATCGCGAGGCCCACGAGGATCGCTACGGCGGTCAGATCGATGCCTGTCGTGTAGAACGCCATGTCCGTGCCGAGCTGGTGGTCGCGGCTCATCTGGTGCAGGTGCGCCAGGAGTGTCCCGCGGACCCCCATGAACCCCGTGCCGACGATCGTGACCAGCAGCACCGCAGCGTGGGTGCGGGCCGCCGCCCAGGGGTCGGCGCGCAGCCGCTCCGCCGCGATCAGCGTCGCCGCGGAGCGGGCCCGGCCCGCCAGCAGCCGCCCGACCGCCCCGGCCGTGCCCCCCGCCAGCCACACCGTGCCCCCGCCGACCGCGAGGACCAGTGCGAACACCGTCAACGGCACCCGCCCGCGGTCGGTGCCGGAGGTGTTCGCCACGGCCCACAGCGCCAGCAGCAGCACCAGCAGCACACCGGCGGCGAACAGCAGCCCCGGCCCGCGCCCGCTGCTCGGCCGTACCCGGCGCACCCACCCCAGCGGCGAGGCCACCACCCGGCGCAGCGCCAGCGCCCCCGCCGCCGCCCCCAGCACCGGTATCCCCAGCAGGATCAGCACGGTCCCGGCCCAGGCCCAGGCGGTCGGGCTGCTCCACACGCCCAGCAGGACGGGGACGCAGACGGCGGTGGCGCCGGCCGAGCCCAGCAGACAAGCCACCCCTGTCTCCAGCGCGGCGACCCGGCGCACCTGCGCCGGGCCGGCGCCTGCCAGCCGCAGCCCGGCCAGCCGCCGGTCACGGTGCACGGCGCCGATCCGCGCGCACTGTCCGAGGAACCCCAGCACCGGCACCAGCAGGAGCAGCAGGCCGACGACCACTCCCGAGCGCTCGCCCGGGTCGTCCAGCAGGCCGTCGCCGAAGGACACCCGGTACTGCCCGTGCAGGGAGGCCAGCGCGACCGCCGCGAGCGCGAACCCGGTGGCGAGCGCGGCCCCGGCCGCCGTCAGCCCGAGCCGCCACCACTCCTGCCGGTCCGAGCCCCGGACCAGCTGCCAGGCCAGCCGGACGTCGACCGGCACACCGGCCCGGGTCCCGGGGAGCGCCTGCCCCGTCATGCCGTCACCTCCGCCGGCACCACGGCGCCGTCGCTCAGCCGCACCTCGCGGTCCGCGTACGCCGCCACCTGGGCGTCGTGCGTGATCAGCAGCACCGCCGCGCCCGACTCGCGGGCCGTGTGGACCAGGGCCGTCATCACCTGCTCGGTCGCCAGCGAGTCCAGCGCGCCGGTCGGCTCGTCGGCGAAGACCACCCTGGGGCCGGTCACCAGCGCCCGGGCCAGGGCGACCCGCTGCGTCTGGCCGCCGCTCATCTCGCCGGGCCGCAGCGCCTCCTGCCCGCGCACCCCGAACCGCTCCAGCCACTCGCCGGCCCGCTCCCGGGCCTCGGCGCGGCCGGCGCCCGCCAGCATCAGCGGCAACGCCACGTTGTCCCCGGCGGTCAGCTCCGGGATGAGCTGGCCGAACTGGAAGACCACGCCGAAGTCGGTACGGCGCAGCTCGCTCAGCCGCTTCTCCGGGAGCCGGTCCAGCCGCTGCCCGGCGTAGACCACCGAGCCCTCGTCCGGGCGGACGATGCCCGCGAGGCAGTGCAGCAACGTCGACTTGCCGCTGCCGCTGGGCCCCGTCACGGCGAGGATCTCGCCGGCGTGCAGGTCGGCCGAGGCGCCGCGCAGCGCCCGGGTCCTGCCGTGGGCCTTGACGAGGTCCCGGCCGGTGAGAACCGGGACCGAGGTGTCCCCCTTGTGGGTCATGCTCCGTCGACCTCCGCGGTCAGAGTGGTCAGCCGGGCCGCCGTGGTGTTCATCCAGCGGAGGTCGGCGTCGAGGTGGTTGAGGGCGTAGTCGGCCGACAGCACGGTCGCCAGATCGGCGTTCCGGTCGGTCTTGACGGCCGTGAGCTGCCGCATCCGCTCCATGTGCGCGGCGCGCTGGGCGCGCAGATAGCCGGCCGGGTCGCCGCCGGCCAGGATCGACACGACGACCTTGGCGAAGATCTCGTTCGTCACGAAGGGCGCCGGCGGGGCGATCTCGCCCGCCCAGCGGGCCAGTTCGCCCGAACCGGCGTGCGTGGAGCGGTACAGCGTGCGCTCCGGACCGCCGTCCGCGTCGGTGCCCTCCACCTCCGCGAGGCCGTCCCGGACCAGGCGCTGCAGGGTCGTGTAGACCTGCCCGTAGGCCAGCGGACGGGCCTGCGGGAAGCGTTCGTCGTGGCGTCGCTTCAGGTCGTAGCCATGGCTCGGCCCTGCCGCGAGCAGCCCCAGAAGGATGTGACGGGTGCTCATGCCGATCATTATGCACTCGATACATGTACTGAGTGAATAGTGATCGGCGATCGTCGGGGAGGTGTGTTCGAGCAGCTCTCGGGAGTGCCCACGCCGTCACGGGGTAGGCCTGCCGTAATCCGTTCAAAACCGCAGCATCCGACCGCCCCCCGAAGGAGGCCCCCGTGGCCGCACCGGCTCGACTCCCGATCCCGGCGCAGTGGAAACCCGAGGCGGACCCGTCCGCCCCGACCGACGACGCGCTGTGCGTGTTCAGCGCGGAGAGCGCCTGCGCCCAGGCCCCGCTGACCAGCGAGCCGCCCCTGCCCGACGCCGAGCCCCTGACCAGCGAGCCGCCGCTCGCCGAGGCCACCCCGCTGACCAGCGAGTCGGACGCCTTCGGCGCGGGGTCGCACGAATCCGACAGCTACGGCGGGGGGTCGTACGAGTCCGGCGCCCTCGGCGCGAGGCCGTAGATGAGCGCGGCGTTCGAGGACTTCGCGGACGCGGACCTGTCCCGGCTCGCCGGGCTGCACGGGGTCGCCACCTCGTACAGCCCCGCCCCCGGCCGCGACGTCCCGGTCCCCGCCTCCGCCGTGGTCGCCGCCCTGGCCGCCCTCGGGGTCGACGCGGCCGGACCCGACGCCGTACGCACCGCGCTCGCCGCACGGGAACGCGAGCTGCGCGAGCGCCTGCTGCCGCCGACGCTCGTGCACTGGGCCGGCGACCAACAGGGCCCCGCCGCCCTCGCCGCGCTGCCGCCCGGCACCCGCCTGCGCGTCGAGACCGAGGCGGGCCAGGAGCAGGACACCGCCGCGGACCTGCCGCTCGGCGTGCACCGGGTGACCGCCGCCGCCCCCGACGGCCGCACCGGCCACGCCCACCTCGTCGTCGCCCCCGACCGGCTGCCCGCCCCGCCCGGCCGCTCCCACGGCCTCCTCGTCCAGCTGTACTCCCTGCTCTCCCGCCGCTCCTGGGGCATGGGCGACCTAGGTGACCTCGCCGAGCTGGCCGGCTGGGCCGGACGCACCGCCGGTGCCGGATTCGTCCAGGTCAACCCGCTGCACGCGGCCGTACCCGGCGCCCCCACCGACCCCTCCCCCTACCGCCCGTCCTCGCGCCGCTTCCCCGACCCCGTCCACCTGCGGATCGAGGACATCCCCGAGTACGCGTACGCCGCCGACCGCGAGCGGCTGAGCGCCCTGCTGGAGCGGGCCGAACGGCTGCGCGCCGCCGTCCTCGACAAGGGCGCCCTCATCGACCGGGACGCGGTGTGGGCGCTCAAGCGCGAGGCACTGGACCTGGTTCTGGCAGTCCCCCTCGGCCCCGGCCGCCAGGCCGCCTACGACGACTTCCGTGCCGCCCACGGCCGGGCCCTCGACGACCACGCCACCTGGTACGCCCTCGCCGAGATCCACGGCTGCGACTGGCACCGGTGGCCATCGGGCCTGCGCGACCCCCGTTCGGCCGAGACCGCCCGCGCCCGCGCCGACCTCGCCGACCGGGTCGAGTTCCACGCCCGCCTCGCCTGGCTCACCGACGGCCAGCTCCGGGCCGCCCAGCGCGCCGCCCGCGAGGCCGGCATGTCCGTCGGGATCGTGCACGACCTCGCCGTCGGCGTGCACCCCGTCGGCGCCGACGCCTGGGCCCAGCAGGACGTGTTCGCGGCCGGCATGTCCGTCGGCGCCCCGCCCGACGCCTTCAACGCCCGCGGCCAGGACTGGGGCCTGCCGCCCTGGCGCCCCGACCGGCTCGCCGCCACCGGCTACGCCCCCTACCGCGAACTGCTGCGCGCCCTCTTCCGCTACGCCGGCGCCCTGCGCATCGACCATGTGATGGGCCTGTTCCGGCTCTGGTGGGTCCCCCAGGGCAGCCCGCCCACCGGGGGCACCTATGTCCGCTACGACGCCGACGCCATGCTCGCGATCCTCGCCCTGGAGGCCGGACGCGCCGGAGCCGTCGTCATCGGCGAGGACCTCGGCACCGTCGAACCCGGCGTGCGCGAGACGCTGCAGCGGCGCGGGGTGCTCGGCACCTCGGTGCTGTGGTTCGAACGCGACTGGGAGGGCGACGGACGCCCGCTGCCGCCCGAGCGCTGGCGCGCCGACTGCCTGGCCACCGCCACCACCCACGACCTGCCGCCCACCGCCGCCCGACTGACCGGCGACCACGTCGACCTGCGCGACCGCCTGGGCCTGCTCACCCGCCCGGCGACCGAGGAACGCGCCGAGGCCGTCGCCGACGCCGCCGAGTGGCTCGCCCTGCTGGGCAGCCTCGGCCTGCTGGACCTGGGCGCCGCCGGGCCGCCCGGCTCCGACGAGGAGGAGGAGATCCGAGCCGTCCACCGCTTCCTGCTGCGCACTCCGGCCCGGCTGATCGGCGTCTGGCTCCCGGACGGCGTCGGCGACCGCCGCCCGCAGAATCTGCCGGGGACCTGGGACCAGTACCCGAACTGGCGACTGCCGATCGCGGACCCCGAGGGCCGGCCCGTGCCCCTGGAGGAACTGACGGCCTCCCCTCGGCTGCGGGCACTACTCCATGTGTTCGAGCAGGCCAGGGGCGCGTGAACCCGCCGTACGGGACCCCGCGCGCGCGGCCTTCCGGGTGGTTCGCTAACTTGAGATCGTGGACAAGAAGAACGCCCTGCGCGCCGGCGCCCTGGCCGCCGGTACGACGCTGATGATGCTGCTCATGTCGTCCCCCGCGCTCGCGCTGACCCGCGACGACGGCGACGACCCCGGCCCCGGCCTGAGCGTCATCCAGACGCTGGGCCTCTATGTGCTGATCCCGATCGCGCTGTTCGTGGTCATCGCCGGTCTGGTGATGGCGCTGGACAAGTCCAAGATCCGGACCCTCAAGCCCTCGTCCAACGTGAAGCCCGGGGCCGACGCCAAGGCCTGACCGGACACCGGTTCTCTCGCCGGGGGCGCCTGTCTTCCCGCCGGTACGCGCGTGCTGCCGTACCCGGGTGAGGTCGGCGCCCTCGGCGTTTTGCCTTCCGCGCGGCTCAGGGGCTCGGTGCGGTCAGGTACCGCTGTACGGTCGGCCCGAGCCACGCGAGCAGTTCCTCGCGGGGCAGCTCCCGCGCCGCCGGCAGCCTCAGCACATAGCGGGTCAGGGCCAGCCCGAGCAGCTGCGCGGCACACAGTGCGGCCCGCGCCGGGACCTGCTCGGGGTCGGGGCACACCTGCCGGGCCAGCGGCAGCAGCTGGTCCCGGAAGATGCCCTGCATCCGCTCGGCCCCGGCCTCGTTGGTGGCGCCGACCCGCAGCACGGCCGTCAGCTCCTCGTTCTCCTCCCACACGCCGAGGAAGTGGCTCACCAGCGCCCGGCCCACCTCCTCCCGTGGCACGCCGGTCAGATCGGGCAGCCGCAGATCCAGCGCGACGGCCGCGGCGAAGAGGCCCTCCTTGCTGCCGAAGTAGCGCATCACCATGGACGGGTCGATGCGCGCGTCTTTGGCGATCGCGCGGATGGTGGCCCGCTCATAGCCGTCGGCGGCGAACCGCTCGCGGGCGGCGTCGAGGATGGCCGTACGGGTGGCGTCGGAGCGGCGCGCCTGGTTCGTCTTTGTGCTGCCGGTCATGCCAACGAGCGTAGGTCAACGCACGTGGGCCAACAACTGTTGACTTCTTCGGCTGCACGCTCCTACTGTTGCCAACAAGCGTTGACCAACGTGCGTTGGCCAACAAGCGTTGGCACCCAGGAGGCACCATGACCGGCACCACTGGCAACAACGGCACCACCACCCCCGAAGTCACCGGCACCACCGGAACCGTCATCGTCGTCGGCTCCGGCCCCACCGGCCTGCTCCTCGCCGGCGACCTCGCGGCCGCCGGCGTCCCGGTCACCGTCCTCGAAAAGCGCCCCCACGAGATCAGCAACCTGTCCCGCGCCTTCGTCCTGCACGCCCGCACCCTCGAACAGCTCGACGCCCGAGCTCTCGCCGACGACCTCGAAAAGGCCGGCCGGCCCCTCGACCGCCTCAACCTCTTCGGCCGGCTGACCATCGACCTCGCCGCCCTCCCCTCCCGGTTCAACCACCTCCTCGTCCTGCCCCAGTACGAGGTCGAGAAGGTTCTGGAGCGCCGGGCGGTCGAGGCGGGGGCCGACTTCCGGTACGAGACCGAGCTGACCGGGCTCACCCAGGACGCCGACGGGGTGACCGTGGCGGCGCGCGGGCCCGAAGGGCGTACGGAGACGCTGCGGGCGGCGTACGTCGTCGGCGCCGACGGCATGCGCAGCGCCGTGCGGGACGCGATCGGGCTGCCCTTCCCGGGCCGGTCGGTGATCCGGTCCGTGGTCCTCGCCGACGTCCGGCTCGCCGAGGAGCCGCCGACCCTGCTCACCGTCAACGCCGTCGGCGACGCCTTCGCCTTCCTCGCACCGTTCGGCGACGGCTACCACCGGGTGATCGGCTGGCACCGCGGCCGCAACGTCCCCGACACCGAGCCGCTGGACCTGGCGGAGATCCAGGAGATCACCCGGCTCGCCCTCGGCCGGGACTTCGGGATGCACGACGCCCGCTGGATGTCCCGCTTCCACAGCGACGAACGGCAGGCGCCCGCCTACCGGGTCGGCCGGGTCTTCCTGGCCGGCGACGCCGCGCACGTGCACACCCCGGCCGGCGGCCAGGGCATGAACACCGGCCTGCAGGACGCGGCCAACCTGAGCTGGAAGCTCGCGGCGGTCGCCGGCGGCCACGCCGACCCCGCGCTGCTCGACACCTACCAGGCCGAGCGGCACCCCGTGGGCAGGTCGGTACTGCGCAGCAGCGGCGGGATCGTCCGCCTCGCCATGGCCAAGCGCCCCTGGACCCTCGCGGCCCGCGCCGCGCTCACCACATTCCTGAACGCCGTCGGCCCCGCCCGGCGCAAGGTCGCCGGCCAGGTCACCGGCGTCGGCTACCGCTACCCGGCCCCGCGCGGCGCCCACCGCCTCACCGGCGCCCGGGTCCCGGACATCGCCCTGGCCGGCGGCGGCCGCCTCTACGAAGCCCTGCGCGGCGGCCGGTTCGTACTGATCACCCCGGAGCCGTACGAGGCGGAGCCCGGCCGCGCGGACCGGCTGACCGTGGCGCACTGGGCGAGCGACCGCCGTACGACCGTGCTGGTCCGTCCCGACGGACACGCGGCCTGGGCCGCCGACCCGGCCGGCGCGGCGGACATCGAGGCGGCGGTCGCCGCGCACGTCGGCGGCTAGCGCGGCGGCTCCAGGGTTCGGGCAAGGTCGGGACCTGCTGATCGACCACGCCTGCGCCGGCCCCGGCCTGCCCGCCGAGCTCGTGGCCGCGGCCCGCCGCGTCCAGGACGGCTGAGGTTCCCTTCCGCTGCGAGCCTCAGCCCCGCCGCACCTCGTACAGAAAGCACCCGTACTCCACCGCCCGCACCTGCACCACCGCCACCTCCGGGTCGGCGAAGGCCTCGGTGAGGGCGGACGGGAAGTCGTCGTCCGTCAGGCGGCCGCCCAGGATCCGGCCGTCGGCCGAGTAGCGGCGGAGCACGCGGTGGGCGTTCGTGAAGGGCAAGGCGGGGTCGGACGACGGGCCCGGGCAGTCCTCGGCGTGGACGAAGACCGGGCCCTGCTCGTCGTACGCGCCCGGATCGGCGCCCGTCTCGGCCGCCCAGCGGCGCAGCGGCGCGTACGAAACCAGCGCGATCCGCTCGCCGGGCTCGCTGTGGCGCAGGCAGCAGCGCAGCGGGGCGCCGCCCTCCTCGTCGGTGAAGGGGGCCGGGGGACGGCCGGCGTCGTCGGCGGTCCGCAGCTCCTTGAGAACCGGGGGCTGGATGGGACGTGCGGTGTGTGTCGTCGTCATGCCTCCAGCGTCCTGCCGCGACGCCCCGCTCACCGGCGGGAACCGGACATCGCCTTCCCGGTGGGCGGCATGGAAGGATGGCGCAACCCACACATAACGAGGAGATGACCGCGTGCCTGGCACAAACCTGACTCGCGAAGAGGCGCAGCAGCGGGCCGAGCTGCTCACCGTTGACTCGTACGAGATCGATCTCGACCTCTCCGGCGCGCAGGAGGGCGGTACCTACCGGTCCGTGACCACGGTGCGCTTCGACGTTGCTCGCGGCGGCGCGGAGTCCTTCATCGACCTGGTGGCACCGACCGTGCACGAGGTCACGCTGAACGGCGACGCGCTCGACCCCGCCGAGGTTTTCAAGGACTCGCGGATCGCCCTGCCGGGTCTGCTGGAGGGGCGCAACGTCCTGCGGGTCGTCGCGGACTGCGCCTACACCAACACCGGCGAGGGCCTCCACCGCTTCGTCGACCCGGTCGACGAGCAGGCCTACCTCTACACCCAGTTCGAGGTGCCGGACGCCCGCCGGGTCTTCGCCTCCTTCGAGCAGCCCGACCTGAAGGCCACCTTCCAGTTCACCGTGCGCGCGCCCGAGGGCTGGACCGTCGTTTCCAACTCGCCGACGCCCGAGCCGCAGGACAACGTCTGGGTCTTCGAGCCGACCCCCCGCATCTCCACGTACATCACCGCGCTCATCGTCGGCCCGTACCACAGCGTCCACAGCGTGTACGAGAAGGACGGGCAGAGCGTGCCGCTCGGCATCTACTGCCGGCCCTCGCTCGCCGAGTTCCTCGACTCGGACGCGATCTTCGAGGTCACGCGACAGGGCTTCGACTGGTTCCAGGAGAAGTTCGACTACGCCTACCCCTTCCAGAAGTACGACCAGCTCTTCGTGCCCGAGTTCAACGCGGGCGCGATGGAGAACGCGGGTGCCGTCACCATCCGTGACCAGTACGTCTTCCGGTCCAAGGTGACCGACGCGGCGTACGAGGTCCGCGCGGAGACGATCCTGCACGAGCTGGCCCACATGTGGTTCGGCGACCTCGTCACCATGGAGTGGTGGAACGACCTGTGGCTGAACGAGTCGTTCGCCACCTACACCTCCATCGCCTGCCAGGCGTACGCGCCCGGCTCGCGCTGGCCGCACTCGTGGACCACGTTCGCCAACTCGATGAAGACCTGGGCGTACCGGCAGGACCAGCTGCCGTCCACGCACCCGATCATGGCCGACATCCGCGACCTGGACGACGTGCTCGTCAACTTCGACGGCATCACGTACGCCAAGGGAGCCTCCGTCCTCAAGCAGCTCGTCGCGTACGTCGGCCAGGACGAGTTCTTCAAGGGCGTGCAGGCCTACTTCAAGCGGCACGCGTTCGGCAACACCCGCCTGTCCGACCTGCTCGGCGCCCTGGAGGAGACCTCCGGCCGCGACCTGAAGACCTGGTCGAGGAAATGGCTGGAGACGGCCGGCATCAACATCCTCCGTCCGGAGATCGCCACCGACGCCGACGGGGTCATCACCTCCTTCGCCGTCCGCCAGGAGGCTCCGGCCCTGCCCGCCGGTGCCAAGGGCGAGCCGGTGCTGCGCCCGCACCGCATCGCGATCGGCCTGTACGACCTCGACTCCGACTCCGGCAAGCTGGTGCGCACCGTGGGGGTCCCCCCGGCCGAAGGCTGGGGGAGGATCGAGTTGGACGTCGACGGCGAGCTGACGGCCGTACCGCAGCTGACCGGCAGGCGCCGCCCGGCGGTCGTGCTGCTCAACGACGACGACCTGTCGTACGCCAAGGTCCGCCTGGACGAGGAATCGCTGAAGACGGTCACCGAGCACCTCGGCGACTTCCAGGAGTCCCTGCCGCGGGCCCTGTGCTGGGCCTCGGCCTGGGACATGACGCGGGACGCGGAGCTGGCGACCCGGGACTACCTCTCCCTGGTCCTGTCCGGCGTCGCCAAGGAGTCGGACATCGGTGTGGTGCAGTCGCTGCACCGCCAGGTCAAGGTCGCGATCGACCTGTACGCCGACCCGGCCGCCCGCGAGGCCCTGCTGGCCCGCTGGACCGACGCCACGCTGGCCCACCTGCGTGCGGCTCAGCCGGGCAGCGACCACCAGCTGGCCTGGGCCCGTGCCTTCGCGGCGACGGCCCGCACCCCCGAGCAGCTGGACCTGCTGGAGGCGCTGCTGGAGGGCACCCAGACCGTCGAGGGCCTGGCCGTGGACACCGAGCTGCGCTGGGCGTTCGTGGAGCGGCTGGCGGCGGTCGGCCGCTTCGACGAGGCGGAGATCGCGGCCGAGTACGAGCGGGACAAGACGGCCGCCGGTGAGCGGCACGCGGCGACGGCTCGCGCCGCCCGCCCGACGGTGGAGGCCAAGGCGGAGGCGTGGGCGTCGGTGGTCGACTCCGACAAGCTGCCGAACGCCGTGCAGGAGGCCGTGATCAGCGGTTTCGTGCAGACCGACCAGCGTGAGCTGCTGGCGCCGTACGCCGACCGGTACTTCGAGGTCATCAAGGACGTCTGGGACTCCCGTACGCACGAGATCGCCCAGCAGATCGCCGTCGGCCTGTACCCGGCCGTCCAGGTCTCCGAGGCGACCCTCGCCAAGACCGACGCCTGGCTGGCGGCGGCCGAGCCGAACGCGGCCCTGCGCCGCCTCGTCTCGGAGTCCCGCTCGGGCGTCGAACGGGCCCTTAAGGCCCAGGCGGCGGACGCGGCGGCGGGCGAGTAGTCACGACAACGAGGGCGCCCGGACCGTGTGCCGGGCGCCCTTTGGCATGGGCTTTTTCGGAATGGCAGCAGGTCACGGAAGACGCAAAAATATATGGGGCGACCTCGGAAAATATCGTAAGGCGACCGAGGCGATCGGGGTGCAAGACGCGCAGGTCGGCGACTGCTTTGACGAAAAGACCGACAAGTCGGGAGATCCCGTCGGCGCCTAAATGGGGTGACGGCCTGTCGGCAACGTTACGGCGCTTTTGTCACCGGGAATTATGACCTGAGTCATTCCATTTCCGATGAACATTCATGGAATTCAGGCTTCCGGTACATCGAATGTGATGTCTACCGAACCGACAACCAGAAGCTCACCTCGAGTATCGTTGCCCACCGAGTAGCCGAAAGCCCCGAACCGGACGGTCCAGGGCTTTCGTAGGGCGTTCCGTTTCCCGTCTACTTCCCGGACAGCTCCGCCGCCACCAGCTCCGCGATCTGGACCGCGTTCAGCGCGGCGCCCTTGCGGAGGTTGTCGTTGGAGACGAACAGGGCGAGGCCGTTGTCGACCGTCTCGTCGCGGCGGATGCGACCCACGTACGACGGGTCCTGGCCGGCCGCCTGCAGCGGGGTCGGGATGTCGGAGAGGACGACGCCCGGGGCCCCGGCGAGCAGCTCGGTCGCGCGCTCCGGGGAGACCGGGCGGGCGAAGCGGGCGTTGACCTGGAGGGAGTGGCCGGAGAAGACGGGCACGCGCACGCAGGTGCCGGAGACCAACAGGTCGGGGATCTCCAGGATCTTGCGGGACTCGTTGCGCAGCTTCTGCTCCTCGTCGGTCTCGTTCAGACCGTCGTCGACGATGTTGCCCGCCAGCGGCAGCACGTTGAAGGCGATCGGCCGCTTGTAGACCTGCGGCTCGGGGAAGTCGACCGCCGCGCCGTCGTGGGTCAGCTTGTCGGCGTCCGCGACCACCTTCTGCGCCTGGCCGTGCAGCTCGGCCACGCCCGCGAGACCCGAGCCGGACACCGCCTGGTAGGTGGCGACGACCAGCGCCTGAAGGCCCGCCTCCTCGTGCAGCGGCTTCAGGACCGGCATCGCGGCCATCGTGGTGCAGTTCGGGTTGGCGATGATGCCCTTGGGGCGGTCGGCGACCGCGTGCGGGTTCACCTCGGAGACGACCAGGGGGACCTCCGGGTCCCTGCGCCAGGCGGAGGAGTTGTCGATCACCACGGCGCCCTGGGCGGCGACCTTCTCGGCCAGCGCCTTGGAGGTCGCGCCGCCCGCGGAGAAGAGCACGATGTCCAGGCCGGTGTAGTCGGCGGTCGCCGCGTCCTCCACCGTCACCCCGTCCAGCACGGTGCCGGCCGAGCGAGCCGAGGCGAACAGGCGCAGCTGCGTCACCGGGAAGTTCCGCTCCGTGAGGATCCTGCGCATGACCGTGCCGACCTGACCGGTGGCTCCGACGATTCCGACCCTCACAGTGACTCCCTCTTTGTGTCTCGTGCATGACCGGGGCTTTTCCATCATGCGGCCGACCCCGGTCCACCTGTCCAATTCTTTGCGCGGCGTGCCCGAGGAGTGGGACACGATCACCCGGCGGACGGTTCCCTACCTCCGTCGAACACCGCGCTGAGCTGGAGAAATTCCCTCCTCCGGGCGCCGGGGCCGCAAGCTGTGCTGTCCCGTGCCTGCCCGTACGGATTCCGGCCATACGGCGATGTGACGTACGCCTCTGCGGACCGCCGGAAACCGGTCCGAACGTTTCGGCCCGCTGCCGCGTCGTAGGGGCAAACGCGTGAGGGGGTGGCTTGTGCTGCGCGGAGGGGCGCGCCGCGACCAGGGGGCGTACGCCGCCGGTACGGACCGTACGGGCCGTGCCGGTGACGACCCGCTGGACGCGGCCCAGGAACGCCGGGTGCGGGCGGTGCTCGCGCTCGGCGGGGTGCCGCAGTCGGACCTGCCGGACGGGGTGCAGCAGGTCCGGCTGCGGCTGCTGGAGCGGACCGCGAGCGGGCGGGAGGCGCCGCGGGACGTGTCGGCGTGGGCGGCGGTGGTCGCCTCCAACCTCGCCATGGACTGGCACCGGGCCAAGCGGCGCCGGGAGCGGCTCGGGGAGCGGCTGGCCGCGCTGCGCGAGCCCGCGCACCCCTCCGGCGAGGAGACCAGCCTGCTCTCCCTCGCCGTCGCCCAGGGCCTGGACGACCTGCCCGCCGCCCAGCGGCAGGTGCTCGTCCTGCGCTTCTTCGCCGACCTGCCCGTCCGGGCCATCGCCGAGGAGCTGGACATCCCCGAGGGCACGGTCAAGAGCAGGCTGCACACGGCGGTCCGCGCCCTGCGCGACCGCCTGCACGAGGACGAGGTGGTGTGACGTGACCGCCGGACACGAGAGCGCCGGGGAGTACGGCGGTATGGACGCACTGATGGCCGCCGTCACCGGGGAACCGCCGACCGAGGAGGCCCGCCGGGACCCCGGCTTCCTCGCCGAACACCGGGCCGCCGAGGCCGATGTGGCGGTGCTGAAGGAGCAGCTGACCTGGCTCGCGGAGGCGCTGACCGGGGAACGGGCGACGGAGAACGAGGCAGAGCCCGGAGAGAGTCCTCGGCCGGTGCCCCGCCCGCGCGGTGTCGTACGACCGGTGCGTGCCGGGCGCCGCCCCCCGCGGCCCCCGCGCCCCGGCCGGCCCTCCGGACCGCGCCGGGCCTTGCGGATCGCGTTCGGCTCGCTCGCCGGGGCGGCCGCCTTCGCGCTGGTCGCCGGTTTCGGCTGGATGGTGACGCACTCCGGTGGCTCGGACGACAACAGCGCGAGCGCAGCGGACAAGAGCGCGGGCGATTCCGCGGCGAAGTACTCCGGGGACGGCGGACGGCCCTCCGACCCGGAACTCGACCTGGCCTGCTCCAGGCTGGTCGTGGAGGGCACCGTGGCCGCGGTGGAACCGCAGAAGCTGTCCCCGTGGAGCCGGATCACGCTGACCGTGATCCGCTCCTACAAGCCCGCGTACCAGCCCCCGCACGGACCGGCCCGGGTCAGCTTTCTGCTCGACGGCGGTGCGAAGCCGGCCCCGCGCACGGGCCAGCACGTACTCGTCCAGGTCGGCGTGGGACAGCAGAACGCGAGCCTGTGGGCCGTCGGCGACACCCGTGTCACCGTCAACCGCGCCTGGATCACCGAGGCGCTGCCCAGGTCCCGGCATCAGACCTGCCCCGCCGAAGAGGCGCCCACCGACAGGCCGTGAGGGGCGGGTGCCCGACCGGACACCCGCCCCTCACCGAGGGCACCCCGCCGTTACGGCGTGACCTTCTCGATCTTCACGCTGGCGGTGCCCGCGACCGTGCCGCGCGCGTTCACCAGCTGGACCCGGCCGAAGAACTCACGGCCGGCCGGGGCCTCGGCGGCGGCCGTGACCTGTCCGCTGACCGTGGCCGACTCGCCCGTGCCGAGCTTGACCGGAGTCGAGTCGTCGACGCCGACGCTGCCGAGCGTGGGGGAGAAGAACACGTCCCGGTAGTCGTAGTCGGTCGCCCCCGACGGGACGGAGTAGCCGACGACCTTGATGGTGTACGTGCCGGCGGCCGGGGACGGGAGCGAGACCGCCTCCTCCGAGTCGCCGTCGGCGGACTGGGCGACCTGCTTGCCGCTCGCGTCGTACACCGTCAGGTCGAGGTCGGCCGCCGGGTCCGAGACGCCCCCGATGGCGACGTCGAGCGAGGTGGCGCCGGCCGGGACGTCGACCGTGGTGGTCTGCGTCTCGCCCTGCTTGATGGACGGGCGGGCCGTCTTGGCCGAGCCGAGCGGGCCGCCGACCAGCTTGCCGTCCAGGGCCGCGTACCGGTTGGTCACCTTCCAGGTGACGCCGGCCGGGCTGCCCGCCTTCGCCTCGGGCACGGTCACGGTCTCCGGGTCGAAGGCCGCACCGAGGACGGAGACGTCCAGCGTGTACGGGTTGTCCAGCAGCGGGGACGTACGGCGGGACTCCACCTCCACCTCCCAGACACCCGGCTGCGGGTCGGCGTAGGAGCGCACGTCGGGCTTGCAGCCGTTGCCGTTCAGGTAGTTCGGGTAGCAGTACGGGGTGCCGGTGTTGTCGACCGGAACGCCGTACGGGTGGATGGCGATGAACCGGGTCTGGCTCTTGTCCTTCAGCCCGCCGATCGCCACCTCCAGCGACTTCGCGCCCTCGGGCACGGTCAGGAAGTACGACTGGGTGCTGTTGCGCTGCACCGAGTTCGTCGCGGTGTAGGTGTAGTGCACCGGGGTGGAGACCACGACGGTGGTGAGGATCTGCTTGTCGATCCCCTCCGTGAACGGGTCGTCGACCTCCAGGATCGCGCTCTTGATGCCCGCCGACCCCGGGGCCGCCTGCACCTTCACCGTCACGGGCTGGTTCAGCGGCAGCCGCACGACGTCGTCGCCGAGGATCCGGAAGGTGTTGCCGGCGTTGTTCGCGAAGCTCAGCTCGTGCCAGACCGCCCGGTCCGGGCCCGAGGTACGGGTGATGGTGATGTCGTACGTCTTCTTCTCGCCGGCCTTCAGACCGCCCTCGCGGTCGTACAGGCCGGTGCCGAACCCGGGGGTCTTCAGGGCGTAGTCGATCGCGGTGTCGACCGGGGCCTTGACGGTGTAGTCGTGCGCGGAGGCGTCGTCCTCGATCGCCTCCCACGCGTCCACGATGTCGATCAGGCCCGCGCCCTCCTCGTACGCCTGAACTCCCTTGAGGTGGCGGGCCGTCGACGTGAGCGCCGTGCGCAGCCCGGCCGGCGTCAGGGCGATGCCCCTCTGCTTCGCGGCCGACAGCAGCAGGGCACTCGCGCCGGCTGCCTGAGGGGAGGCCATCGAGGTGCCCTGGAGCATGGAGTAGCCGGCCGGCAGCGCGTAGCCCGCCTCGGCGACCGGGGCGCCCGGCAGCCAGGTCTGGGTGGAGTTGATCGCGGCGCCGGGCGCGACCAGCGTCGGGGTGAAGCCGCCGTCCTCACGCGGGCCGCGCGAGGAGAACGGCATCATCTGGTACTTCTTCTCCACGACCGAGCCGTAGTTCGCGGCCCAGGTCTCCTTGGAGATGGCCGCGCCGACCGAGATCACCTTGTCGGCCAGACCCGGGTCCCCGATCGTGTTGGCGCCGGGCCCGGAGTTGCCCGCGGAGATCACCAGCTGGACGCCGTAGGTGTCGATGAGCCGGGTGTAGAGCTCGGCGCGCGCGTTGTTGCCGTCGTTCAGCGCCGGCAGGCCGCCGATCGACATGTTGACGATGTCGACACCGCGGTTCGCGACGAGGTCGATCATGCCCTCGGTGAGGGCCACGTTGGTGCAGCCGCCGGACCAGGTGCAGGCGCGGGAGGAGACGATCTTCGCGCCGGGGGCGGCGCCGTTCATCGCGCCGCCGAACAGGCCGTTCGCGGCGGTGATGCCGGCGACGTGCGTGCCGTGCTCGGACTCGATGACCCCGATGTTGACGAAGTCCGCCTTCTTGCCGACCCAGGACCCGCCGTAGGGGTCCATCGGCACGTCCTTGCGGATCTGCACGACGAACGGCACCCGCTCGGCCACGTCGGTCTTCGGGTCGTCGGTGCCGAAGTACCCGACCTGGAAGCCGTCCTTGTAGGGCTTCATCGGGGTGTCGTCGGTGAAGTCGTGGTCGTTGTCCAGGTCGACGGTGACCGTGCCGGCCGCCGGGTCGTACAGCACGCCCCAGCTGTCGGTGGTGTCGCCGTCCCGGTTCAGGTCGCCCTTCTCGTCGCCGCCGGTGGTGGCGGACTCCTTGAAGGTGCTGATCTCGTACGAGCCCGAAGGCGCCGTCCAGCTCGCACCGCCGTAGGAGAAGCCCGGCCCGGTGACGGCGGTGACCATCGGACGCCAGGTGGCGTCGCCGTCCACGATCGGGTCGGTCGAGGTCACCCAGTCGACGATCTTCCGCTCGCCGGTGGTGGTCTTCTGCAGTGCCGGGTGGCCGAGGTCGACGCCGGAGTCGAGGATGCCGATGGTGATGCCGCGGCCGTCCCACTTCGGGTGGTCCTGGACGAAGTCGACGGCGCCGGTCTCGAAGGAGGGGTTGTACGGGTTCTTCGCCGGGGTGTTCTTGCCGGGTCCAGGGTAAGTCCCCGTAGTGGTACCGGAGTTGGTGCCGCTCGGCGCCGGGTCGTCGAGCGGGATCTCCTGCTTGAGGTCGATGGCGTGCACCGAGGAGAGCTTGGCGGCGGCCCGGATCGCGGCGTCGGCCCGAGCCGTCGGCACGGTGGCGCGGACGTAACCGAGCTTGTCGTAGGTACGGCCCACCGAGCCGCCCTTGACCGCGTCCAGCTCCTCGGCGACCTGTTCGGTCTGTCCCGGGGCGGTCGCGATCATCATGGTGACGTTCTTGTCGCCGTCGGCCTTGGCGTCGGCGAGCAGCTCGGCGTCGTCCGAACCGAGCTTGTCGTGGGCCGACTTGACGCCGGAGTCGGAGGCCGGGGCGGGCGGCGTTTCCGCGGCGAGGGCCAGGGGTATCGGCCCGGCCGCGGACAGGGCGGCCGCCACGCCCACGGCCACGGCCATGCGGGCCAGGCGTCTCGGACCGGGTATGGGATCACGCTCGGGCGTGTGGGTCATCGGCATCCCTCAGGTAAAGGAATTGAGCGGACGAGAGCGCTCAGCTTTACCCAAGGGGCAGTCCTTTGGGGATCGTTGACCGAATCGGTATCGATGTATGGGGAAAACCCGCGATGTCTATGTCACTGTTCGCCCCGTATGGCCGGTGATGCGGTCAGTTTTCCTTCAAGCGCGCGTAATGCCGGGACGCCTTCGCGCGGTTGCCGCACGCGGCCATCGAGCACCAGCGGCGGGTGCCGTTCCGGGACGTGTCGAAGAAGTGCAGGATGCAACTGCCGCCGGCGCAGGTCCGGATGCGCTCCGGGGCCCGGGTGATCAGGTCCAGATAGTTCCGGGCGGCGAGCCAGGCCGGCCCCCACGACGGATCGGCGAACTCGGGCTCCTCGGCGGGGCCGTCGGGGGTCAGCCGGGCCCGGATCCGCCCGTGCGCCAGTACGGCGTCCACGAGCGGCGCTGCCTCGGCCGGTGTCCCGTCGACCGCGGCCTTGAGCGCCTCGCGCGCCTCGCGCAGATGCTCCAGCACCTCCGGGTCGGCCGCGTGGTCCCCGGCCAGCCCGTTGCTCGCGAGCCACACCGCCAGGCCGTCGGTGCCGTCGAGCAGGTCCTGGGTGACGCCTTCCCGGTTCCACCGGGTGTTGAGCAGGTCGAGCGCGAGGGGCTCACCGGTGAGCGGGCGGGGGTCGCGGGCGATGGGCATCGGACACTCCTTCTCGTCTAACCACTCAAGGGTACGTGACCGGTTGACTCACCTACCTCTAACCGCCTAACCTCACAGACAACGGTTAGGTATCTCGAAGGGAAGAGCCATGGCCCCGCGCATCGCGCACACCGGTCTGAACGTCACCGACCTCGACCGCTCGCTCGCCTTCTACCGCGATCTCCTCGGCTTCGCCGTGCTCGCCGAGGGCAAGGAGGACGACCAGCGCTGGGCGATGCTGGGGGAGACCGGCGGCGCGCCGCTCGTCACCCTCTGGCAGCAGGCCCAGGGGTCGTACGACGGCGCTCGCCCCGGGCTGCACCACCTCGCCTTCACGGTCGACTCGATCGACCGCGTCCGGGAGTACGAGACCGCGCTGCGGGCCGCCGGAGCGGACTTCGCCTACGACGGTGTGGTCGCCCACCGCGAGGGCGGCACCTCCGGCGGGATCTTCTTCCACGACCCGGACGGCATCCGCCTGGAGATCGCCGCCCCCCTCGGCCCCGATGGCGCCCCGGCACCCCACTCGGATGCCCCGACCTGCGGTTTCTTCTAAGCATGGGTACGTATCACGCGGGTTCGCTCGCCGTGCAGGAACTGCTGGGCGTCCGCGACCGCGCCGACCACGTGGGCCGCTCCCTCGGCCAGGACATCAAGCCGATCGCGGCGGCCTTCCTGGAACTCCAGCCCCTGTTGGTGGTGGGAGCGGCGGATCCGGGAACGGGCAGGGTGTGGGCGTCGGCGCTCACGGGCACCCCGGGCTTCGTCCGGGCGACGGGTCCGAGGCAGATGTCGGTGGTCACCGGTGCCGGGCACCCCCTCACAACGGCCCTCACAACCCCGGGCACCCCTATCGGAACCATCGCCCTGGACCCCCGAACCCGCCGCCGCATGCGCCTCAACGGCCGGCTGAGGCCGACACCCCGCGGGTTCGCCGTCGAGGCCGACCAGGTGTTCTCCAACTGCCCCAAATACATCCAGCGCAGGGAGGCCTACGAGACACTCGCCGACCGCACACCGGGCAGCCCCCGCAGGCTGACCGAACTCGACCCGGAGGCAACCGAGTTCATCCGCTCGGCCGACACCTTCTTCATGGCCACCGCCCACCCCGGCGGAGCCGACGTCAGCCACCGCGGCGGCAACCCCGGTTTCGTCCAGGTCACCTCACCACACCGACTGACCTGGCCCGACTACCCCGGCAACGCCATGTTCCTCACCCTCGGCAATCTGCGCGGCAACCCCCGCACCGGACTGCTCTTCCTCGACTGGACCACCGGCACCACCCTCCAGCTCACCGGAGAGGCGCACACCGAGTTCACGGCGGCCGGCGAGCGCAACGTCCGCTTCACCCTCACCGAGGCCCTGTGGACCCCGGCCGCCCTGCCGCTGCGCTGGTCCGCCCCCGAATATTCACCGGCGAATCCGGACCTTCCGGGCTAACGTCCGGGGAATGCGACGGAACCTGAGGGTTGCGGCCTACGCCGTGTGTGTCCGTGACGGACAGATCCTCCTGGCCCGCTCACCCGGGCCCGACTCGGTCCCCGAGTGGGTGCTGCCCGGTGGCGGCATGGAGCACGGCGAGGACCCGTACGACACCGTCCGCCGCGAGGTCATGGAGGAGACCGGTCACCGCATCCAGGTGACCGGTCTCCTCGGCGTGGACTCGTTCCGGCTGCCCCTGGCCCGGCGCCGCCACCGTCGTCGTACCGACCACCACGCCCTGCGTCTCGTGTACGAAGGAGAGGTCGTCGGCGGTGAACTCCGGTACGAGGTCGGCGGCTCCACCGATTTCGCGGCATGGCGGGACCTTTCGGTCGTACCGGACCTGAACCGGGTGCCCCTGGTCGACCTCGCGCTGCGCCTCTGGCGGGAACGCCCCGCGAACGGTCATCTCACCGCCGAGACCCCTCCCGTACCCCAGGAGATGAACGAGGAGTAACCACCCCCCGGCCGCCCGCAATCCACTCCATGACCGCGACCGGTACCCCGTGATCCACGTACGGTGATCGGCGCTGCGCGTTGCCGCCGCGTTCACGCGCAGGTCATCCCCGGTGCCAACGATCCAGAGTGAGCGGGCTGTTCGTGCGAGCGACGACCCGCGACCACTGCCGACGCGTTCGCACTCGGGGAGATCGCGCCAATGTCGCGCATACGCTCTGTCGCCGCCTCCGCCCTGGAGGTCAACCGCCGTACCGTCCTCGCCGCCGCCGGAGCGGTCTCGCTCTCCGCGGGCGTCGGCTACGCCCTGCGCCCCACCGACAGCCAGGCCGCCACCACCGCGGCGCCGGTCGCGCACTCCCGGCAGGCCCCCGCGGCGGCCTCGCTCGCCCCCTACACCAAGGGCACGACGCTCGCCTCCGTGGCCGCACCCCGGAACAGCTCCGGCTACCGGCGGCTCGGCGACGGCCCGGGCTGGAGCCGGGTGGTGCGCAGCGAACTGGCCGTGCCCAAGTCGGGCCGGGCGGGCCGCCGTACGGCCCTCGCCGCGTTCGTGCAGTTCACCGACCTGCATCTGCAGGACGTCCAGCATCCGCTGCGTCTTGAGTACCTGCGCTCCCACGACGTGCACGCCTGGCGTCCGCACGAGGCGCTCACCGTGCCCGGCGCCGTCTCGCTCGTCGAGCGGGTCAACGCCCTCAAGGGCGCCCCCGTCACCGGCGCCCCGCTCCACTTCGTCATGACCACCGGCGACAACACCGACAACAACGCCCACTCCGAACTGGAGTGGTTCATGAAGGTGATGAGCGGTGGCCGGATCACTCCCAACTCGGGTGACCCCAGGCACTACGAGGGTGTGCAGAACAGCGGTCTGAAGCTGTACTGGCAGCCCGACTCGACCCTCCGCGACGGCGACAAGGCGCTCGGCTTCCCGCAGCTGGAGGGCTTCCTGGCCGCCGCGATCCGCGAGGTGCAGAGCCCCGGCCTGAAGCTGCCCTGGTACTCCACCGTCGGCAACCACGACGCCCTCCCGCTCGGCTGCTACGGCTCCCACGGCGACCCCTACCTCGCCGAGGCGGCCATCGGCGGCAGGAAGCTGTTCAGCGTCTCCGCCGCCGACGCCCAGAAGCTCCAGGACGCCATCAAGAACGCCAAGGACCCGGGGGGCACCGGCTACCGGGACTTCCTCAAGGCCCACGCCCGCTCGATGCGTTCGGTCACGCCGGACGAGAAGCGCGCCCCCTACACCCAGGCCGACTACCTCAAGGCCCACCTCGACCCCGCCCACCAGGGACTCGGCCCGGTCGGGCACGGCTACTCCTCGGCGAACCTCGACGCGGGCACCCAGTACTACGCCTTCCGCATCTCCGACGACGTCATCGGCATCAGCCTCGACACCACCGACGCCGGCGGCCACTACGAGGGCTCCATCGGCACCGCCCAGCTGAACTGGCTGGACAAGACGCTGAAGGACAACAAGGACTCCTACGCCGTCGTCTTCAGCCACCACACCAGCAAGACGATGGACAACACCCGCCCCGACCCGGCCCGCCCCGGCGAGAAGCGGCACGGCGGCGCCGAGGTGATCTCGGTCCTGTCCGCCCACGCCAACGTGCTGGCCTGGGTGAACGGCCACATCCACAAGAACGTCATCACCCCGCACCAGGCCTCCGGCGGCCGCTCCTTCTGGGAGATCTCCACCGCCTCCCACGTCGACTACCCCCACCTGGCCCGCATCATCGAGCTGGTGGACAACAAGGACGGCACGATCTCCCTGTTCACGACCCTGATCGAGTCCGCCGCCCCGCACCGCACCGACTTCGCCGACCTCTCCCAGACCGGCCTCGCCGCCCTCTACCGCGAGCTGGCCTTCAACGCCCCCGGCGCCAACAAGACCCTCGCGGGCAGCGAAGCCGACCGGAACACGGAGCTGGTGCTGAAGAAGGGCTGAGAGTCACTCAAATGGAGTAAAAGGAAGCAACCTTCGCGCATCCGGCACCGGTTTCTTCCCCCGACCGCACCGACATCACAGGTTGGGGGAAGACATGCGCGTACGCACGACCCTGGTGGGCGCCACCGCTCTGCTGCTCGCGGGAGCCCTGGCGGCGCCGGCCGTCGCGGCCACCGGCGGCAGGCCCGATGACGGGCACACCACTACGCGCAAGGCCGTCGAGGCCCTGGTCACGGCCGGTGTGCCCGGGGTGACCGCCACCGCGGAGGACGCCAACGGCGCCTGGTCCACCACCGCCGGCGTGGGCGACCTCGGCACCGGCAGGCCGCGCTCCACGGCCGACCGCTACCGCGTCGGCAGCATCACCAAGACCTTCGTCGCCACCGTCCTGCTCCAGCTGGAGGCGGAGGGCCGGCTGTCGCTGGACGACACGGTGGAGAAGTGGCTGCCGGGCGTCGTCCACGGGCACGGCCACGACGGCCGGCACATCACCGTACGGCAGCTGCTGAACCACACCAGCGGCATCCACGACTACACCGAGGACGAGGACTTCGACCGCGCCTACTTCACCGAGGACGGCTTCCGCCGGCACCGCTACGACACGCTCGTCCCACGCGAACTGGTGGCCGTCGCGATGCGCCACGGGCCGGACTCCGCACCGGGCGCGTCCTGGCACTACTCCAACACCAACTACGTGCTGGCCGGCATGGTCATCGAGAGGGTGACGGGACACTCGTACGCCACCGAGATCACCCGGCGCATCATCGACCCGCTGCGCCTGAGGGCCACCTCCCTGCCCGGGACGAAACTCACCGTCCCGCATCCGAGCAGCCGTGCCTACTCGAAATTCACCGACCCGAAGGGTCCGGCGTTCGACGTGACGTACCTCAATCCGTCGCTGGCCTCCGCGGCCGGTGAAATGATCTCGAATTCCGCCGATCTCGACCGCTTCTACGGCGCCCTGCTCGGCGGAAAGATCCTTCCGCCGCACCAGCTGAAGGAAATGAAGACCACCGTCGAGATCAAGGACTCCCGCTATCCGGGACGCTATGGCCTCGGCCTCATGGAAACCCCGCTGAGCTGCGGCGTTCAGGTGTGGGGCCATGACGGCGGCATCCACGGCTCGGTGTCGACGGCGATCACGACCGGGGACGGCCGGCATTCCCTCGCCTTCAATTCCAACGGGGACTGGGCCGGCGACGGGCGCCCGGTGGCGGAAGGGGAATTCTGTTAGCCACCGTTTCATCCACGTCATTCCGTGTTAACGCGGACGCAATCTCCGTGCCGCCTCATATCGGCTAACCCGCTTTGGACGGGGATGGCTCGATCTTCTCGATCATTTATGCAAGGCGGGTGGTCGCGTGCGCGCGAGGCACGGACTGCGTGTGCTCTCGGTCTACGAGGGCTTCTTCTCCGGAGGAGCCCGGATCGTGCACAGCGACGTCGTACTGGGACTGGCCGAGGGCGGCCAGTCCCACCAGGTGCTCAGCATCCATGGCGAGGTCCATCGCGAGGCCACCCGGCAGCGCATGGAGGACGACCACTGCTACCGGGCGCTCACCGCGGGCGGGGTCGGCGTCACCTCGCTCGGCCGCAGCGCGGGCCTGGTGGACGGCTCGCTCGCGGCGAACGTTTTCAGCGGGCACGAGCTGGCCGAAACGGCTCGGTCGATGGCCGGGGCGGATGTGATCCTCTCCCTGAAGGAGCAGCCGCTGGCCCTGCTCAACCAGGCCGGCCTGCCCCGCCGCCCGGTCGTGGTCTGTCTGCACCGCTCCGACCCGGAGAACCAGGGACCCGCGCTGGACGAGCTGAAGGCCGCCATCGCCGACGGCACGGTGGCCGCGTGCGTGTGCTGCGCCGAGTCCACCCGGGCCGCCTACGAGGCCGCCGGCATCCCGGGCCGGCTGCTGCACGTCATCCCCAACGGCGTCGACCTGCTCCGCTTCCGCCCGGACCCGGCCGCACGGCTCGCCCTGCGCGCCTCCCTCGGGGTCGCGGACCGGGCGCCGGTGGTCGTGTTCGCGGCCCGCTACGCCGCGATGAAGAACGTCCCCCTGCTGCTCCGGGCGGCCCGCGCCTGGCTGGCCCGGGAGGGCGGCGGGCACGTGCTGATGTGCGGTGCCGGGATGACCCCCGGCAACTCCGAGCTGCGCGCGGACCTCGACGACGCCTTCGCGGACGCGCCCTCCCTCACCGACCGGGTGCACCTGCTCGGCGTACGGCACGACATGCCGGCCGTCTACGCCGCCGCCGACGTCGTCGCCCTGACCTCCGTCTCCGGCGAGGCGGCGCCGCTGTGCCTGATCGAGGGCATGATGTGCGGCGCGGTGCCGGTGACGACCGACGTCGGCGACAGCGCGGCCATCGTCACCGGGCACGGCTTCGTCACCCCGCCGGACCCGGGCGCGATCGCCCTGGCCTGGTCCGCCGCGGCCGCCGGCCGCACGGAACTGGCCCCGGCCCTGGAGGCCGCCCGGGAGCGGTTCAGCCGCACCCGCATGATCGCGGCCTATGCCACCCTGCTCGACGAGGTGTACGCCTCACACGTCGGTGGGCAGCGGGTCGTGCCGCAGCACGCTGTAGGCGACGCCGTCGCGCCACCGCCCGTTCCGGAAGACGATGCCCCGCAGTACGCCCTCGCGGGTGAACCCGGCCTTCTCCAGGGCCCGCTGCTCGGCGATGTTCTCGGCCTCGGTGTCGGCCTCGATGCGCATCACGGGGGTGTGGGCGAAGAGGTAGCGGACGAGCTGTAGCTGGGCCCGGGTGCCGATGCCCCGGCCACGGGCCTCGGGCAGCAGCTGGGCGCCCATGTTCCAGCAGTAGGTCGAGGCCGAGACGACCACCTTCCGCCAGGCGACGAACCCCAGCGGCTCGGTTCCGGCCGTGACGATCAGCTGGCCGCCGTCCTCGCCGAGCAGCCGGTTCTCGGTCCAGCGTTGCCGGAACCGCCGTGGGTCGGCGTACCCGTACCACTGGAAGGGGCCGGCCGTCTCGGGCTCGCTGAGGAAGCGTTCCAGCAGGGGCAGATCGTCCTCGTCGACCGGGCGCAGGGTCACGGTTTCGGCAGCCATGAACCAGAGCGTAGGGCTCGGCCTGTCAGGACCCCGTCAGGAGACACGGTTGAGGGCCGGGAGGTAGCCGAGTGACTGGCCCGGTGCCGTGGGGTGGTACGACTCGGTGGGGGCCAGCAGGTCGACGCTGTGCAGCCAGGGGGTCGTGGAGCAGATCTCGTGGCCGGCGAAGGCCGCCCTGACGTCGGCGAAGGCGAACCCGTGGGCGGCGGCGCGGCGGGCGATCACCGCGTCGAGGTGGTCCACGCCGTCGTTGATGGCGGCGCGCGCGCTGTCCTGGAGGCCGACTTCGCAGGTGCCTCTGAGGTGGTACAGGTGCGGATAGCCGAGCACCACGACACGGGCGGCGGGAGCCCGGCCCCTGATGGCCGAGTAGAGCCGGTCGAGGCTGTCCCCGAGGGACCGGTCCACCGTGGCGCGGGCGGCGGCGACGGCCGACAGGCAGCGGCTGGTGCCGCCCAGTGCGCAGGTCGTCATGACACCGGCGAAGCCCGCGTCGCTGCCGCCGACGGTGAGGGTGACCAGCCTGGTGCGGGCGCCGAGCGTACCGAGCTGGCCGGACAGGACGTCGCTCGTCCGGGCGTGGTTGCACGCGGCGAAGGCGAAGGCGGCCACCCTGTGCGCCGAGGCCCACAGGACCGGGTACGCCCGGCTGCTGCGCTTGCAGTTGGTGCCGGTGGGCAGGTAGTCGCCGGCACCGAGCCCGGCGGAGTAGGAGTCACCGAGGGCCACGAAGCCCACGGCTGCCGTCCGGGGCGCCGCCTGTGCCGTCTCGGGGGCGGCGACGAGGCAGGCCGTGGCGAGCAGCAGGGCTGCCGAGGACGCGGCTGTCCGGGTGTGTCGCATACCTCTCATCTTTCGTGGCCCGGGCGGCGCCGCCCGGGAAGCTCGTCCGTTCGGGTGAACCTCCCCACAGACCCCGGTATATGAGGAGGGGCCACCGGAATCCCCCCGGTGGCCCCTCCTCTCCCCTCCTGAAGGCTCGCTGTGGCCCTCCTGATGCCTCCCGGTCCGTCACTACCGGGGGAGCACCACGACATACGCGGCCGGGTCGCGGTCCGCCGAGGCCATCAGGGCCGTGCGGACCACCGCCGCCTGCTGCTCCATCGCGTCCCTGAGCTTCTTCGGCGTGATGTACACGACCGTGATCCCGAGGCGTTCCAGGTGCTCGCGCTTACGGGCGTATTCGGACCAGAGGGCGTCCTCGTCCTGGCGGGGCGCCCGGGTGTCCAGCTCCACCGCCACCGCCTGGTCGGGCCAGTACGCGTCCAGACCGCCGAGGTGCGGGCCGCCGGGCAGCCGCAGGTCGACGTTCCAGACCGGGTCGGGCAGGCCGTACTGGCCGACCATCCGGTACAGCCGGTCCTCGGCGATCGAGCGGCCCTCCGCCAGGATCGAGTCCACCGCGTCCACCACGTGCGGGCGGTTCAGGAGCTTCGCCTGGGTCAACTCCCTTACCACCGCAGCCGGTTCGCAGTGGCCGCCGCGCACCGCCTCGGTCAGCAGCCGCCGTACCGCCTCCGCGTCCGTCAGCTCCGCCACCGCGTCCGCCAGCGCCCGCGGCACCGGTGCCACCGGCAGGCCCGTCACCGCGTCGGGCGTGGGCAGGGCGGGGGTGCGCAGGATGCGGACATAGCCCGTGGAGCGCACTCGCCGCAGGCGGGGGACCAGGACGTCGACGTGGTCCAGGGAGAGCAGCGGCGGAGTGGCGGAGAAGCCGTAGAGGGTGAGGGCCGCGAGGCCCGTGATCATCGCGTCGGCGTAGACCGGGCGGTGCGGCTCCTCGACCGTCGGCTGGGCCGGGACGCCGGGAGCGGACTCGCGGGCCGCGTACAGCAGCGCCCCGTGCAGACGCTCCTCGCTCGTCGGGGGGCCGGGGTGGAGGAGGGCCACGTTCGGCAGCAGCAGCTGCCAGGGTCCGCCGGGGCGGCACTGCTCGGTCAGCTCGGCCGCCGTCACTCCGTGGGAGCGGAGCTGGGCCGCCGTCAGAACGCGGCGGTGGACCTGGGAGAGGTGGCGGAGGGGGCGGGGGGAGAGCGGGGTGTTGTGCGTCATGGCGTCGGGATTCCCACGCGGGGTCCCACCTTTAACCCCTGTTACACAGTCGTCGAAAAATGCGGACAAGCCAGGACTAAAGGTCAGGTGTTCGGGTGCCGAGTAGCGACGGGAAACCCCTGGTCCGATCGGGTGCGGACCAGGGGTTACGGGTCACATTGACCGAATTCCGTAACGGTCACCGGCGACCCTAGCTCAGGCCAAAGGTCAGTCGCCGACGGCCGTCGCGTCGCGCTCCTGTGCGCGCAGCGCCCGCGCCAGGTCGTCCCGCGCCTCCAGCACCAGCCGACGCAGCGCCGGCGCCGCGTCCCGGTGCGCCGCGAGCCACGCGTCCGTCGCCGCAAGCGTCTCCGGCCGGTCCTGCAGCGCCGGGAACAGACCCCGTACGACGTCCATGCCGATCTGGATCGACCGCTCCCGCCACACCCGCTCGATCGCCGCGAAGTACTTCTCCGCGTACGGCGCCGTCAGCTCCCGCTGCGAGGGCTGACCGAAACCCGCGATGGTCGCCTCCACCAGCGCGTTCGACAGCGCGTCGGACTCCACCACCTGCGCCCACGCCTGCGCCTTGACCGCCGCCGACGGGCGCGCCGCCAGACAGCGGACCTGGTGGCGCTTGCCGGACGCCGTGTCGTCGCGGGCCAGTTCGGCCGCGAGGACCGACTCGTCGGCCACGCCGTGCGCCGCCAGCGGCTCCAGGAACGCCCAGCGCAGCTCCTGGTCCACCTCCAGGCCGTCGATGGTCTCCGCGCCGTCCAGCAGGCGCTTCAGCAGGGCGAGGTCCGTCTCGCCGGACGCCACCGTCGCGAAGAAACGCGCCCACGCCAGCTGGTGCTCACTGCCCGGCTCCGCCGCCTCCAGCTCCCGCAGCGCGCCCTGCGCGAGCAGCTCACCGCCGGTCGCCCGCCACTCGGGCGCCGCATAGTGCACCAGCGCCGAGTTCGCCCACGTGTGCAGCATCTGCAGCACCCCGATGTCGGACTCGCGGCCCGCGAACCGCAGCACCAGAGCGACGAAGTCCCGCGCCGGCAGCAGCGCGTCCCGGGTCATGTTCCACAGCGCCGACCAGCACAGCGCCCGGGCCAGCGGGTCGGTCAGCGCGCCCAGGTGCTCCTTGAGCGTCGCCAGCGAGGTGGCGTCGAAGCGGATCTTGCAGTATGTCAGGTCGTCGTCGTTGACCAGGACCAGATCCGGGGCCTCGGCGCCCGCCAGGTCCGCGACGACCGTGCGCGGCTCGTGCACGTCCGTCTCCACGCGCGCGTACCGCTCCAGCGCGCCCTGTGCCGTACGCCGGTACAGGCCCACCGCGATCCGGTGCGGGCGCTCCTCGGGATGCGACTCCGGCGCCTCCTGCACCACCGCCAGCTCGGCCACCCGGCCCTCGGCGTCCAGCAGCACCTGCGGCGTCAGCGAGTTCACCCCGGCCGTCTGCAGCCACGAACGCGCCCACGCCGACATGTCCCGGCCGCTGGTCTCGCCCAGCGCCGACAGCAGGTCGCCGAGCCGGGTGTTGCCGTACGCGTGCCGCTTGAAGTAGCGGCGGGCACCCTCCAGGAACGCGTCCTGGCCGACGTACGCCACCAGCTGCTTGAGCACCGAGGCGCCCTTGGCGTAGGTGATGCCGTCGAAGTTCAGCTTGGCGTCCTCCAGGTCACGGATGTCCGCCGTGATCGGATGCGTCGACGGCAGCTGGTCCGCGCGGTACGCCCAGGCCTTGCGGCGGTTGGCGAAGGTGATCCAGGCGTCCTTGAAGCGGGTCGCGCCCACGTTCGCGAACGTGCCCATGAAGTCCGCGAAGGACTCCTTCAGCCACAGGTCGTCCCACCACTCCATGGTGACCAGGTCGCCGAACCACATGTGCGCCATCTCGTGCAGGACGACGTTCGCCCGCGCCTCGTACGACGCCTGCGTCACCTTGCCGCGGAAGATGTACTCCTCGCGGAAGGTCACCAGACCCGGGTTCTCCATCGCGCCCAGGTTGTACTCGGGCACGAACGCCTGGTCGTACTTCCCGAACGGGTACGGGTAGTCGAAGTGGTCGTGGAAGAAGTCCAGGCCCTGCTTGGTGACCAGGAAGACGTCGTCGGCGTCGAAGTGCGGGGCGAGCCCCTTGCGGCACATCGCGCCGAGCGGGATCTCCAGCTTGGTGCCGTCCTCGAACACCCGCTCGTAGGAATCCGTCACATAGTGGTACGGCCCCGCCACCACACAGGTGATGTACGTCGAGATCGGCTTCGTCTCCGCGAACCGCCAGACCCCGTCGACCGGTTCACCCGCGCCGTTGCTCCACACCGTCCAGCCCTCGGGGGCCCGCACCTCGAAGCGGTACGGCGCCTTGAGGTCCGGCTGCTCGAAGTTGGCGAAGACGCGGCGGGCGTCGGCCGGCTCGTACTGGGTGTAGAGGTAGACCTCGCCGTCCTCGGGGTCGACGAAGCGGTGCAGGCCCTCACCGGTGCGCGAGTAGGCACACTGGGCGTCCACCACCAGCTCGTTCTCCGCGGCCAGGTCCTCCAGCGCGATCCGCGCGCCGTCGAAGACCTCGCCCGGGTCCAGGTCCCGGCCGTTGAGCGACACCGAGGTCACGCTCGGTGCGATCAGATCGGCGAAGCTTGCCGCGCCCGGCTCGTTGCAGCGGAAGCGGATCGTGGTCACCGAGCGGAACGTGCGCGGCTCGCCGTTCCCGTCGCCGACTGCGGACCTGAGGTCCAGGGACACCTCGTACCCGTCTACGGACAGCAGGGCGGCCCGCTCCCGGGCCTCGTCACGGGACAGATTCTCACCGGGCACGGACGGCACTCCCTTGTGATCGCGTGGATGAGGCTGAACAGGACCGATCCTGCCACGTGCCCCTGACAGGGGTCAGCAGGGAATGCGGCTCACGAGGACGTTGTTGAGACTTGAAAAGAGTCTTTCGCTGAGGAGAACCATGTCCGAGTCCGGCAAGACCCCCGTCGACTTCTGGTTCGACCCCCTGTGCCCCTGGGCCTGGATGACCTCCCGCTGGGTGCTGGAGGTGGAGAAGGTCCGCGACATCGAGGTCCGCTGGCACATCATGAGCCTCGCCGTCCTCAACGAGAACAGGCTGGACGAGCTGCCCGAGGAGTACCGGGAGATGCTCGCCACCAAGGCCTGGCAGCCGGTCCGCGTGGTCACCGCCGCCTGGCAGAAGCACGGCGACGACATCCTCGGCCCGCTGTACACCGCGCTCGGCACCCGCATCCACAACAACGGCGAAGGCGCCACCCTGGAGGCCGTCGCCGGCGCCCTCGCGGACGTCGGCCTGCCCGCCGACCTCATCGACTACGCCGAGCAGCAGGACTTCGAGTACGACGCCGAGCTGCGCGCCTCCCACAAGGAGGGCATCGAGAAGGTCGGCCAGGACGTCGGCACCCCCGTCATCGCGGTGCCCGGCCCCGACGGCGAGCAGATCGCCTTCTTCGGCCCGGTCGTCACCCCCGCCCCGAAGGGCGAGGAGGCGGCCCGCCTGTGGGACGGCACGCTCGCCGTGGCCTCGGTACCGGGCTTCTACGAGATCAAGCGCACCCGTACCAAGGGGCCGGACTTCAGCAACCTGTAGGCCACGGTCGGAGCAGGGGCCCGGTGCCGCTCAGCGCCGGGCCCTTCGCCCCGAGCGCTGATCAAGCGGGCATCGACTTCGGGATCGGTACGCCCGGCCTGAGGAAGAACAGGCCGGTGATGGCACCGGACTTGTCGAAGCTCACGCGGAACTCGCCGGCGCTCTTCGCCATGCGCAGGGGCACGCTCACCACGGTGAACCGGCCGGACTTGACGTCCTTGGGCTTCTGGTGCGACTTGTAGTGCCCGAACTGGTCCTGGTAGTTCTTCCACGACTCCTTGAGCCCCTCCGGCGGCAGGTGCTTGCGCATGTCCGCGCCGAAGTGGGCGGTGGCGGCCTTGTAGTCGCCCTTGACGATGTCGTCGAGCGTCTGCAGGGCGACGGTGTCGTTGTCGGGCGCGGCCTGTGCGGAACCGGCGGCCGGCCACGGCGCGGATGCAGCGAGGGCGAGCGTGGCCGCTGCCCGGACCAGCCGCCGCCTGCCGCCGCGTGCGATGTCTTTGTCGGACATGCGTTCATCGTGCGCCCCTCGCCCGCCCCTCGCATGCCGGACGCTCACCACCAGGGCTTTCGGCCCGCGAGGAGCCCGCGGTGAGGCCACGGGGACACCGCTGCCCATGACCTCCGTCACCCTGCTCCTCGCCCGCCACGGACAGACCGTCTGGCATGCCGAGAACCGGTACGCCGGAGTCAGCGATGTCGCGCTCACCGACACCGGGTACGCCCAGGCCGAGGCGCTGGGAAGGCGGGCGGCCGCGCATCCGGTGGACGCTGCCTGGACCTCGCCGCTGTTCCGGGCGATCGCCACGGCCGACCCCGCCTGCCGGGCCCCGGGTCTTACCCCGCACCGCGAACCCGGCCTGCGCGAATGCGACTTCGGGGTGGTGGAGGGCCGTACGCTCGCCGAGTTCGCGGCGGAGAACCCCGAGGCGGCGGACGCGTTCCGCGCCGACCCGGTGGCGCACCCCTTCCCCGGCGCCGAGGACCCCCGCGCGGCGGCCGGGCGCGGGAGTGCCGCCCTGCGCCGCATCGCCGCCGCCCACCCCGGCGGGCGGGTTCTGGTCGTCGCCCACAACACCCTGCTGCGGCTGGTGCTGTGCTCATTGCTCGGTATTCGGCTCCCCGAATACCGCCGGGTCTTCCCGACGTTGTGCAACGCGGCGGTGAGCGAGATCCGCGTCGACGGCGAGCACACCGCGCTGCTCTCGCTGAACGTGCCCTGCGGGTAAGGGGAACGCGTCAGCGCCTGGCGCGGACCCGCTGCCAGAGGTAGCCCACGACCGCCAGGACCAGCGTCATGCCGCCGGTGGAGCAGAGCTGGACGCGGGTGTCCGGCTCGCGGGCCATCAGGACGAAGATCGCGACCATGCCGGCCAGCGCGACCCAGGTCAGCCACGGGAACGCCCACATGCGCACGACCAGCTTCTCGGGGGCCTCGCGCTCGATACGGCGGCGCAGCAGCAGCTGGGAGACGGCGATGAAGATCCAGACCACCAGGATGACCGCGCCGATCACGTTCAGCAGCCACGGGAAGACGTCGTCCGGGCGCCAGTAGCTGAGCAGCACGCAGACGAACCCGAAGAAGCAGGAGGTCAGGACCGCGATCCGGGGGACCCCGCCGGACAGCTTGACCAGCGCCTTCGGGCCCTGGCCGCGCTCGACCAGCGAGTAGGCGATGCGCGAGGAGCCGTAGATGTTGGCGTTCATCGCGGACAGCAGGGCGACCAGGACGACCACGTTCATCAGCCGGCCCGCGCCGGGAATGCCGAGGTGGTCGAGCGTGGCGACGTACGGACCCTTCGCCACGACCTCCTGGGAGTCCCACGGGACCAGAGTGACCACGACCGCCATCGAGCCGATGTAGAACAGGGCGATGCGCCACATGGCCGTGCGGACGGCGGACGCCACGCCCTTGACCGGGTTCTCGGACTCGGCGGCCGCGATGGTGACCGTCTCCAGGCCGCCGTAGGCGAAGACGGAGGCGAGCAGGCCGATCAGCAGGCCCCGGTTGCCGTGCGGCATGAAGTCGCTCAGGTTCGCGGCGCCGGGGGAGTGCGTGCCGGGCAGCACACCGGCGATGGCCAGCACGCCGAGGATGAGGAACAGGCTGATCGCGCCGACCTTCAGCGCGGCGAACCAGAACTCGAACTCGCCGAAGTTCTTCACGGCGGCCAGGTTCGCCCCGCAGAACACCACCATGAACAGGGCCACCCACATCCACTGCGGGGTGCCCGGCAGCCAGCCCTGGACGATGTGCGCGGCGCCGATGCCCTCCAGGCCGACGGCCGTGCACAGCAGCACCCAGAAGGACCAGCCGGCGGCGAAGCCCGCCCAGGGGCCGATCGCCCGCTCGGCGTGCGCGGAGAAGGAGCCCGACGACGGGTAGGCGGCCGACATCTCGCCCAGCATCCGCATCACCAGCATCACCAGCAGGCCGGAGAGCGTGTACGCGATGACGATGGACGGGCCGGCGGCGGCGATGCCCGCGCCGGAGCCGACGAACAGACCCGCGCCGATGACGCCGCCCAGCGCGATCATCGACAGATGGCGCTGCTTGAGGCCGTGGGAGAGGGAGGCGCCGCCGTCCTGCTGCTGTGGCGGTGTCTCGGTGGTCGTGCTGGTGGGCATGGGTGCGGCTCTCCCGGACAAGGGCAATGGGCGGGCAAAAACCCCGTCAGTCTGGGCGGCCCGTCCGCTCAGACGGAGGGGCCGCCCAGTATCCGGACACCCTCTGTGCGGAGGGTGAGGGTCCGGTTACGCCGCCGCCCGGTTACGCGGCGGCCGTGAGCACCGGCGTGTAGTGCGAGGCATCGCCCTCGATCGAGTAGCTCTCCTTGCCCTCGACGCCGACCGGGACGTCACCGGCGACGGTCACCCGGTGCAGCCGGCGCGGCCGTCCGTCGTAGTTGTCGATGGCGTAGTGCTGGGTGATCCGGTTGTCGAAGAGCACCAGTTCGTTCTCCGCCCAGCGGTGGCGCAGGATGTTCTCCGGGCGGGTGACGTACGCCTGGAACAGGTCCAGGATCCTGCGGGACTCGCCGACCGACAGGCCCACGATCCGCTGTGCGAACCCGCCGATGAACAGCCCGCGCTCGCCGGTCAGCGGATGGACGCGGACCACCGGGTGGGCGGTGCGGTACGTGATGGACGTGAACTCGGCGCGCTGGGCGGCCTGCTCCTCGTCGATCTCCTCGTCCGGTACGGCGTAGTCGTAGTCGTTGGTGTGCTCGGCCCACAGGGTGTCGGCGAGGCGGCGCAGCGGCTCGGGCAGGTCCCGGTAGGCGGCGGCCGCGTTGGCGATCAGGGTCTCGCCGCCGTACGGCGGGATCGTGATCGAGCGCAGGGTGCTGGCCTGCGGCGGGTTGAGCACGAAGGTCACGTCGGTGTGCCAGTGGTTGGCCCGCCCCCGCTCGCTGTCCACGGGCAGCACGTTCGGGGCGCCGTCGACCGCGCCGACCGTCGGGTGCGCGGTGGTCAGGTCGCCGAAGTGGCGGGCGAAGGCCTGCTGGCCCGCGTCGTCCAGACCGTCCGCGTCGAAGACGAGCGCCTTGTGGACGTTCAGGGCCTCACGGATCGCGGTGACCTCCTCCGGGGCGAGCGGCCTGGTGATGTCGACACCGGAGACACGGGCGCCGATGCGTGCGGTGACTTTGGTGATCGCGAGGGACATGTGCGGGTCCTTTCAGACGAGGTCGGGCGAGGTCGGGCGAGGTCGGACGAGGGCTGCGGTGTGCTGGTTGGCGGGGCGGGGGAGGCCGTAGCGCTCCCGGAGGGTCTGCCGGGGGCCGTACGCGTGGCGGTACAGGCCTCGGGCGCGCAGGAGCGGTACGACGTGCTCGACGAACGCCTCCAGGCCGGAGGGCAGTACGGCGGGCATGATGTTGAAGCCGTCGGCGGCGCCCTGCGTGAACCAGGTCTCGATCTGGTCGGCGACCTGCTCGGGCGTCCCGGCGAAGGTGAGGTGGCCACGCCCGCCGCCGAGCCGCGCGATCAGCTGCCGGACGGTGAGCCGCTCGCGCCGGGCCAGCTCGACCACGAGCGTGTAGCGGCTCTTGGCCCCTTCGACGACGGACTCGGGCGGCAGGTCTGCGGGCAGCTGGGCATCCAACTCCAGGGCCCCGTGCGGGAGCTGGAGGAGGGTCTCCAGCCGGTCCACCCCGTGGTCGTACACGAGGTGGTCCTCCAGCAGCTGCTCCGCCGCCCGCGCCTCCGCCTCCGTCGAGCCGAGCACGGGCACGATCCCGGGCAGCACCTTGAGGTGCTCGGGGTCTCTTCCTGCCTGTGCCGTCCGGGACTTGAGGTCGGCGTAGAAGGCCTGGGCGTCGGCGAGGGTCTGCTGGGCGGTGAAGACGGCCTCCGCGTACCGGGCGGCGAAGGCCTTGCCGTCCTCGCTCGACCCGGCCTGCACCAGCAGCGGGTAGCCCTGGGGCGTACGGGGCACGTTCAGGGCGCCCGCGACGCTGAAGTACGTCCCCCTGTGCCGGGGCGGATGGATCTTGCGGTCGTCGCCCCAGATGCCGGCCGCCTTGTCGGCGACGACCGCGTCGTCCTCCCAGCTGTCCCACAGCTTGAGCGCCACATCGAGGAACTCGGCGGCGCGGGCGTACCGCTCGGCGTGCGCGGGCTCGGCGTCGAGCCCGAAGTTCCGGGCGGCCTCCGCGCCGGCCGTGGTGACGATGTTCCACCCGGCCCGCCCGCCGCTGATGATGTCCAGCGAGGCGAACTTGCGGGCCAGGTTGTACGGGGAGTTGTAGGACGTGGAGGCGGTGGCGATCAGCCCGATGTGCTCGGTGGCCGTCGCCAGCGCGGTCAGCAGGGTGAGAGGTTCCAGGGCGCCCGCCGGACGCTGGGCGAGGTTGCCCCACAGCTGGGGGCCGTCGGCGAGGAACAGGGAGTCGAAGGTGCCGCGCTCGGCGATCCGGGCGAGCCGCACATGATGCGTCAGATCGACATGCGCGTACGGATCGCTCTCCGGCAGCCGCCACGACGCCTCGTGGTGCCCGGTGTTCATCAGGAACGCGTTCAGATGGAGTCTTCTCCGTGTCACCGATGGTCCTCCGTGACGCCGAGTGCGGTCAGCAGTCGTTCGCGGTACTCGCCCAGGACCGGCTCGCGGTAGGAGCG
>NZ_JBVIEB010000001.1:443650-499147 GCF_055572075.1 Streptomyces sp. NPDC030820
GAGCGTGGGTGGGGGTGGTCGATGGTGAGGTCGAGGGCTATGTGGCCCTGGTCCAGGACGAGGACCCGGTCGGCGAGCACGATCGCCTCGTCGACGTGGTGCCTGCGGCGCTGCGGCGGTTCGAGCTGGTGGCGGGTGTTCCGGGAGGGTGGGTTGGGGTGGGGGCGGCGGGTCATCCGTGGTCCTCCGTGACGCCGAGTGCGGTCAGCAGTCGTTCGCGGTACTCGCCCAGGACCGGCTCGCGGTAGGAGCGTGGGTGGGGGTGGTCGATGGTGAGGTCGAGGGCTATGTGGCCCTGGTCCAGGACGAGGACCCGGTCGGCGAGCACGATCGCCTCGTCGACGTCGTGGGTGACCAGGAGGACGGACGGGCGGTGGCGCTGCCACAGGTCGCGCAGCAGGCTGTGCATCTTGATCCGGGTGAGCGCGTCCAGCGCGCCGAACGGCTCGTCGGCCAGCAGGAGTTCGGGCTCACGGACCAGGGAGCGGGCGAGCGCGGCCCGCTGGGCCTCACCGCCGGACAGCTCGCCCGGCCAGGCCCGCTCGCGGCCCTTCAGCCCGACCTCGGCGAGGGCGGCCCGGCCGCGCTCCTCGGCGTCCTTGCCGTCGGTGCCGAGCAGGACGTTGTCCAGCACCCGGCGCCAGGGCAGCAGCCGGGAGTCCTGGAAGACGACCGAGACCCGCTCGGGGGCGCTGAGCCGCCCGCTGCCGGCGACCCCGTGGTCGAGTCCGGCGACCGCCCGCAGCAGCGTGCTCTTGCCCGAGCCGCTGTGCCCGAGCAGGGCCGTGAACTGGCCGGGAGGCAGGTCGAGGTCGATGCCGTCGAGGACCGTACGGCCGCCGAAGGAGCGGCTCAGGCCCTGGAGCCGGACGGCGGGCCGGGTCAGTTGTTCAGTGTGCGGCGCCACGACAGCACCCTCCGTTCGATCAGACGGACCGCGCTGTCGGAGACCAGGCCGAAGACGCCGTAGACCAGCAGGCCGACCAGGATGACGTCGCTCTGGCCGTAGTTCTGCGCCTGGAACATCAGATAGCCGAGGCCGCTGGTGGCGTTGATCTGCTCCAGCACCACCAGGGCCAGCCAGGAGCTGGTCACACCGAGCCGGAGTCCCACGAAGAACCCGGGCAGCGCGCCGGGGATCACCACCTGGCGGATGAAGGCCGGCCGGGACAGGCCCTGCACCTCGGCGAGTTCGACGTACCGGCTGTCGATGCCGGCCAGCGCGGCATGCGTGTTCAGATAGATCGGGATGTAGACGACGATCGCGATGATGGCGACCTTGAAGGTCTCCCCGATGCCCAGCCAGAGGATGAACAGCGGGATCAGGCCGAGGGTCGGGATCGCCCGGTTGAGCTGCACGGTCCCGTCGATCAGCGCCTCCCCGGCGCGGCTGAGCCCGGAGGCGAGCGCGAGCAGCACGCCCGCGGCCAGACCGATCGCGAAGCCGTATCCGGCCCGCCTCAGCGAGGTCAGGACGTCGGTGGGCAGGGTGCCGTCGGTCCACAGACGGCCTGCGGTCCTCAGCACCGTCCACGGCGCGGGAATCGCACCGGTGTCGAGGGCTCCGGCGGCCGAGGCCGCCGCCCACAGGACGAGCACCAGCAACGGGCCGGCCAGCGGGGCCGCGGGCAGCCGGCGGCCGGGGGAGAGGCGGCGGCGCCTGCGGACCTGGGGGACCTCCCCCGCCTCTGCCGCCGCGACGGCGGTCGTCGTCGTGGTCACGGCGGTCATTTCCGGTACTCCTCGGGTACGGCCTCGGCGGCGATGGACTCGAAGCGGTGGTCGAAGAGCGAGGAGACGTCGAACTTCTTCACGAACCCGCCCTCGGCGAGCAGATCGGCCGTCTCCTGCTCCCACTTGATCGCCTCGTCCCAACTCGGCGGGAACAACGGCTTGTTGGCGAGCCTGCTGATGCCCCGCGCCTGCTCCGGGGTCAGGTTCTGCGTCTTGACGTAGAACTCCTCGTTCCAGACGTCCGGGTGCTCGTACTGCCACACCTGGCCCCGGGCCCACTGCGGGATGTACGCGGCGATCGCGGCGGCCTTCGCGGGGTCGTTCAGCACGGACTGCGGGGCCCACAGCAGGTTGAGCAGGTCGACGACGTCGGTGGGGATGGTGCGGGCGCCCTTGGGCTCGTACTGCTTGAGGTAGGCCGGTGCCTGGCTGTTGGCGAGCGGGGCGACGTCGACCTGCCCGGACTGCAGGGCGGTGAGGAACTGATTGCTGGTCAGCGGGACCAGCTTCACCTCGTCGTACGCGAGGCCCGCCTTCTTGAGCGCCCGCAGCAGGACGACACCCTGGGCCTGCCCCTGCGAGAACGCGAGCCGCTTGCCCCTGAAGTCGTCGATGGAGTGGATGTCGCTGCCGGGCTTGGTGGCGAAGAGGTAGTTGGGCCTGCGGGTGATGTCGATCGCCACGATCTTCGCGGCGAAGCCCTGGTAGTGCGCCTGGATCGGCGGGATGCCCGCGTTGTTGGCGAGGTCCAGGGAGCCCGCGCGGAAGGCGTTGATGACATCGGGACCGGCGCCGATGTTCACCCAGCTCGACACGGTGAAGGGCAGCTCGGGCAGCTTCGCCAGCCGGAACTGCAGCTGCTGCTGGCCCTGGTACGAGGCGATCCTCAGGCTGGTGCCCGCCGGAACCTTGTCCGCGAGCGGCTTGGTCGCGGCGCCCCGGGTGTCGGCGGCGGCATCGCCCTTGGCGCAGCCACTGAGGCCCACGGCGGCGGCGGACGCGCCCAGCAGGGAGGTGAGAAAGACACGACGGTGCATGGGAGGACTCCCGGGAGAAAAGGGCTGGAAAGGCAGGAAGAAATCCGGGAAAGACAAGCCGAGAGAAGAGAACTCACGCAGCGGAAACACGCGCTTCATGCGCGGCAATATGTCAGCAACAGATGGTGCGACAGCTCGTGAGGTGGCTCATGACCAGCATGTTCCTGGCCATGGGCGACCCCTGTCAACAATCCGAGTTTCTGAATTAAATACCCTCAGGTGACGCACCCAGCGGATCACGGAACAGCACGTCGAGCACCACGGATCCGCCCGCCATCGCCAGCACGGAATCCGGGAAACTCGTCGGCAGTACCGCCGCCGTACGGCGATTTCCGGCCGCCTCCCGCAGCGCGCCCAGGCACTCCTCGAAGTGCAGCACGCCGACCTCGGTGACGACGACCGTCTCCGGGTTGAGCACATCGAGCAGCAGCCCGGCCGCCCGGCCGGTCGCCCGGGACCGCTCGACCAGCAGCCGCCGGGCCACCTCGTCGCCGGCCGCAGCCGCGGCCACCACGTGCATCGGATTGGCCGAGCCGATCACCCCGGCCGCGCGGGCCCGCCGGCTGAGCGTCCGCTCGCTCAGCTCCACCTGCAGGCAGCCGGTACGGCCGCACGGGCACGGCTCGGTGCCGCCCGGCACCGGCAGATGCGCGATCGCCCCGGCCGCCGAGCGTGGCCCGTGGTGCACCTCGTCGTTGGTGGCGAAGGCCGCGTCGACCACATTGCCCACGAACAGATGCAGCATGCTCCGGCTGCCCCGGACCCGCCCGAACAGCCGCTCCCCGTGCACCAACGCCCGCGCGTGCCCGTCCACATGGACCGGCAGGCCGGTGCGGGCGCCGAGCAGCTCCCGCACCGGCACCTCGCGCCAGCCCAGCAGCTCGTGCTCGACCACGGTGCCGGTGTCCCGGTCCACCCAGCCGCCGAGGGCCACCCCGACCCCCAGCGGCCGGCGGCCCGGCACCCCGGCGAGCAGTCCCGCGAGCCCCTCGGCGGCGCGCGCCAGCACCCAGCCGGGATCGGTCCGTTCATGCTTCAGCTCACGCCGGGCCACCACCCGGCCGCGCAGATCCAGCAGCGCGACCGTCGTGTACGGCACGGCCACGTGCACCCCGCCGACCAGGAACCCCGTGTCGTCCAGGTCGACGGGGACATGCGGCCGGCCGACCCCGTTCGAGCGGCGGGGCGCGGCGGACTCGCGGATCAGGCCGAGCTCGGCGAGCCGGGCACAGTGCTCGGTGACCGACGCGGGCGACAGCCCCGTCAGCCGGGCGACGGTGCTGCGCGCCACCGGCCCGTGCTCCAGCACGGACCGCAGCACGACACTGGCGCTGGTGCGCCGTCGGTCGCTGTCGGCGGCGCGCGGAACGGGCGAGGCAAGGGTGGATGCCGCGGTACGGGGCATGGGGGACCGTCCTGAAGGAAACGGGGCCGACACGTCTCGGAAAGGCGAGGCGTGCCGCAGGGCCCGCCCCTACCCCGGGCGGTGACAGGTGGCCGTGCCCTGGCGTCGCAGGTCGACATAGCGACGCGAGGTGAAGTACCGGGCCTGGGCAACCATGGCTGGAAGGGTAGGGCAGGAAAGGTGAATCCGACCAGAGCACCAGGATTCATTTGGCGGGACCCCACAGTCCGCTCGGCGCCCCACCGAGTGAGCTGCGCGTCCCTGCCTCAGTGACCAGGGTCACGCCCTGATCGGTGTAACCGGCACTCTTTGTTCGAAGCCCACCAAGCCCTCCTTCCGCCCTTTGTCGAGCGCTGACGGTGATCAGCCCGAGTCGGCTGGGATAGCGTCACGGTGTCCCAGCATGTCCCCGTCACCCGCGGAGTCCCCATGAGCACCGCCACCGCCACCGCTCGCCCCGGCGCAGTCCTCGCCGATCTGCTCCCCGCGTCCCGCGTCCGCGACGCGGCCCTCGTCGTCGGCGGCGCCGTGCTCACCGGCCTCGCGGCCCAGGTGGCGATCCCGGTGCCCGGCTCCCCGGTGCCGGTGACCGGCCAGACCTTCGCCGCGCTGCTCGTCGGCACCGCGCTCGGCGCCCGCCGCGGCTTCCTCTCCCTCGCCCTGTACGCCCTCGCCGGTGTCGCGGGCGTGCCGTGGTTCGCGGCCGGCACCTCCGGCGCCGCCTCGGTCTCCTTCGGCTACATCCTCGGCATGCTGCTCGCCTCGGCGGCCGTCGGCGCCCTGGCCCGGCGCGGCGCGGACCGCTCGCCGCTGCGCATGGCGGGCACGATGCTCCTCGGCGAGGCGATCATCTACGCGGTCGGCGTGCCGTACCTGGCCGTCGCGGCCCACCTCTCCCTCTCCCAGGCCGTGGCGCTCGGCCTCACCCCGTTCCTGATCGGCGACGCCCTCAAGGCCGCCCTGGCGATGGGCGCGCTGCCCACCGCCTGGAAGTTCGCGAACGAGCGCTAGGACTCACGCGCTGACGCCGTAGTTCCTGCGGAAGAGGTTCGCCGGGTCATAGGTCTCCTTGACCCGGGTGAGCCTCTTTCGCGTTTCGAGGTCGTACAGCCCGGCGCCCCGGTCCCCGGCGCCGAAGGCGAAGTTGAGGGACCGTCCGAGGGTGTCCCGGGCCAGCAGTGCGAACGCCGGGTCGAGCACCGCCCGGGCGCGCTCCCGCTCCCCGACCGTCAGCAGCCGCACCAGGAACCGCCCGTCGCGGTACGGCACCGCGTTCGGCGCCGGACGGGCGAGCGCGCCGCCCAGGTGATTGATCTGCACGACACCCATCAGGTCCGCCCCTGGCCCGGTCGCCCGCAGCAGCGCACCGACCAGCTCGACGTCCAGCTCCCGCAGCACCGCGCTGTCGCCGTAGTACGCGTGCGGGAAGTCCGGATCGCTGTGGATGGTGTGGCTCTCGGCGTACGGCATCTCGCGCAGGGAATCCGCGAGCACCGGCCCGATCTCCCGCAGCGGGGCGACGATCCGCTCGCCGCCGGCGCCGGTGTGGGCGACCCGGACCGAGACGACGTACTTCCCGCGCAACTGTGGGGGCAGCGCGGGCAGGTCCGGATACGGTACGGCGGCGAAGGACGAGGTCAGCCCGTCGGGCACGGTCCGGGTCCAGGCCTCGTACGCCCGCAGCACGGCAGCCGGTTCCACCACACGCCCGTCGAAGGCGAGCGAGCCGCCGTACAGCGTCCGCACCGGCACGAGCCCGATCTCCAGCTCGGTGACGATCCCGAGGTTCTGCCCGGCGCCGAGCAGCGCCCAGTACAGCTCGGGGTCGGAGTCCGGGGTGACGTGCCGCAGCTCCCCGTCGGCGGTGACGAGCTCCAGCCACCGCACATGGTCGGCCGTGTAGCCGAACTCCCGGGCGAGGATGCCGAGTCCGCCACCCAGGGTGTACGACACCGCACCCACGCTGGGCGCCGACCCGTTCAACGGCGCCAGCCCGTAGGGCTCGGCCGCCGCGACCACCTGCCCCCAGCGCACCCCGGCCTGTACCCGCACGGTACGGGCCCCGGGGTCGACGGTGATCCCGTCCATCCGCCGGGTGGTGACGAGCAGCCCGCCCTCGCATCCGCCGGGCAGCCCGTGCCCGGTCGCCTGCACCCCGACGGGCAGGCCCTCGGCAGCCGCGTACCGCACGGCGGCCACCACGTCGGCCGGCGAGCGGGCGGGCACGATCACGGCGGGCCGCTGGGCGAAGCCGAGCTGGAAGCCGGCGAGTTCGCCGTCGTAGCCGGTGTCGCCGGGGCGGAGGAGGGTCAGGTCCAGGTGGTCGTCCACGTAGGGCATGGCATGCAGCATGGCCGCATAACCTGACAGGTGGCGTCAGATTATGCGGCCATGTCCAGCCGGAGGGCGGATCAGCCGACGGAGACCTTGTCGGCCGGGGCCTCCACCGCGGGGGCCGGGCGGTTCGCCGCGAGCCTCTGCTTCACCACGGCGATGATCACCACGACCGCCGCCACCGCCACCGACAGCAGCACGGTCGTACGGCCGCTGCTCTCGCCCTTGGTGTCGGTCAGCATGTAGCCGAGGACGAAGACGATGAAGGCGGCCGTCGCCCAGGTCAGGTACGGGTACAGCCACATCTTCACGACGAGCTTCTCCGGCGCCTCGCGCTGGATGATCCTCCGCATCCGCAGCTGCGAGAAGCAGATGACGAGCCACACGAACAGGGCCACCGCGCCGGACGAGTTGACCAGGAAGAGGAAGACGGTGTCCGGGTAGGCGTAGTTGAAGAAGACCGCCACGAAACCGAAGACGACCGAGGCCAGGATCGCCGTCAGCGGCACACCGCGGGAGGTGGTGCGGGCGAACGCCTTCGGGGCGTCACCGCGCTCGCCGAGCGAGAAGGCCATGCGGGAGGCCGTGTAGAGGCCGGAGTTGAGGCAGGAGAGCACCGAGGTCAGGATGATGACGTTCATGATCTGACCGGCGTTGGGGATGCCGAGCGAGTTCAGCGCGGCGACGTAGGAGCCCTGCTTGGCGATGGACGCGTCGTTCCACGGCAGCAGCGAGACCACGACCAGGATCGAGCCCAGGTAGAAGACGCCGATACGCCAGATGATGCTGTTGGTGGACTTGGTGACCGCGCGCTGCGGGTCCTCCGACTCGCCGGCCGCGAGCGTGGCGATCTCGCTGCCCATGAAGGAGAAGACGACCAGCAGCACACCGGTGAGGATGGTGCCGGGTCCGTGCGGCAGGAAGCCGCCGTGGTTCGTCAGGTTGCCGAAGGAGGCCTTGTCGGCGTGGACGCCCGGCAGTACGCCGAAGATGGCCAGCAGGCCGATGACGATGAACGCGCCGATCGCCACGACCTTGATACCGGCGAACCAGAACTCGAACTCGCCGTAGGAGCCGACGGAGACCAGGTTGGTCGCGGTCAGCACGGTCATCACGATGAGCGCCCAGCCCCACTGCGGTATGCCCGGCACCCAGCCCGAGAGGATCTTGGCGCCGGCGGTGGCCTCGACGGCCAGCACGACGACCCAGAAGAACCAGTAGAGCCAGCCGATGGAGAACCCGGCCCAGCCGCCGAGGGCACGGTCGGCGTGCGCGGAGAAGGAGCCGGAGGTCGGATTCGCGGCGGACATCTCGCCGAGCATCCGCATCACGAGGACGACGAGGGTGCCGACGATCGCGTAGGACAGGAGGATGCCCGGTCCCGCGGTGGCGATGCCGGAGCTGGAACCGACGAAGAGGCCGGCTCCGATGACACCACCGATCGCGATCATCGTCAGGTGGCGGTTCTTGAGTCCTGCTTGAAGGCCCGAACCAGGGGTCATGGACGGATTTCCTTTGCGCCAGGAGGAGCAGCTCGTATGAGCGGTGTACGAGTCGGTCCAGTGAATCCGAGGCGAACGGATTCGGGAACCTCTGAATCCGTATCGTTACTTGAGGTTCCCTTGAGGTTCTATGGTGCTGCTCACATTTTCCGAGGTCTGTCGGGGTGTTCCCCGGGGGCCTGGCGGGGTGCCGCCACCCGAGGCTGCTGCCTGGAATGGGGCGTGTCACACTCATGGCATGCGCGTGTATCTCGGCTCCGACCATGCTGGCTACGAACTCAAGAACCACCTCGTCGAGTGGCTCAAGGCGGCGGGTCACGAGCCCGTCGACTGCGGGCCGCACATCTACGACGCCCAGGACGACTACCCGCCCTTCTGCCTGCGTGCCGCAGAGCGTACGGCCGCGGACCCCGACGCCCTCGGTATCGTGATCGGCGGCTCCGGCAACGGTGAGCAGATCGCCGCGAACAAGGTGAAGGGTGTGCGGGCGGCGCTGGCCTGGAGCGAGGAGACGGCGACGCTCGGCCGGCAGCACAACAACGCCAACGTGGTGGCGGTGGGTGCGCGTATGCACAGCACGGAGGAGGCGACGAAGTTCGTCGAGGTCTTCCTCAACACGCCGTTCTCTGGTGACGAGCGTCACATCCGGCGGATCGACATGCTGTCGGCGTACGAGACGACGGGCGACCTGCCGCCGATCCCGGCCCACCACCCGCAGCCGTAGCGGCCCCCTGAGGGCCACGCCCCCGGTTGGCTGGAAGGCCGGCCTCCCTGGTGCTGCGCCCAGCTCCCTGTCTTGCGGCGAAGGAAAGGACACCCCCGCCGTGCCGGAAGGGCACACCATCCATCGGCTGGCCCAGGACTACGCCGAGCGGTTCCTCGGGACCGCTCCGCGCGTCACCAGCCCCCAGGGCAAGTTCTCCGACGCCGCCGCCCTTCTGGACCGCGCGGAACTCACGGCCACCGAAGCCCACGGCAAGCACCTCTTCCTCCGCTTCCGGGACACCGACTGGGTCCACATCCACCTCGGCCTCTTCGGCAAGGTCGGCTTCGGTGACGCCCCCGCGCCCCCGCCGACCGAGACCGTCCGGCTCCGGCTCGCGCACGACACGGCGTACGTGGACCTCCGCGGCCCCACCACCTGCGCACTGATCACCGACCCCGAGAAGCAGGCCGTACACGACCGCCTCGGCCCCGACCCGCTCCGCGTGGACGCGGAACCGGACGCGGCGTACCGCAGGATCTCCCGCAGCCGTACGACGATCGCCGCGCTGCTCATGGACCAGAAGATCGTCGCCGGCGTCGGCAACGTCTACCGCGCGGAGGTTCTGTTCCGGCACGGCATCGACCCCTACCGCGCGGGCAAGGACATCACCCCGGCCGAGTGGGACGCCATATGGGCCGACCTCGTCGAGCTGATGCACGAAGGCGTCCGGAAGAACCGGATCGACACCGTCCGGGCCGAGCACACCCCGGAGGCCATGGGCCGGCCACCCCGCGTGGACGACCACGGCGGCGAGGTGTACGTCTACCGCCGCGCCACCCTGCCCTGCCACATCTGCGGCGCGGAGATCCGCACCGCCGGCCTCGCCGCCCGCAACCTCTTCTGGTGCCCCACCTGCCAGCAGAGGTGATCGGGCGCTAGAAGCCGTGCGGCAGCCACGGGGCCACCGGTGAGCCGAAGGCCACCGACGCCTCCGTCAGCGCGCCTGGCCGCAGCTCGCGCACCCGCCCGGCTGCGGCGAGCGACAGCAGGGTGACGCCGCCGAGGTAGGACGCGCCCAACTCCCGCACGGTGAGGGCGAGTTCCGCGGGGTCGGACGTACGCTCACAGGACGCGCCCTTGGTGTCGCCCGTCAGCCGCCAACGCCCCGCGTTCCACGGGCAGAAGGTGTCCTCCACCTCCAGCACGACATCGACCGGCGCCTGGTATGTACGCGCCGACAGTGCCGTACCGACGTCGACGAGACGGACGTACGCGTCGTCCTTCAGGCGCGGCCGGCAGCGGCGGGTGTCCGAGACCAGGTACCGCCAGGCGTCGTCGACGGGCCGCGACCCCACCGACAGCGTCGTCATCAGGTCGATGCCGAACAGGAAGCGCCACAGCGCCGCCTCGGTGACGGGATCGAGCGCGGCCAGGTCCTTCAGCTGCACCGTGCCGTCGTGCCCGCTCTCGCCCCAGCCGATCTTGGTGGTGAAGCGGACGTATCCCGTCACCTCGCCCTCCCGCTCGGCGACCACGCACTGCAGCGCCGACGCCCCGCCGCGCTCGCTCTCCGGGTCGAGGAGACCGGCCCGCTCCCAGCCGGGCTGCCGGGCCAGCATCCCGGGCCGCTGCGGCACCAGCGCCGCGTAGACCGCCTCGCAGGCGTCGAGGACGTCTGCGGGCGCCGCGTAGCGCAGTCGTACGTCCGCCACGCCCGGCGGCAGGGACAGCGTCACCCGGCTCGTGTCGATCTCGGCGGTCGTCCGGAAGGTGGCCGCGCCGTACCCGAAGCGGCCGTAGATCGCGGGCTCGGACGCGGTCAGCACCGCGAGCGGCTCGCCCAGCGCCCGTACGTCGTCCAGCTGCCGGCGCATCATCGAGGTCAGCACCCCGCGCCGCCGGTGGGTGGCCGCCACGCTCACCATGGTCACGCCGGCCGCCGGGACCGCGGCCCCGCCCGGCACCGTCAGCCGGAAGCTGAACGACCCCGTCGTACCGACGACCTCGTCCCCGTCCCAGGCGGCCATGGAGCGGTCGAACTCGGTGAGGGACCTGTCCAGTTCGCGTTCCTCGGGCGGTGCCGCCGAGGCGCCGAAGGCGCGGTACAGGACGTCGTACCACCGGTCCCATTCGGACTCGCGCAGCACCCTCAACTCGGTTCCCCGGTCAGTCCCCATGAGCCATGCGTACCAGGGCGTTGCGGGACGAGCCAGCGAATTTCTCCCGGACGGCGGCGCGATGGCCCCGCGTGCCGTTCACTGTGAGGACGAACCGCGAAGTCGAGCCCCGCACGGGGGACAAGTGGGACCTCCCGTGCCAAGCAGCCGGTCCGATGGATAGGGTCCCGAACTAATGGCAGCAGGACGAGAGCGGCGCGCGAAGGCCGAGAAGTTCACGGCCCGGTGGAGGATGCAGTGGCACCGGGCCCGCACCGGCCTGCGCAGAAGCGCCGTGGACTACTTCCGCGGCGACGGCTCCGACTGGATCGCGTTCGCCGGACTGCTGCTCACCATCCCGGTCCTCATGTCCATGACCCTGGCCGACTCGGTGTGGTGCTCCCCGGCCACCCTGGTGCTGCCGATCATCGCCGGCGGCCTGCTGCTGCGTCCGGCGAGCCTGCTCGGCCTGTACGCGGCGGGCGCCACCGCGCTGATCGTGGAGTCGGTACGGCTCGGCCCGTACACCGAGGGGCCGAGCCGGGTCACCCCGGGTGTGGTGCTGGTGGTGGCCGCCTGCGGTTTCTTCGGGCTGCTCACCGCCCAGTTCCGCAGCCGGGTCGGGGTGCCGTGGCGGCGCGGCGGCACCATGCTGTTCGACCTGCGCGAGCGGATCCGGGTGCAGAGCAAGCTGCCGAAGCTGCCGCACGGCTGGCACCACGAGATGGCGCTGCGGCCGGCGGGCGGCCAGTCCTTCTCCGGGGACTTCGTGGTCGCGGCCCGCACCAACGGCGGCCGCACGCTGGAGGTCGTGCTCACGGACGTGTCCGGCAAGGGCATGGACGCCGGATCGCGCGCCCTGCTGCTGTCGGGGGCCTTCGGGGGCCTGTTGGGCTCCCTCCCCCCGCACGCCTTCCTCCCGGCCGCGAACGGCTACCTCCTCCGCCAGGACTGGGACGAGGGCTTCGCCACCTCCATCCATCTCGTCCTGGACCTCGACTCCGGCGACTACGAGCTGTACACCGCCGGCCATCCACCAGGCCTGCAGCTGAGCGCGGGCAGCGGACGCTGGGAGGAGAAGGCCGCCGAGGGGCCGCTGCTGGGTGTGTACGACGGCGCCCAGTTCGACCCCGTGAAGGGCTCGCTGCGCCCCGGTGACGTGTTGATGCTGTTCACGGACGGTCTGGTGGAAACCTCCGACCGCGACATCGTCGAGGGCATCGACCGGCTCACCGGCGAGGCCGACCGCTATGTCGCCGGCGGCTTCCACGGCGCGGCCTGGCACCTCATCGAGGCGGTCGCCAAGGACGTCAACGACGACCGGGCCCTGCTGTTGATCTGCCGCCAGGCGACGGCGACGCCCCGCTGAGCGACATGCCGGGTGACCTGCCGGGCGACGCCCTGAGCGACACTGGGCCGATGACACAGCTCACGCTCGCCGAGGTCGAGGCCGTCGCCCGCAGTGCCCACGACGGCCAGACCGACAAGGCGGGACGGCCGTACGCCGAACATCTCGCCGCCGTCGCCGCCGGTGTGCGCGCCCGGGGCGGGGACGCCGAACAGATCGCGGCGGCCTGGCTGCACGACTCCGTCGAGGACGACGCGCTCACCCGCCAGTGGCTGGAACAGGCGGCCCTGAGCGCACGTACCAAGGCCATCGTGGACGCCCTCACCAAGCGGCCGGGGGAGGGGCCGGAGGCGTATGCGGGGCGGATCCTCGCCACGGACGGCGCACGGCTGGTCAAGGAGGCCGACCTGGCGCACAACGCCGACCCGGAGCGGCTGGCGGTCCTGGACGAGCCGACCCGGAGACGACTGACCGAGAAGTACGCCCGGATGCGCGCACTTCTCGGTCTGGGGGAGTCGTCGGAGTCCTAGGCGCCGGCCTTCTCGCGCTCACGTTCCCCGCGCTGCCGCTCGCGGGCGAGTTCCGCCGCGTCCTGCTTGAACGCCCACTCCATCCTCGGCTCCATCGCGAACCGGAAGACGCGCTGCACGGGCCTGGTGCACAGCAGGGTGACGGCGGCCCCGAAGGCGAGGGTCACCAGGATCTCGCCGAGCGGGCGGTGCAGCCACGGGTGGTCGAACCAGCCCCGGTAGTCGGCGAACTTCACCAGGAAGCCGTGCAGCAGATAGCCGTACAGGGTGCCCGCGCCGAGCGCGGTGAACCACATCCTCCGGCGCGGCACCCAGGCGAAGAAGCAGGCCGTCAGCAGCAGCGAGCAGCCCATCAGCGCGAGCGTCATCACCGGGCCGCACCACCAGGGCGCGCCCAGCTCCTGGGCGGAGTCCCGGTGGTAGAACCACGCGGTGTTCATGCGCGGCACCGCCCACCAGCCGACGGCCAGCGCGGCGGCGAACACCGGCACCGCGGCGATCCGCAGCCAACGCCGGCGCACCAGCTGGAAGTGCTCGGGCTTCATGCACAGGCCCAGCACGAAGTACGGCAGGAACTGCAGGACGCGCTGCAGATCGAGGTCGTCACCGATGTTCGGGGTGACGGACGCCAGCATGGCGATGCCGAGGGCGACCGCGAACGGCGAACGCACCAGCTTCCAGATCGGCGTCGTCAGCCGCCAGATGAACAGCGCGACCAGGAACCAGGTCAGATACCAGGGATCGAGGAGGCTGATCTCCACGTGCGAGCCCGTGACCAGGTTCTTGAACGTCGGGTACGCCGTCTCGAAGACGACGTACGGCACCACGACACCGGTGATCAGCCGCTTCAGCCGGTCCGGGCGCATGTCGAAACTGCGCGAGAAGAAGCCGGAGATGATGATGAACGCCGGCATGTGGAAGCAGTACACGACCGTGTACACGCCCTCCAGGATCCGGCTGTCGCCCTTCAGCGGCTCCCACGAGTGACCCATCGCGACGAGCACGATCGCCAGGTACTTGGCGTTGTCGAAGAACGAGTCGCGCTGCTTGCCGCCGTGCTCTTTGCCGGGTCTGCCCTCATTCGCCCGCCGCTCCGGCGCACTCAGCGGGGTACGCGGACCGGGCACTCCGTCCGCCGGCGGCATTGCCGGGGGGAGCGGCCTGCGGTTCTGGCCGGGGGAGGAGGCGGCGTCAAACATCTCAGGCACCCTAGCGTCGTCCGTGGGATTTCGTAAAACCCCCGCAGCCATTCCTGGTTAACGCCTCCGGATGCCCGCCGATTTACCGAACTCACCGTCTTTGTCTACGTGATGGTGCGCACACAGGGGCCGTTCGTTCACCCCTGATGTCCCGATTCATACTGACTAAATGGGGCATACAGCGCCTCTGTGTCATCAATTCGAATTACCTGCGCACAGGATGTGTGGAGGCGGAAACGAAGTCGCGTAATTCCCGGGGCAGTCAGGTGCGGACGGCCCGGTCGAATTACCCTGCGGCGTATCGCCCGCCTCGGCCGGGTGTCCGACGTTGTGTCACGGGCCGCATGGGCGGCCCCGGTTGGTGGCACGATGGTTCTGGCGGGGGTGCGTGGGCCGTACCTCCGGGCCGGCAGAGCGGACCGACCGAGGGTGTGATCAGTTGTGGCCATTTCACTGTCTGTGGTGCTGCTGTTGGCGATCATCCTTGTGGTGCTCCTGAGAGGGGGGAACCTCAAGGCCGGACCCGCGATCGTCGCGGTGCTCTTCGGCTTCTTCCTCGCCTCGACCGGCATGGCCCCGTCCATCGACCGCTTCCTGAACTCGATAGCGGACTCCATCAGCTCGATCAAGTTCTGACCGGAGCGGGGCCGGCGAACCGGGACGCGCTGAACCACTTCACCCAACGGGGCGTGCGGGGACGACGGCGCTGCGCGACACGGACCGGGCTTCCCCTCCGGCCCGGACATGATCGTGCTGCGACGCCGGCCGGCCCCCGGGAAGCGAACCCGTAAGGGCGCGTGCGCTGTCCTGTGCATGGCGATCGGCGGCCTGCACGACCGGGCCGGCTTCCTGCTTTGTCTCGCTCATCCGTCTCTCCTCCACGCGGGGGACACGGAGAGCTGAGCGGCCCCGGAACGGCTGAAGGCCCGGGGAGAGGAAACCAACCTCTTGCCCGGGCCTTCGGCGTACAGAGCGGGCGACGGGAATCGAACCCGCGTAGCTAGTTTGGAAGACTAGGGCTCTACCATTGAGCTACGCCCGCAAGAGCGAGCCGCAGGTCGGTGACCGCGGCACTGGAGGCATCGTAGCGGGTCGCCCGCCGTCGAGGCCAACGAGTTGATCCCCGGAGCCCTCGCGCGCGCCGCCTCGAAGAATGCGGCCGACGTAACCGGCCGGGGCATGTACCCTACGTGTCGCACCAGACGGGGTGTGGCGCAGCTTGGTAGCGCGTCCGCTTTGGGAGCGGAAGGCCGTGGGTTCAAATCCCGCCACCCCGACCACCTGCTCACGCACCTGCTCACAACGTCGTGATGATCGCCTTTTGGGGCGCTGACCGGCTGCGGTTACTATGCAAGCTGCGCGCCCGTGTGTCCCGGCCCACTCGGCCTACGAACTCCTCCGGGCGGCGAATCCGCCGGACCTGTCTGGCTCCGGCAGAAACCAAGAAGTCAGCCACAAGGAGACCGAACCGTGAAGAGCGCCGTGGAGACCCTGAACCCGACCCGGGTTCGGCTCACTGTCGAGGTGCCCTTCGAGGAGCTCAAGGACAGCCTCGACGCGGCGTACAAGAAGATCAACCAGCAGGTCACGGTGAAGGGCTTCCGCAAGGGCAAGATCCCCGCCCGGGTCATCGACCAGCGGTTCGGCCGTGGCGCCGTGCTGGAGGAGGCCGTCAACGACGCGCTTCCGAAGTTCTACACCGAGGCGGTCAACGAGGCCGAGCTCAGCCCGCTGGGCCAGCCCGAGGTCGACATCACCGAGCTGAAGGACGGCGAGACGCTGAACTTCACCGCCGAGGTCGACGTCCGCCCGGCCCTGGAGATCCCGGACTACTCCGGTATCGAGGTCGAGGTCGACGCCGTCGAGGTCACCGACGAGGACGTGGAGAAGTCGGTCGAGCAGCTGCGCGAGCGCTTCGCCTCCACCTCCCCGGTCGAGCGCGCCGCCGAGGACGGCGACGTCGTCACCATCGACCTGGAGGCCAAGGTCGACGGCGAGGTGCTGGAGGACGGCATCGCCAACGGCGTCTCCTACACCATCGGCTCCGGTGAGCTGCTGGACGGCATCGACGACGCCGTGAAGGGCCTGGAGGCCGGTGGCGAGGCCACCTTCACCTCCGAGCTGAAGGGCGGCTCCGCCGCGGGCCGGGAGGCCGAGGTCACCGTCAAGGTCACCCAGGTCGCCGCCCGTGAACTGCCCGCGCTGGACGACGAGTTCGCGCAGCTCGCCTCCGAGTTCGACACCCTGGACGAGCTCAAGGCCGACAGCCGCAAGCGCCTCGCGAACATGAAGCAGTTCGACCAGGCCACCCAGGCCCAGGAGCGCGTCCTGGAGAAGCTCCTCGAGCTGGTCGAGGTCCCGGTCCCCGAGAAGCTGCTCGAGGACGAGATCAACACCCGCAAGCACAACCTGGAGCACCACCAGCTCGCCCAGATGGGCCTGACCCTCGACAAGTACCTGGAGATCCAGGGCAAGACCGCCGAGGAGTTCGACGCCGAGACCCGCGAGGCCGCGGTCAAGGGCATCAAGACCCAGTTCGTCCTGGACGAGCTGGTCAAGAAGGAGCAGCTCAACGTCAACCAGGAGGAGCTCACCGAGCACCTCATGCGGCGTGCGGCGTCCTCCGGCATGTCCCCCGACCAGTTCGCCCAGGCCGTCGTCGAGGGCGGCCAGGTGCCCCTCCTGGTCGGCGAGGTCGCCCGCGGCAAGGCCCTGGCCGTCGTGGTCGAGTCCGCCACGGTGAAGGACACCAACGGCGAGATCGTCGACCTGGACGACGAGGAGGAGACCGAGGCCGCCATCGAGACGGTCGAGGCCGCCGAGGCGTCAGAGACCTCCGAGGAGAACGCCGAGGGCTGAGCAGCCCTACGGCGCCGGTAAGGGCACGTACAGCGGGCCCTGGGGACTTTCCCCGGGGCCCGTTTGTGGTACCCGGGGGGCAGCGGCCCGACGACAACCGAACCACCCCCTACGAACCGCACTCGTCCCCCAGCGGAGCGCTACGCCCCCGGCGAACACCCGCATTCCCGGGATTCTCCGAAGGGACCCTCGCGTTAGGGTCCATGAAAGGCAGAACAATGAGACGGCCCGGCGCCGTCGTAAGACGAGCAGGTGGATACGTGACGAATCTGATGCCCTCCGCCGCCGGCGAGCCTTCCATCGGTGGTGGCCTCGGCGACCAGGTCTACAACCGGCTGCTCGGCGAGCGGATCATCTTCCTCGGCCAGCAAGTCGACGACGACATCGCCAACAAGATCACTGCGCAGCTGCTGCTCCTTGCCGCCGATCCGGACAAGGACATCTACCTCTACATCAACAGCCCGGGTGGCTCGGTGACCGCCGGCATGGCGATCTACGACACCATGCAGTACATCCCGAACGACGTGGTCACCATCGCCATGGGCATGGCGGCCTCGATGGGCCAGTTCCTGCTGACCGGCGGTTCCGCGGGCAAGCGCTTCGCCCTGCCCCACGCCGACATCATGATGCACCAGGGCTCCGCCGGCCTCGGCGGTACGGTCTCGGACATCAAGATCCAGGCCGAGTACCTGCTGCGCACCAAGAAGCGCATGTCCGAGCTGACCGCGTTCCACTCCGGCCAGACGGTCGAGACGATCATCCGCGACGGTGACCGCGACCGCTGGTTCACTCCGGAAGAGGCCAAGGAGTACGGTCTCATTGACGAGATCATCACGCACGCCTCGGGTGTTCCGGGAGGCGGCGGCACCGGTGCCTGACCGGCCCGGCCACGCCACGCACCGCGAAGACACCAGCCCCCCGAACGCCACCAGGACGGTGAACCCCATGAGCAACTTCCCCGGCGCCGCCAGCGGCATGTACGAAGGGCCCCGCCCCGACAGCCGCTATGTCATCCCGCGCTTCGTCGAGCGCACCTCCCAGGGCATCCGCGAGTACGACCCGTACGCGAAGCTCTTCGAGGAGCGCGTGATCTTCCTGGGCGTCCAGATCGACGACGCCTCCGCCAACGACGTCATGGCCCAGCTGCTGTGCCTGGAGTCGATGGACCCGGACCGGGACATCTCGATCTACATCAACAGCCCCGGTGGCGACATGACCGCCCTCACGGCGATCTACGACACGATGCAGTTCGTGAAGCCCGACATCCAGACGGTCTGCATGGGGCAGGCGGCCTCCGCCGCCGCGATCCTGCTCGCCGCCGGTACGCCGGGCAAGCGCATGGCGCTGCCGAACTCGCGCGTCCTGATCCACCAGCCGGCGGGCTCCACCGGCCGCGGCCAGCTCTCCGACCTGGAGATCATCGCGAACGAGTTCACCCGGATGCGTGACCAGCTCGAACAGATGCTGGCCAAGCATTCGAACCAGCCGATCGAGAAGATCCGCGAGGACATCGAGCGCGACAAGATCCTCACGGCCGAGGAGGCGCTGGAGTACGGCCTCGTCGACCAGATCATCTCCACCCGCAAGCTGAACAACGCCGCCGTCCGCTGACGCGGCGCGGCATACTCTTTGCCCCTCTTGGCAGGATTCACGTCAAAGTGAACCCTGCCAAGGGGGGCCCGAACACGGGGCCCGGCAAGGTACCGTCGACATAAGGCAGCACCAGGAGCCGCTGGACTCGAAAGTGTCCGGGCGTCTCCCAGGCGAAGGGGAAGCACACCGTGGCACGCATCGGTGACGGCGGCGATCTGCTCAAGTGCTCGTTCTGCGGCAAGAGCCAGAAGCAGGTCAAGAAGCTCATCGCAGGGCCCGGTGTGTACATCTGCGACGAGTGCATCGATCTCTGCAACGAGATCATCGAGGAGGAGCTCGCGGAGACCAGCGAGGTGCGCTGGGAGGAGCTGCCCAAGCCCCGCGAGATCTACGAGTTCCTGGAGGGGTACGTCGTCGGCCAGGAGGCCGCGAAGAAGGCCCTCTCGGTCGCGGTGTACAACCACTACAAGCGGGTCCAGGCGGGCGAGAACGGCGGCGCGAACGGCCGTGACGACGCCATCGAGCTGGCGAAGTCCAACATCCTCCTGCTGGGGCCCACGGGCTCCGGCAAGACCCTCCTCGCGCAGACCCTGGCGCGCATGCTGAACGTGCCGTTCGCCATCGCCGACGCCACCGCGCTCACGGAGGCCGGCTACGTCGGCGAGGACGTGGAGAACATCCTCCTGAAGCTGATCCAGGCGGCGGACTACGACGTCAAGAAGGCCGAGACCGGGATCATCTACATCGACGAGATCGACAAGGTGGCGAGGAAGAGCGAAAACCCCTCGATCACCCGTGACGTCTCGGGCGAGGGCGTCCAGCAGGCGCTGCTGAAGATCCTGGAAGGCACCACGGCCTCGGTCCCGCCCCAGGGCGGCCGCAAGCACCCGCACCAGGAGTTCATCCAGATCGACACGACGAACGTCCTGTTCATCGTGGGCGGCGCCTTCGCCGGCCTGGAGAAGATCATCGAGTCGCGTGCCGGGGCGAAGGGCATCGGTTTCGGCGCAACGATCCTCTCCAAGCGCGAGCTGGAGGCGAAGGACGTCTTCGAGGACGTCATGCCGGAGGACCTGGTCAAGTTCGGCATGATCCCGGAGTTCATCGGCCGTCTCCCGGTGATCACGAGCGTCCACAACCTCGACCGCGAGGCCCTGCTCAAGATCCTGGTAGAACCCCGCAACGCCCTGGTCAAGCAGTACCACCGCCTCTTCGAACTCGACGGCGTGGAGCTGGACTTCGAGCGCGAGGCCCTGGAGGCCATCGCCGACCAGGCCATCCTCCGCCAGACCGGCGCCCGAGGCCTCCGCGCCATCATGGAGGAAGTCCTCCAGGGCGTCATGTACGAGGTCCCGTCCCGCAAGGACGTGGCCCGCGTGGTCATCACAGCCGACGTGGTCCTCTCCAACGTGAACCCGACGCTGATTCCGCGGGATGCGCGGGGGCGGGGGTCGGGGGAGCAGAAGTCGGCGTAAGTGCCCTGGACGTGAGGAGGGGCCCCGGTCGACCGACCGGGGCCCCTCCTCATGTCAAGCCCTAAGGTACCTATCAGGCCTTCACCCGTACGTCGTTGCGGAGATCTGCGGCCAGCTGGGCGGCGTCCTCCATGGACGGACTCTTGCCCATGGCGATCCCCGCGAAGTCGAACGAGATGACGTATGCGACGGTGCTGTGGTCGGCCCACGCGCAGATCGGTGTCGTGATCGTCTTGCCCGTCTCTTTGCTCTCGATGGACTGGCACTTCATGACGCCGTTCGAGAAGCCGGAAGGCGACATCTTCTGCGGGCTGCCGACGAGCTTGCCCTTGGAGGCGGACGTGTCCTTGGCGGACTCCTCCTTCATCATCGCGAACATGCCGTCGACGACCTTCTCCGGGTCGTTGATGGTGCCGTACACCCCGGAGAAACCGAGACTCTTCCCGGTGACGCCCGAGCCGTAGCTGTAGCCGGCGCTCACGTCCTTGGGGTCTTTGACGCCCAGCGCCTCCGTTTTCTTCAGATCGTCCTGGCTCATGCCCTGATCGGCAGAGTCCTGGTCCGACTTCTTGTACGTCCCGTTGATCACCGTCGCGGGCGTGATCAGCTTGTGCGGCCCGTCGTCCGCGACGCTTCCGCTGCCGCCGCTGCCCCCGCCGATCGCCAAGTACGCGCCCACCGCCACGGCCGCCACCACGGCCACCGCGCCGATGATCAGGCCCGTCTTCTTCTTGCCGCCGGCCGGGGCCGGGGGCTGGGGCATGCCGTAAGGCGGCTGCTGGCCGTAGTGACCCGGCTGCTGGCCGTACGGGTTCGGCTGCTGCGGCACGCCGCCCTGCTGCGGGTAGCCGTACCCCGGCTGCGGCGGGACGGCCGGAGGCGCCTGCTGGGGGTAGCCGTAGCCGGGCTGCGGGGCCTGCGGCTGCTGGCCGTACGGGCCCGGCTGGCCGTAGGGCCCCGGCTGGCCGTACGGGCCAGGCTGCCCCGGCTGGCCGTACGGACCCGGCTGCTGGGGCGGCCCGCCGTACGGGCCCGGCTGGTTGTTGCTCATCTCTGGGTTCCCCTCCAGATGCTTATGTGTTCCTGACATCCTGGACCAGGCACAGGAAACGCACGGCACCGGGGGCCGCACCGTTACAGAACAAACGTGTTTCGGGACCACCCCGTAACACCTCTAAACTGACCCCCGTGACCGAGAACGCTCAGCAGCAGCCACCCGCGCCCGACTCCGAACTGCCGACCCAGTACGCGCCGGCCGATGTAGAGGGCGCGCTGTACGAGCGCTGGGTAGAGCGCGGTTACTTCGAGGCGGACGCCAAGAGCGACAAGCCGCCGTACACGATCGTCATCCCGCCGCCGAACGTCACGGGCAGCCTGCATCTGGGCCACGCCTTCGAGCACACCCTCATCGACGCGCTGACCCGCCGTAAGCGCATGCAGGGCTACGAGACGCTGTGGCAGCCCGGCATGGACCACGCCGGTATCGCCACGCAGAACGTCGTCGAGCGCGAGCTCGGCAAGGAGGGCAAGTCCCGGCACGACCTCGGCCGTGAGGCGTTCGTCGAGCGGGTCTGGCAGTGGAAGGCCGAGTCCGGCGGGCAGATCAGCGGCCAGATGCGGCGCCTGGGTGACGGTGTCGCCTGGTCGCGTGAGCGGTTCACCATGGACGAGGGCCTGTCCCAGGCCGTCCAGACCATCTTCAAGCGCCTGTACGACGACGAGCTGATCTACCGAGCCGAGCGCATCATCAACTGGTGTCCCCGGTGCCTCACCGCGATCTCCGACATCGAGGTCGAGTACCAGGACGACGACGGCGAACTCGTCTCCATGAAGTACGGCGAGGGGGACGACACCATCGTCGTCGCCACCACCCGTGCCGAGACGATGCTCGGCGACACCGCGGTCGCCGTCCACCCCGACGACGAGCGCTACAAGCACCTCGTCGGCAAGCTCATCAGGCTCCCGCTGACCGACCGCTCCATCCCGGTCGTCGCGGACACCCACGTCGATCCCGAGTTCGGCACCGGCGCCGTCAAGGTCACCCCGGCCCACGACCCGAACGACTTCGAGATCGGCCAGCGGCACGACCTGCCGTCCATCACAATCATGGACGAGCACGCCGTCATCACGGCCCACGGTCCCTTCCAGGGCCTGGACCGACTCGAGGCCCGCTCCGCCATCGTCGCCGCCCTGCGCGCCGAGGGCCGGATCGTCGCCGAGAAGCGGCCGTACGTCCACTCGGTGGGCCACTGCTCGCGCTGCAAGACCACCATCGAGCCGCGTCTGTCGATGCAGTGGTGGGTCAAGGTCGGCCCGCTGGCGAAGGCAGCCGGCGACGCCGTCCGGGACGGCCGCGTCAAGATCCATCCGCAGGAGATGGAGAAGCGGTACTTCGACTGGGTCGACAACCTCCACGACTGGTGCATCTCGCGGCAGTTGTGGTGGGGTCACCGGATCCCCGTCTGGTACGGCCCGGAGGGCGAGGTCGTCTGCGTCGGCCCGGACGAGGAGCCCCCGACCGGCGAGGGCTGGCACCAGGACACCGACGTCCTCGACACCTGGTTCTCCTCCGGCCTGTGGCCCTTCTCCACCCTCGGCTGGCCCGAACAGACCGAGTCGCTCGCGAAGTTCTACCCGAACTCCGTCCTGGTCACCGGCTACGACATCCTCTTCTTCTGGGTCGCCCGGATGATGATGTTCGGCCTGTACGCGATGGACGGCACCCCGCCGTTCCACACCATCGCCCTGCACGGCATGGTCCGCGACCAGTTCGGCAAGAAGATGTCGAAGTCCTTCGGCAACGCGGTCAACCCGCTGGACTGGATGGACAAGTACGGCAGCGACGCGCTCCGGTTCACCCTGGCCCGTGGCGCCAACCCCGGCGTCGACGTCCCGATCGGCGAGGACTGGGTCCAGGGCTCCCGCAACTTCGCCAACAAGATCTGGAACGCCACCCGGTTCGCCCTGATGAACGGCGCGACGGTCGAGGGCCCGCTGCCCGAGCCGGCGAGGATGTCGGCGACCGACCGCTGGATCCTCTCCCGCCTGAACTCGGTCGTGGCCGAAGTCGACGCCTACTACGACGACTTCCAGTTCGCCAAGCTGTCGGACACCCTCTTCCACTTCGCGTGGGACGAGGTCTTCGACTGGTACGTCGAGCTGTCCAAGACGGTCTTCCAGGCGGGCGGCGAGCCGGCCGAGGTCAGCAAGCGGGTCCTGGGCGAGGTCCTCGACGTCACCCTCAAGCTGCTGCACCCGGTGGTCCCGTTCGTCACGGAGACCCTGTGGACGACGCTGACGGGCGGCGAGTCCGTCGTGATCGCTGACTGGCCCGAGGACAGTGGCTTCCGCGACGCCGATGCCGAGCGGGAGATCGAGACCCTCCAGTCGGTCATCACCGAGGTCCGCCGCTTCCGCGCGGACCAGGGTCTGCAGCCGGGCCAGCGCGTCCCGGCCCGCCTGACGCTCGACGGTACGGCCCTCGCCCCGCACGAGGCCGCCATCCGTCAGCTGCTGCGCCTGCAGCCGGAGGGCGACTCCTTCACGGCCACGGCCACCCTGCCGGTCGCCGGCGCGGAGGTCGCGCTCGACCTCTCCGGCACGATCGACGTGGCCGCCGAACGCAAGCGCCTCGCCAAGGACCTGGCCGCCGCCGAGAAGGAGAAGGCCCAGGCCACGGCCAAGCTCGGCAACGAGGCGTTCCTGGCGAAGGCGCCGGACCACGTGGTGGACAAGATCCGCACGCGCCTCGCCAAGGCGGACGAGGACATCGCCCGCATCACCGCCCAGCTGGAGAAGCTGCCGCAGGCATAAGTCGTGTGACGTGAGGTGTAGGCCCCCGGAACTGCATCAGCTCCGGGGGCCTTCGCCCACCTATGTCGGTGCCGCTCCGTAGACTGGCACCGTGAGCGACCCGAACGGCACCGACCAGCCCGACTCCCTCGACAGCTTCGACGAGATCATCGAGGCCGAGACCACCCGCGACCCCGACCTCGCCGTGATCGAGGCCGGCAGCCGCACCCTGCGCACCCAGGGCGGGCAGCCGTACGCCGACGTGCCCGCACGGCCCGAGGACCCGGAGGTCGACAAGGCCCTGCGCGAGGTCGAGGCCGAGCTGGCCACCCGCTGGGGCGAGACCAAGCTGGAGCCCTCGGTCAGCCGCATCTCCGCGCTGATGGACGTCCTGGGCGAGCCGCAGCGGTCGTACCCCTCGATCCACATCACGGGCACCAACGGCAAGACCTCCACCGCCCGCATGATCGAGGCCCTCCTCGGCGCCTTCGAGCTGCGCACCGGCCGCTACACCAGCCCCCATGTGCAGTCGATCACCGAGCGCATCAGCCTGGACGGCGCCCCGATCTCCGCCGAGCGGTTCATCGAGACGTACCACGACATCAAGCCGTACGTGGAGATGGTGGACGCGCAGCAGGAGTACCGGCTGTCGTTCTTCGAGGTCCTCACCGGCATGGCGTACGCCGCCTTCGCGGACGCGCCCGTCGACGTCGCCGTCGTCGAGGTCGGCATGGGCGGCTCCTGGGACGCCACCAACGTCATCGACGGCGACGTCGCCGTGATCACCCCCATAGACCTGGACCACACCGACCGCCTCGGCGAGACACCGGCGGAGATCGCCGGTGAGAAGGGCGGGATCATCAAGCAGGACGCGACCGTGATCCTGGCCCAGCAGCCGGTGGACGCGGCGCAGGTGCTGCTGAAGAAGGCCGTCGAGGTCGACGCCACCGTGGCCCGTGAGGGCCTGGAGTTCGGGGTCGTCGCCCGGCAGGTGGCCGTCGGCGGGCAGCTGATGACGCTGCGCGGCCTCGGCGGTGAGTACCCCGAGGTGTACCTCCCGCTGCACGGTGCCCACCAGGCGCACAACGCGGCCGTCGCCCTGGCCGCCGTGGAGGCGTTCTTCGGCGTCGGCGCGCAGCGCGCCGAGCCGCTGGACATCGACACCGTCCGCAAGGCCTTCGCGGCCGTGTCCTCGCCGGGCCGCCTGGAGGTCGTACGGCGCTCCCCGACCGTCGTGCTGGACGCCGCGCACAACCCGGCGGGCGCCCGGGTGACCGCGGAGGCGGTGCAGGAGGCGTTCGACTTCAGCCGGCTGATCGGCGTGGTGGGCGCGAGCGGCGACAAGAACGTGCGGGGTCTGCTGGAGGCCTTCGAGCCGATCTTCGCGGAGGTCGTCGTCACGCAGAACTCCAGCCATCGGGCGATGGACGCGGACGAGCTGGCCGCGATCGCCGTCGAGGTGTTCGGCGAGGAGCGGGTGCAGGTCGAGCCGCGGCTGCCGGACGCCCTGGAGGCCGCGATCACGCTGGCCGAGGAGGAGGGCGAGTTCGCCGGTGGCGGTGTGCTGGTCACCGGCTCCGTGATCACTGTCGGCGAGGCCCGGCTGCTGCTGGGGAAGGGCTGAGACTCGAAGATGCGTACGCTCTGTGCATCGACCTTGATCGGTGAGTTCTTCGTCATCGGGTTCGCCGGGCTCGTCGCCATGAAGGACCCCGGCCTGTCCGTCTCCACGGTGTGGCTGGTCAGCGGCATCGCCATGCTGCTGTGTGTGCTGCTGTGCGGCATGGTGACCCGGCCCGGCGGGGTGGCCCTCGGCTGGGCCCTGCAGCTCGCGCTGATCGCCTCCGGGGTCTTCGTCCCGACCATGTACTTCATGGGCGCGGTGTTCGCGGCGCTGTGGTGGGCGTCGGTGCACTTCGGCAGAAAGGTCGACGCGGCGAAGGCCGGATTCGCTGCCCAGGCGGAGTCCGGTTCCTCTACACCTGACGCTGTGTGACGGGCGGCCCGACACGCCCTGTAACCTCGTCCCACCACCGCAGACGACCGTCAGAAGGAGTCCCCCCGTGAGCCAGCGCACCCTCGTCCTCCTCAAGCCCGACGCCGTCCGTCGCGGCCTGACCGGCGAGATCATCAGCCGAATCGAGCGCAAGGCCGGCTGGCAGATCACCGCGCTGGAGCTGCGCACCCTGGACCGTGCCACGCTGGAGCAGCACTACGCCGAGCACGTCGGCAAGCCGTTCTACGAGCCGCTGGTCGAGTTCATGTCCTCCGGCCCGGTCGTGGTGCTGATCGTCGAGGGCGAGCGGGTCATCGAGGGCGTGCGCGCGCTCGCCGGCCCGACCGACCCGATCGCCGCCGCGCCCGGTTCCATCCGCGGCGACTTCGGTGTGATCGTCCGCGAGAACCTGATCCACGCCTCCGACTCCGAGGAGTCCGCCGAGCGTGAGGTGAAGATCTTCTTCCCGGGTCGGGCGTGAGCCGCGGTCGATTGAGTTTTCGGTAATTTTTCTGAGTGGGCGTCAGCTTCGTCCGGTTGCGCCCGACCAGGGACGGCCGTACATTTCCGGCCGTCCCTTGGCATATGCCTTGCCGTTCGGGGGAACGCGTGCCACCGATGGAGCGTCTCCACAAGCGGGGCGGGCCGCCACATGGTGACAATGGCGGAGACCCTCGCGCAGTGTTCGCGAAGGCGCGTTTACGATGGAAGCCTTCGCGTCACCGCACCCGCCTCGCCGACCTGATATGCCCTCAAAAGCTCGGGAAGGCCAGATGAATCCGGATGGGGAACTCAATGTCGTTCATCGGCCGTGACATGGCTGTCGACCTCGGGACCGCCAACACGCTGGTGTACGTCAGGGGTCGCGGAATCGTACTCAACGAGCCGTCCGTCGTCGCGATCAACACCAACACGGGTGGGATTCTCGCGGTCGGCGCCGAAGCGAAGAAGATGATCGGCCGGACGCCGGGCAACATCGTGGCCGTCCGCCCGCTGAAGGACGGCGTGATCGCCGACTTCGAGATCACCGAGCGAATGCTCCGCTACTTCATCCTGAAGATCCACAAGCGGCGGTATCTCGCCCGCCCGCGGGTCGTCGTCTGTGTGCCCTCGGGCATCACGGGCGTCGAGCGCCGCGCCGTGATCGAGGCGTCCTCCCAGGCGGGTGCGCGCCAGGTGCACATCATCGAGGAGCCCATGGCCGCCGCCATCGGCTCCGGCCTGCCGGTCCACGAGGCCACGGGCAACATGGTGGTGGACATCGGCGGCGGTACCACGGAGGTCGCGGTCATCTCGCTCGGCGGCATCGTCACCGCCCAGTCCATCCGGGTCGCGGGCGACGAGCTGGACAACGCGATCATCCAGTACATCAAGAAGGAGTACAGCCTTCTGCTGGGTGAGCGCACGGCCGAGCAGATCAAGATCACGATCGGTTCGGCGTACGACCTCGACTCCGACGAGCACACCGAAGTCCGCGGCCGGGATCTGGTGTCCGGGCTGCCCAAGACCGTGGTCATCTCGGCCGCCGAGGTCCGCAAGGCGATCGAGGAGCCGGTCAACGCGATCGTGGACGCGGTCAAGACGACCCTCGACAAGTGCCCGCCGGAGCTGTCCGGCGACATCATGGACCGGGGAATCGTTCTGACCGGCGGCGGAGCCCTGCTGCGCGGGCTCGACGAGCGGCTGCGCCGGGAGACCGGCATGCCGATCCACATCGCCGAGGACCCGCTGGACAGCGTCGCGCTCGGTTCCGGCAAGTGCGTCGAGGAGTTCGAGGCGCTGCAGCAGGTCCTGGACGCCCAGCCGCGCAGGTGACGTAACTCTTCGATTCCGCCGTACGAGCCGTTCGCCTCTCGTGCGGCGGATCGTTGATATAGAGGCATAAGCTCCCACAATTGGGCCCCTCGGGTTTGCTTTTCGCGTATCCCGTCGCGTGACGCGCCCGCCAAGGGGCTCCCGAATTCCTATTGAGGAAGGGCACGGCCGCCGCACGTGAGGGACACGAAAGAGAGCCGGCTGCTCCTGGTCCTGCTGATCGCCATCGCGTTCGCGCTGATCACGGTGGACATCCGCGGAGGCCGGAACTCCCCGGTCGACGGCGCCCGGCAGGCCGCGGCCGCGGTGTTCGGCCCCGTCGAGAACGGGCTGTCCTCAGCGGTCGATCCGGTCGGCAACGCCGTCTCCGCGATCCGCGCCTCCGGCAGCCGGCACGACCGGCTCGCCCGGCTGGAGAAGGAGAACGCGGCCCTCAAGGCGAAACTCGGCAGCGACGACCGCAACCGCAGCCGGCTGCACCAGCTCGACAAGATGCTGAAGATCGCCGGCGAGGGCCAGTACGGCATCAAGGGCGCCCAGGTCATCGCCATAGGAGCGGCCCAGGGCTTCTCCTGGACCATCACCATCGACGCCGGCGCCAACGACGGCATCAAGCGCGACATGACCGTCCTCAACGGCGACGGCCTGGTCGGCCGCGTCACCACCGTCGGCCCGGACACCTCCACCGTGCTGCTCGCCAACGACCCCGACTTCACCGTCGGCACCCGCATGGAGGGCAGCGACGAACTCGGCTTCGCCTCCGGGCAGGGCGACCGCCCGCTGCGCGTGGAACTGCTCAACGCCAAGGCGGAGGTGAAGAAGGGCGACCGCCTCGTCACCTTCGGCTCGCAGGCCGACCGCCCGTTCGTGCCCGGTGTGCCGGTCGGCGTGGTCTCCCACGTCGAGCCCTCCAACGGCGGCCTCACCCGCACCATCTACGTCACCCCGTACGTCGGCTTCACCAAGCTCGACATCGTCGGCGTCGTCGTCCAGGCCCCGAAGAAGGACCCGCGCGACGAGGTCCTGCCGGCCAAGCCCAAGCCGGTCCCCACGGTGACCGTGACGGTGACCCCGTCGGCCAACGCGAACGACTCGACCGGCCAGCAGCAGTAGGAGCTGACTCTTCCCATGCGCCTCAACCGGATCCTGCTCTCCAGCGCGCTGGTCGTCGTGGCCCTGGTGGTCCAGGTGAGCGTCCTCGCCCGCCTGCATCTGCCGGGCGCCGTCCCGGACCTGCTGCTGCTCACCGTCCTCGGCCTCGCCATGGTGTACGGCCATGTGGGTGGCGCCCTCGTCGGCTTCGGCGCCGGCCTGCTCGCCGACCTGGCCCCGCCCGCCGACCACGCGGCCGGCCGCTACGCCCTCGTGCTCTGCGTCACCGGCTACTTCGCCGGGCTCATCAAACCGGAGAACGGCCGCCTGAAGTCGGCGACCGGCCCGATGGCCGTCGTGGTCGCCGCCGCCATCGGCTCCACGCTGCTGTACGCGGGCGTCGGCGCGCTCGTCGGCGACACCGCCGCCCGCCATGTGGGCCTGCCCGGGCTGCTGTTCTCCGCGGCCCTGTACGACCTGCTGCTCGCCCCGTTCGTGGTCCCCGCGGTCATGTGGCTGGCCCGCCGCGCGGACAACGACCCGCTGACCGAGAGCGGCCCCGCCGCCAAGGCCGGTGACATCTCCTCCGGCTGGCTCTCCTCGGGCACCGGCCTGCGCATCGGCAGCCAGCGCGGCGGCCTCGGCGCGCTGAAGGCCAAGGCCCGCACCCGCTCCACGCGGGTCGGCCGGATCAAGGGGGTCAAGCGGCTGTGAGGGCGAGTCAGGCAGTCGGGGACTTCGCGGAGTTCACCCGAACGGGTCAGCTTTCGTGGAACGCGGGTTCACAGGCTGGTCGTTCATCATTCGTACGCGTTCTCGCACATGCGCACTGAGAGGGGGAGGCAACCGCAGTGACCAACATCCCCGAGACCGGTCGGACCCCACGGGTCCAGATCCGGCTCGTCGTGATCCAGATCCTCGTCCTCTCCCTGCTCGGCACGCTCGGCGGCCGCTTGTGGTACCTGCAGATCCGTGAGGGCGCCCAGTACCAGAAGGAGGCGTCCGGCAACCACGTCCAGCAGGTCGTCGACCCCGCCGTGCGCGGCGACATCCTGGACGCCCGCGGGGTGCCCCTCGCGGACAACGAGACCCGCCTGGTCGTCTCCGCCTCCCGCACCGACCTGCTCAAGCAGAAGGACGACGGCAAGGCCGTCCTCACCAAGCTGGCCGGCGTCCTCGGCGTGAAGCCCGAGGAGGTCATCCAGAAAGTCCGGCTGTGCGACGCCAAGACCCCCAAGCCGTGCTGGAACGGCTCGCCGTACCAGCCCATCCCGATCACCGACAAGGCCACGCCCAAGCAGGCCCTGCAGATCCGTGAGCGCACCGAGGACTTCCCCGGCATCACCGCCGAGCCCGAGGCCGTGCGCCGCTATCCGGGCCCGGGCGGCTCCAACTCCGCTCAGTTGCTCGGCTATCTCTCGCCCGTCACCGACGCCGAGATCCAGAAGGCCAAGGACACCGACTCGCCTTATCTGCGCTCCGACATGGTCGGCCGCTCCGGCCTGGAGCGGGAGTACGACAAGGAGCTGCGCGGCAAGGCCGGCGTCACCCGCTACGAGGTGGACAACCTCGGCCGGGTCATCGGCAAGGCCAAGTCCGACGCCGCCGAGCCCGGCTCGAACCTGGTCACCAGCATCGACTCCCGGGTCCAGCGCGTCGCGGAGTACGAACTGGACCAGGCGATGAAGGCCGCCCGCCAGCAGTACGACAAGATCACCCAGGAGAACTACAAGGCCGACTCCGGCGCCGTCGTCGTCATGGAGGCCAAGACCGGCCGGATCGTCGCGATGGCCTCGGCCCCGAGCTACGACCCGAACGTGTGGGTGGGCGGCATCTCCGCCAAGGACTACAAGGCCCTCACCGGCAAGGACTCCGACTACCCGTTGCTGAATCGGGCCATCCAGGGGCAGGCGGCCCCCGGTTCGACGTTCAAGGTGGTCTCGACGGCCGCCGCGGTCCAGGCCGGCTACGCCTGGGACGGCGGCTACCCCTGCACCAGCTCGTACTCGGTCGGCGGCCAGGTCTTCAAGAACTTCGAGGGCGAGAACTTCGGCGACATCTCCCTCGGGCGCGCCCTCGAGGTCTCCTGCGACACCGTCTTCTACGGCCTCGCCGACAGGGAGTGGAAGAAGGACGGCGGCATCAACCCCAAGAAGGGCCAGCCGAAGGACTGGTTCTTCAAGACCGCCCACCAGTTCGGCCTCGGCAAGGAGACCGGCATCGACCTGCCCAACGAGGTCACCGGCCGCGTCCCCGACCGCCAGTGGAAGCTCGACTACTGGAAGGCCAACAAGGACGCCTGGTGCAAGAGCGGCAAGAAGGACGGCTCCTACGTCGAGAGGATCGCCTACGAGAACTGCCTCGAAGGCAACAAGATGCGCGAGGGTGACGAGATCAACTACTCCATCGGCCAGGGCGACACCCTCGTCACGCCGATACAGGAGGCCATGATCTACGGCGCCGTCGCCAACGGCGGAACCGAGTACGTCCCGACCATCGGCAAGGCGATCATCAGCGCCGACGGCAAGAGCGTCCAGGAGATCAAGCCCAAGGTGCAGCGTAAGCTCCCGGTCAGCCAGGCCACCCTCAAGGGCATGGACGACGCCTTCGCGGGCGTCATCACCCGCGGTACGGCCGCGTGGAAGTTCAACGGCTGGCCGCAGGACAAGATCCCGCTGCACGGCAAGACCGGTACCGCCGAGGTCTACGGCAAGCAGACCACCGGCTGGCTGGCCACGTACTCCAAGGACTACTCGGTGATCATGACGATCTCCCAGGCCGGTACGGGTTCCGGTTCCTCCGGTGAGGCCGTGCGCAACATCTACAGCGCGCTGTACGGCGTCCAGGGCGACGGCTCCATCGACAACAAGAAGGCGCTGCTGCCCCAGCCGCAGAAGGGCCTGCCGAAGGTCCGCACCGACGGCACGATCGACGCCCCGAAGATCAACGGCGACCCGGCGAAGGACGCCGAGGCCTCCCAGCAGGACAACCCCAGCAACGGCAGCGACCAGCAGCCCGCCACCTCGCCTTCGCCCACCACGGGCAACCGCAACACCCGCAGGCGACCACGCAGGATCCCCGGGCGGGGAAGCCGGAGGATGCCCTCATGACCGGCGCGAACGGCTTCTCCGTCTCCGGGTACGGCCCCGAGCGGGCCGGCTGGACCAGGATCTTCGCCCGGGACTCGCTGGCCCGCAGGCTCGACTGGCCGATACTGCTGGCCGCCGTCGCGCTGTCCCTGATCGGGTCCGCGCTGGTGTTCTCGGCGACCCGCAACCGCACCGAGATCAACCAGGGCGACCCGTACTTCTTCCTGGAACGGCACCTGATCAACCTCGGCATCGGGTTCGCCCTGATGATCGGCACGCTCTGGCTGGGCCACCGCGCCCTGCGCAACGCCGTGCCGATCCTCTACGGCGTGTCGGTCCTGCTGGCCCTGGTGGTCCTGACCCCGCTCGGCGCCACCATCAACGGCCAGCGCAACTGGCTCGTGATCGGCGGCTTCTCGCTCCAGCCCGCCGAGTTCCTCAAGGTGGCGATCATCCTGGGCATGGCGATGATGCTCGCGGCCCGGGTGGACGCGGGCGACAAGCCGTACCCGGACCACCGGACCGTGGCGCAGTCCCTCGGCCTCGCGGCCGTACCCTGCCTGATCCTGCTGCTGATGCCGGACCTCGGCTCGGTGCTCGCCATGGTGGCCATCATCCTGGGCGTGCTGCTCGCCTCCGGTGCCTCCAACCGCTGGGTCTTCGGCCTGCTCACCATGGGTGTGATCGGCTGTGTCGCCATCTGGCAGCTGCACATCCTGGACCAGTACCAGATCAACCGCTTCGCCGCGTTCGCCAACCCGGACCTGGACCCGGCGGGCGTCGGCTACAACACCAACCAGGCCCGCATCGCCATCGGCTCCGGCGGCCTGACCGGTGCCGGCCTCTTCCACGGCTCGCAGACCACCGGCCAGTTCGTGCCCGAGCAGCAGACGGACTTCGTCTTCACGGTCGCGGGGGAGGAGCTGGGCTTCCTCGGTGCCGGCCTCATCATCTTCCTGCTCGGCGTGGTGCTGTGGCGGGCCTGCCGCATCGCCCGCGACTCCACCGAGCTGTACGGGACGATCGTGGCCGCCGGGATCGTCGCCTGGTTCGCCTTCCAGTCCTTCGAGAACATCGGCATGACCCTCGGCATCATGCCGGTCACCGGTCTGCCGCTGCCGTTCGTGTCGTACGGCGGCTCGTCGATGTTCGCGGTCTGGATGGCCGTGGGGCTGTTGCAGTCGATCAAGGTCCAGAGACCCATGTCGGCGTAGCCCTCCGGCCCTGAGGGTCGTTCACCGGGTGGGTGACGGGAGTTTTCCGGCCATTCACCCGGGACTGCCCCTGCCGCACCACCCCGCGGACAACTAGATTCGATCCATGGCGGATGCGAAACGCGAGATCGAGCGCAAGTACGAGTCCGACGACAGCGGGCTGCCGGACCTGACCGGCGTCGGCGGAGTGGCGGCCGTCCTGGACAAGGGCCTGGTGGAGCTCGACGCCACCTACTACGACACCGCCGACGAGCGCCTGGCCGCCGCATCCCTCACCCTGCGCCGCCGCACCGGAGGCTCGGACGCCGGCTGGCATCTGAAGTTCCCGGTCGAACCGGGCGTGCGGGACGAGATCCGGGCCCCGCTCTCCGACACCGTCCCGGAGGAGATCGCCGCCCTGGTCCGTTCCCGGGTCCGGGACGCCGAACTGGTCCCACTGGTCCGGCTGCGCTCCGCCCGGGATGTACGCCACCTGGTCGACGCCGACGGCACCCTGCTGGCCGAGGCGAGCGTCGACGCCGTGACCGCCGAGCGGCTCGCGCAGACGGGCGCAGCCGCCCAGTGGACCGAGATCGAGGTGGAACTCGCCGACGACGGCGACCCCGCCTTCCTGGACCTGGTGGAGAAACGGCTGCGCAGGGCGGGCGTGCGGCCCTCCAAGTCGCCGTCGAAGCTCGCCCGGGCCCTGGAGCAGACAGGGGGAAAGCGCCGTAGGAAGGACAAGCCCGCGCCGCCCGTGACGGCCGGCGACCATGTGCTCGCCTATCTGCGCGCCCAGCGGGACGTACTGGTCGAACTCGACCCCGCCGTCCGCCGGGACGTGCCCGACTCCGTGCACCGTATGCGGGTCGCCACCCGCCGCGCCCGCAGCACCCTGCGCAGCTTCCGCTCCGTCCTCGACCGCGCCGTCACCGACCCCGTCGCGGTCGAGCTGAAGTGGCTCGCCGGCGAGCTGGGCGTGGGCCGCGACCAGGAGGTGATGGCCGAACGCCTGACGGCCGCCACAGACGCCCTCCCGTCCGACCTGGTCCTCGGCCCGGTCCCCGAACGCCTCGCCTCCTGGGCCGAGGCCCGCCGCGGCGGCGCACAGGCCCATCTGACCGGCGTGCTGGACTCCCGCCGCTATCTGACCCTGCTGGACACCCTGGACGCACTCCTCGCCGACCCGCCACTGCGCAAGGCCGCCGGGAAAGAGCCGGAGAAGGTGCTCGCCAAGGCCATGGACAAGGACCTGGCGACCCTGTCCGCCCTGGTCGAGCGGGCGATCGGCGTCCCGCCCGGCGAGGAACGCGACGTGGCCGTGCACGAGGCCCGCAAGAAGGCCAAGCGCACCCGGTACGCGGCCGAGGCGGCGGGCCCGGCCCTCGGCAAACCGGCCCGCTCCCTCACCAAGGCCATGAAGTCCCTGACCACTCTCCTCGGCGACCACCAGGACAGCGTCATGACCCGGCTGACCCTGCGCGAGCTGTCCGCGGTGGCCCACGCGGCGGGGGAGAGCACCTTCACCTACGGGGTGCTGTACGGCCGCGAGGAGGCACGGGCGGCCCAGGCGGAGGCGGAGCTGCCGGGACTGTGGAAGGAGATCCGTTCCGGGGCGACCGGCTGAGCGTTCGGGGGAGCCCGCCGGGCGGGTTAGGCTTGATGGTCACCCCTGTCAGCTCATGAAGGTTCGCGAGATGCCTGTCGAGTCGGTTTTCCCGCAGCTCGAAGCTCTGCTCCCCCACGTGCAGAAGCCGATCCAGTACGTCGGCGGAGAGCTCAACTCCACCGTCAAGGACTGGGACGAGTGCGATGTCCGCTGGGCGCTCATGTACCCGGACGCGTACGAGGTCGGCCTGCCCAACCAGGGCGTCCAGATCCTCTACGAGGTCCTCAACGAGCAGGACGGCGTCCTCGCCGAGCGCACCTACAGCGTGTGGCCGGACCTGGAGGCGCTGATGCGCGAGCACGGCGTCCCGCAGTTCACGGTCGACAGCCACCGCCCGGTGAAGGCCTTCGACGTGTTCGGCCTCAGCTTCTCCACGGAGCTGGGCTACACCAACATGCTCGCCGCCCTGGACCTGGCCGGGATCCCCCTGGAGTCCAAGGACCGCACGGACGACGACCCGATCGTCCTGGCCGGCGGCCACGCGGCGTTCAACCCCGAGCCGATCGCCGACTTCATCGACGCGGCGGTCATCGGCGACGGCGAGCAGGCCGTGCTCGACATGACCCGGATCATCCGCGAGTGGAAGGCCGAGGGCCGCCCCGGCGGCCGCGAGGAGGCCCTGTTCCGCCTGGCGAAGACGGGCGGGGTGTACGTCCCGGCGTTCTACGACGTCGAGTACCTGCCGGACGGCCGTATCGCCCGCGTGGTCCCGAACAAGAGCGGCGTCCCCTGGCGCGTGTCGAAGCACACGGTCATGGACCTGGACGAGTGGCCGTACCCCAAGCAGCCCCTCGTCCCCCTGGCCGAGACGGTCCACGAGCGCATGTCGGTGGAGATCTTCCGCGGCTGCACCCGCGGCTGCCGCTTCTGCCAGGCCGGCATGATCACCCGCCCGGTGCGCGAGCGCTCGATCACGGGCATCGGGGAAATGGTCGACAAGGGCCTGAAGGCGACGGGCTTCGAGGAGGTGGGCCTGCTCTCCCTCTCCTCCGCCGACCACTCGGAGATCGGCGACATCGCCAAGGGCCTGGCCGACCGCTACGAGGACGACAAGATCGGCCTCTCCCTGCCCTCCACCCGCGTGGACGCCTTCAACATCGACCTGGCGAACGAGCTGACGAGGAACGGCCGCCGCTCGGGCCTCACCTTCGCCCCGGAGGGCGGCTCGGAGCGCATCCGCAAGGTCATCAACAAGATGGTCTCCGAGGACGACCTGATCCGCACGGTCGCCACGGCCTACGGCAACGGCTGGCGCCAGGTGAAGCTGTACTTCATGTGCGGTCTGCCGACGGAGACCGACGACGACGTCCTCCAGATCGCCGACATGGCGACGCACGTCATCCAGAAGGGCCGCGAGGTCTCGGGCTCGAACGACATCCGCTGCACGGTCTCGATCGGCGGCTTCGTCCCCAAGCCCCACACCCCCTTCCAGTGGGCCCCGCAGCTGAGCGCGGAGGAGACGGACGCCCGGCTCGCGAAGCTCCGGGACAAGATCCGAGGCGACAAGAAGTACGGCCGCTCGATCGGCTTCCGCTACCACGACGGCAAGCCGGGCATCGTCGAGGGCCTGCTCTCCCGCGGCGACCGCCGTATCGGCGCCGTCATCCGCGCGGTGTACGACGACGGCGGCCGCTTCGACGGCTGGCGCGAGCACTTCTCCTACGACCGCTGGATGGCCTGCGCCGACAAGGCTCTCGCGCCCTTCGGCGTCGACGTCGACTGGTACACCACCCGTGAGCGCACCTACGAGGAGGTCCTGCCCTGGGACCACCTCGACTCCGGCCTGGACAAGGACTGGCTCTGGGAGGACTGGCAGGACGCCCTCGACGAGACGGAGGTCGAGGACTGCCGCTGGACACCCTGCTTCGACTGCGGCGTCTGCCCGCAGATGGACACGGCCATACAAATCGGCCCGACGGGCAAGAAGTTGCTGCCTCTGACGGTCAAGAACCCTGGTCCGACGCCGGCTTCGAGTGGTCACACGCACTGACGTGAGCGAGGCACTCGATCGGGTGATGGAGGCGCTGGCGGGGGTGAGCGAGGAGGAGGTGGCGGCTGCTCTGGCTGCGGCCGGCGCATCGGCCCCTCGTCCGTCGGCGCCCCTGGCGTCCTCTCGGACGCCGTTGCCGGGACCTGGAAGTACCTCGTACATCGTTTCCGAGGTGGAGTGGGTCTGAGGGACCTACCGGCTTGCCTGACTGCTCGGCCCCGAGCCCCCTTTCCTGATGGGAGGAGCCAGCTGAGTTACAACTCCCTCTACTGGGTTCAAGGCACCCGGCTGCGCTCCGCTCCGCCGGGCTAGGGCCGGTGGCCATGAGTCGATCACCGCGTACGCGGCCGGTCAGGACAGTGAGCTGTTCCAGCACGGCTGCTGAGGCGTCGGCGATCCGCTCGCCTGCCGCCGACAGCAGTCACCCGGGTGGCGCGAGCACGGTCCGGCATCCGGGAATCAGGCGCCCGCCGACGCCCCATGATCAGAACAGTCAGCCCTGCCGGGCCTCAACCCGGCGGGAACCCGGCTCCTGTGACCGAGAGTCAGCAGGTACTTTCAGGAGGACAGAGCCTTGACGAGTTCCTTGGCGAGAGGCCCCGAGGACGCCGGGTTCTGGCCCGTGATGAGGTTGCGGTCCGCGACCGTGTAGGGCTCCCAGGCAGGGCCCCGCGAATAGTCGGTAGGCAGCTTCTTCAGCTCGTCCTCCAACAGCCACTTTGCCTTGTCGGCAAAACCGACACCGGCCTCCTCCTCGTTGCAGAAACCCGTCACCCGGTAGTTCGCGAAGGGCGTGTCGCCGTTCGCGTCACGGGTCGCAAGGAAAGCGGCCGGGGCATGACACACGACGCCGAGGGGTTTGCCGGAGGCAAGTGCCTCCCGCAGGAGCGCCCCAGAATCCGGGTCGACCGAAAGGTCTTCCATCGGGCCGTGGCCTCCGGGGTAGTAGACCGCGTCGTAGCCATCGAGACGCACGTCCTTGAGGGAGATGGGGTGCCGCAGCTCCTCGGCCTTCTCGATGACGGCTTCCTCCCGGAGGGAGTTTTCCTCGCCACCTGCCATACCGGGGCGCAGGCTCATCGTGTCCACAACGGGAATGACGCCCCGCGGAGTTGCCACGGTGACCTCGTGTCCGGCATCGGTGAACACGGTGTAAGGCGCCACGAACTCCTCGGCCCAGTAGCCGGTGGGGTGCCGATGCCCGTCCTTCAAGGTCCAATAGCTTGCGCCGGTCATCACGCACAAGATCTTGGCCATGGGATGCTCCTCTAGAAGATGCCACCCGGGGAGGGCGCAGTATGGCCAGTTTGAGACTTACCTAACAAGCGTGAGCAGAAAACTCGGAAACTGCAACTTGCGACCGATTGGTTTACGCGTGTCTTATGTGAGCGTCAAAACGATAATGGAATTCCGGCGCCGAAAAATAGGATGCGCGTGGCCCAGTCAGCAGAATATTTCGGAGGATTGCCACGATCAAATCCTATGGCCCCTACGATTTCATACCGCCGATCAGGACCTTCCCGTTGACCTCTGATTCCGTGGCCAACGGCGAGCAGCTGGCCCGCGAGCAGGTCCGGTGACCGGCCTTCCGGCCGGGGCGGAGGACGGCAGGGATCTGCCCGGTGGCGCGGTGACACTGGCCAACGACGCCGGCTACAAAAGGTACCTCGGTCCGGCAACGCCTCCAGGCAACGGTCCGGACCGCTACTTCCTTGTGGTACACGCCGTCGACGTGGAAGAACTGGAGGTCATTTCACTTCTTCCGCATATAGTCCTCGGCGGCGTCGACGATCAGGTTCTTGACCGCCTGCGGGTGGGAAACGAGGGACACGTGCGAGGAGTTGATCTCCACTGTCTTACGGGCGTTCGCGCGCTTCGCCTCGAACAGCTCCAAGGCCGGGTTGATCGCCTGGTCCTGTCTGCCGACGAGGACGTACACGGGCTTGTTCCGCCAGGCCGCGCCGGTGAGCTTGGCCGCGAACGCCGACAGCGCGATCGGGCGCTGGGTGACTCCCATGAGGTTGGTCTGGCTGGTGGGCAGGTCGGCGGCGAAGACCTGGTGCAGTTTGTCCGGCTGTACGTAGACGTCCGTGCCGGTGGTGCTGTCACCGTTGCTGAAGGGCACCTGCTTTAGGGCCTTGGTGAGCGGGGCGGCCGGGAACTTCGCGGAGAGGCTGGAGAAGGACTCTCCCGTGTCCGGCATGATCGCGTTGATGTAGACGAGGGCCTTGACGTTGTCGTTTCCGGTGGCGGCCTGGGAGATCACCTCTCCGCCGTAGGAGTGGCCGACCAGGACGATCGGTCCCTTGACGGACTTCAGGAAACTTGCGAGGTAGGCCGAGTCCTGGGGAATGCCGCGGAGCGGGTTGGCCGGCGCGTCCACGGTGTAGCCGTTCTGCTGGAGCCGCTGCACGACCTCGTTCCAGCTGGACGCGTCGGCGAAGGCGCCGTGCACGAGCACGATGGTGGGCTTCTCCCGGCCGGGATCGCCGCCCGGACCACCGGCCTGCGCCGTTTCGACTGTCAGTGCGGAGGTGATTCCCGATACGGCCAGAAGAGCCGCAGCCCAACGGGCCGTGTGCACGATACGGAGGGACTCGCGGGATATTCGCATGCCGGTCCTTCGGTGCGGGGACGTCGGACGACGCCCGGGATTCCATATTCGATGGCACCTGACGGCTCGTCCTGACGCAGGGGCCATTCGAGTGAACTCAAAATCTCGCGACATCACTGCGGTGGGCTGTGGTGGGCAAAGATTCGTCGCCGAATTCCCGCGAGGTCGCCGGCCTCGACGCCACTTTATCCCGGTGCCTTCGGTTTCCCCGTCCGACCGACGGCGACGAATTCGATTTGGATTCTTTTTCCGAGTCACGGGATACGGCCGCCGAGCGGTGAAGGACAGGCGGTGAAAGCCAGGGAGTTCTTTCAGCGCTGCCGCTCCAGAGTGAGGACGGCCGCGGAGATTGACGACATTCGATCAGTGGCCACGCTGAAAGACCTCAGTGCCTCCGGCGGGGGATCGGCCGGCACCGGGATGGAGGGGGCGCCGTCGCCGACTGCGGGTCCGTTGTGGCGGATGCTGGGGGCTCCCATCCCACACACCATCGACCCAGGCAGAGCCGAGCAGACGCGGCCCGACCCACACCGTGGAGCGGGCGTGGTTCCTGGCGTCCAGGTGGAGCGCGCCACTGTACGAACGACGAGCGGCACCTGTAGTTCCCACCTAGGGTTGAACAAAGAGGATCAAACGAAGTGGATCTCCGCTACAGGTAGCGACGTCGCGACAAAGGAGGCACTCATGGCCGGAAAAGCCAGCATCGTGCTGGCCCACGGCTTGTGGGCCGATGGCTCGTGCTTCGCAAAGCTCATCCCCGCACTACAGGCCGAGGGTCGCGAGGTCTTCGCGTCGCAGCATGGGCTTGACTCGCTCGCAGGCGACGTCGACTGCGTAACCCGCGCGATCAACCACGTGCCCGGCCCGGTCGTGCTCGTGGGCCACTCCTACGGCGGCACACTGATCACCAAGGCGGGCGTGCACGACCGGGTGGGCGCCCTGGTGTACATCTGCGCGCTTGCCCCGGACGACGACGAGACCTCGCAGCAGCACCTGGCCGCGTTTCCCAGCTCGCCGGTTTTCGAGCACCTTGAGGTCACCGACAACCGCATCTACCTCAAGGAGTCGGGCATCGGCGACTTCTGCGGCGACCTGCCGCTGGAGGAACAAAAGCTCGTGCTGGCGACCGCTAACCCGCCGATCGCGGACCTCTTCGACCAGCAGGTACCCGGCAATGCCTGGCGAGCGAAGCCGAGCTGGTACATCGTGGGCACCCAGGACCGCACGGTGAACCCGGACCGGGAGCGCGCTTCCGCCGAGCGGATGAAGGCCACGACCGTCAGCCTCGACAGCAGCCACGTCCCGATGCTCTCCCAGCCCAACGCTGTCCTCGAGGTCATCCGCAACGCTGCGAAGACCCTGGAGTAAGGCCGAGGCCCGCGGGGCATGCCGCCTTTGGATCCGTGCGCGTCGCCGCCGGCCGCGATCCGATGTGAGTCGGGATCGCCAGCTGGCATGAAGTTCTCCCTTGATCTTGGACAGCGGGTTTCTACGCTGCGGGGGGCCACCGGCCCGTCCCCGGTCGACCGCTGGAAGACGGGCAGTAAGCGACGGTAGAGGTACGCCGTTCAAGGTGGTCATCACCGCTGCCGACGTCAACGGCGTCACCCAGACCCTGGCTGTGGTCGATGGCATCCCGTCCGTGGCCGGCAAACCCGGACGTCCCCGGCGCCGACCGGATCATTGAGGCGCTCGTACCAGCCGCGCTCAGAAGTGTTGGACCTTCTGACCGTCCGGGACCTTGTAGCAGCCGGACACGACGGTCAGGCTCAGCCCCGGCGGGTCGTTCTTGAGCATCTGAACGATGTTTACTCCGACCTTCTTCTCGTCATTGTCTGCGGTCAGGTTGATGTTCTTGTTCTTGCTGGTGTCCGGACCGTATTCGACAATCTTCCAGCCATGCTTCGGGAGTTCCGCCTTGAGATTCTTCATCGCCTTTTCGGTATCGCTTGCCGAAGCTGGGACGAAACTCCACGGGTGAAAGACCTTGAAGTATTTATCTGGATCCTTTCCTGGGCATTCCTGGACCCCAGTGGAACCGTCGGATGCTTTTCCCTTGACGCCGATCATGTCGTAAATACCGCTGGAAATCTTTTCTATGGCGTCGGCGGCATCCAATGACGTGCTGGTGCCGACCACCGGGGTTTCTTCGGATTCCATACCACATCCCGTGAGGGTGATGAGTGCAAGGGGTGCGGCGAGCACGATGGTGCTCAGCTTGTCCTTCATGGCGGGGCCTTATTTCGTCGGGCTGGACTATTAGCCGGTCATTGCGTCCGTCTACATGCCGGCGCCTGCACATCGGGAGTACTATTTTTCCCACACGGTGTGCGGTGTATATGGCCTCGTCGGCTCCGGCGCCGCCTTCACGTTGTCATATTGCCCGACCACTACCATGGCCTGGTTTTTTACGCTCAGGGAGCCATCGTCCCAGTAGCCACTATGACCCTCGGTGTCGGTGGCCATCTGGTTGGCGCCGAAGCTCGAATCGGCAGGAATTTCACGCCCGAAGCCTCCGCCATGGATCATGCGGCCGAGCTCTGGAACCGGGTCCCCGTCGGCGTACTCGTTCCACACGTGCCCCTTCGGAACATCCAGCTGATCGGCGCGGGGAACCTCCACGCCGGGACTGCCCGCGAAGACGATGTCGTTGGCGTGGAGATCCCCGGTCTGGGCCGCGGCGCCCACGAGGCTCGATCCGTACGAGTGGCCGATCACGGTACGGTGCGGTGCCGAATCGCCGGAATGTGATGCGTCGAGTCCATCGAGGAATTTATTGAAGGCCGGTGCGCCGTCGTATGCATAGTGGGTGAAAGTCGCGTCTTTTACGACGTCGTTAGGTGCGTCGTAGCCGAGCCAGGTGATGGTGGAGACAGATTGTGCACCGGGTATGCCGTGGGCTGCATGCCAGACAGTGACCATCCGATCCATGTTCCCCTTGATGTTGTCCAAATCGGAGGTCGTACCCGGCACGTAGACCGCCTGGTGATCCGCGGTGTCCGGGTTCCCGTTGGCGATGATCGCGCGGCCGTCTCCTTCGGCGCTGAAGCCCAGTAGGTACGCCTCGGGCAGCCCTTTGGTGCCCGTCGCGTCGAAACGGTCCTGTATCGCTTTCATGCCGTCGAGCCCTTTGTGCATCTTCTCCCGTTCGGCTTCCCATTCCTTCCACGCCGGGTTTTCCTCCTTGCCCTGCTTCACCCCGGTATGCAGGTTGATATGGTCCTGGTACCGCGGGGGTTCAGGGTGATCCTGCAACCAGGCGTCGTATTTGACCTGTGCGACGCCGTGCGCCTCGGAGAGCACTGTCCGGTTGGCCTCATCCCGAACCGTCGCCGGGAGTCCGTCGAGCGCGCCGACCGAGTCGGGACGCATGGAAATCCACGCGGCCTGCTGCTCCGGGCTGAGCCCCTTCCACCACTTCGCGTTGTCCGTCGGTTTGCCGTCCTTGGGCGGCTGCGGCAGCGAGTCGAGGTACTCCTTGCCCGCGTCACGCACACCGCTCGTGTCCGAGGACGCGTCGGCAAGGTCCTTGTCGGAGACGGTGAGATCGTCGTCCGCCTTCAGCGCCCGCAGCTTCGGCGCCCACTTCTCGTCGGACTCCGTCGCCTCCTTGAGGGCGCCGGCGATCTCATCCGCGTAATCCAGGGCGAGGCGGTGGTTGGGGTTGGGGTCGACGTTGGCTGACTGACGGCTCACCGCCGCGGCTATGTCCTGGGACAGGCTGCCCGCTGTGCCGCTGACCGTGCCGCCCCCGGGAACCTTTCCGTCCGTGCCCTTCTCCCCGCCCGCCGGATAGGTGACCGAGCCGTCGGCGTTCACGGTGAGCTTCGCCGCCTGCGCGCCGTCGATGGCTGCTTGCAGCTTCTTCTTGGCCGCTTCGATCTCGTACGAGAACGCCTCGAGAGCCGTACTGACCAGTCCGCATTCGATCTGGATGTAGTGGAAGTCCTTCCCCAGCTCAGACAGTTGGCCGATCGCCGCGGTCGCGGCCTCGCTGTTGAGGGACTTCCTCATGGCCGCGGCGATCTCGTTCTCGATGCGGTCCTTGGCCGCGCCGGCCATGTCACTGGTGCTGCGGTATCCGTCGGCCGCGTCCAGAAACTCTTTGGGGTCGAGCGCCTTCAGGGTTGCGAGGTCCATGACTTCTGGTTACCGCCCCTTGTCCTGGCCGCCGACCGCCGGCGTATCCGCGTAGTCCACCTTGAGGTTGCCGATCTCGGCCTTGACGGACTCATCGGTCTTCAACAGGTCGTTGCCGACTTTTTCCAGCAGTTCCGAGAGCCTTGTGCAGCGCCCGCTCACAGCCTTGACGTAGCGATCCCACGAGTCGTGGACTTCCTTCTGAGCCCCGGACGTCTGGCAGCCGGTCTCCGCGCCAAGGCCCTTCTGCCCGTCCGTCAGCTTTCCCAGCGCCGTGGTGATGGAGCCGGTGAGCGAGCCGACGGCTTGGCCTGCCTTGGACCAGGCCGGCTTGTTCGACACCAGAGTGCCGGATCCTCCCGGGTCCGACGGCACGTGGTTCAACTGCATGTGGGCGCCGTGTCTGTTGGCCGCGGCTGTTTTGAGCTGCTCCCACTCGTCCCACGCCATGCGTGTTTCCTCCCCCGTGTCCGCAGTACCGCAATGCGGTGATCGGCTCACACGGTAGCCCGGGAGATTGCCGTAGCGCATCGGCGTCAGTCGCCACGGCGACTGAGTATCCGTACTCATGTGTGTGGCGAGCGTGGCTGCATTGCTTGTCGGGCCCTCAGACACGGTCCTGTGGGTGTGTGCTGGTCGGCCGCGCCAGAGCGGAGGATTCCGAGCGAGGCACTCGATCGGGTGATGGAGGCGGCTCGCGTTGCTGCGAGATCCCCTGCTCGGGTGATGGCCGAGGGTTCCTACGGAATGAACAGGTCTGTCAGATAGGTCGGTTCGGCCTCTATCTCCGCATAGCGCCCGGTCTCCTGCGACCAAGCGACGTTCCCGGCGGTGAGCGCGTGGAAGTCCCTGACACAACGCAATGCGTCGTCGACGGCGTCGGCGGCGAAGCCGGAACGTGTCAGCCGCCCGGGCAGGACCTGTTCGAGATCGAGGATGCGCTGGACGTATCCGGCCTGCATCACGGCCACTCGCTCCGCCGCCTCCTGGAGGCTGCAGCGGTGATGGTGGCAGATCACCGTGACGGCGTTGAACGCATAATCATGCGCGAGTTCTTTGGGCAGCGAATAGAGGTCGTTGATGCAGGCATTCGCGTAGATCACCGCCTCTCGCATGTCCGCAAAGGCCGGGTTGGCGTGCAGTTGGTCAGGCAGGTCCACACCGGCACCGATTTCCATCAGGTCCAGGACGGCGTCGAACGCGAACGAGGCGCGGCGGTGAGCGAGATACTGCTGCAGGCCGGGTACGCGCCCTTCCTCCCGATGAATCATGTCGGTCCGGTAGCTGTCGAAGTACCACAGCAGGTGCGGGACAAATCTGCGCTGCCATGCGGAAGAACGGACAGCCGTCGTACGGCGCCACAGGTCGGCCAGGGAACGCGCCAGTCGCCCAGCCGTAACGGTTCCGTCGAAGACGGCGAACAACGGTCCGAACGCCTCGCGCCACCGCTCGGGCTGGTAACCGCGCACCGGGTTGTCGTCGAACTGGTCGTCCAACTGGAACAGCCATGCGTTCCACTGGGTGATCAGCGTCAGTGCCTCAGGTGAGGCGTTCGGGCACAGCCATGCGGTGAGCCGGTCCACACGAGTGCGCTGCACATGCCGACGTGCCTCCTCGGTGGGCACCAGACCGAACTCGTCCAGCCATGCCTCAGCGGCCGCCGTGGCCTCCTGGAGTTCCGGATTGAGCGCTGCCGGTACGGGTATGTGGAGGTCTGGAATCCGGAAATTGTCCATACGTCAGCTCGCTTCTCGGTAATCTCTGCCATTCGCGACATCCAGCGACATTGCCGATGCGGCGCGCCCGATGCCCGCATGGAGCATGAGCAGGCAGTCCCAGCCACCGACGTAAATTACCCTGCCTGTTGGCGGTGTTCGACAGAGGTATCGTTTCTTTGGCACTCATTGCCCTGCGTACGGCAACACACAGACGAGTGCATTCGGCTGGCCGTTGATACAAGTTCCCGGGGATCCAGGCCTGTTGTGAACGGGGCGGGTCAGGACCGGGTCAGCTGCGGGGATCGGGCCGGTTCAGACGAGCCAGGAGCAGAGCGACGTCGTCGCCCAGGCCCTGAGCCTTCTGCGTCCCGGCGATGAGGTTGTCGACCATGGTCTCCAGGTCCGCCGTGGGAGCGCCGCGCAGACCCTGGAGAAACCTCTCGGTGCCCTGGTCGATGTCCTTGTTCACGGCCTCGAGCAGGCCGTCGGTGGTCAGCGCGAGCACGCTGCCCGGAGCGATGCGCAGGCGGGTGGTCGGGTACCGCTGCTCCCGGTCGATCCCCAGCGGGAGGCCGCCAGGGACCTCCAGGAGGCGCGGCGGCTTGCGGGGCGTGATCAGCGCCGGGGCCGGATGACCCGCCCGGCACACCCGGAGCGTTCCGTCGAAGGGATTGAGCGCTATGTAACAGCATGTGGCGAACAGGGCCCGGTCCGGGTCGGTGTTCAACTCGGTCAGCAAGCGGTTGGTGCGTTCCAGGACGGCCGCGGGCGGGTGTCCTTCGTTCGCGTAGGCATGCACGGCGGTACGCAGCCGCCCCATGAGAGACGCGGCGTGAACGCTGTGTCCCTGCACGTCTCCTATGACCAGAGCCACGCTGCCGTCGGGCAGGCTGATGGCGTCGTACCAGTCGCCACCGATCCACATGCCGGAGGTGGCGGCCTGGTAGCGGGCGGCGATGGTCACGCCCGGCACCGTGAGCGGCCCGCGGGGCAGCATGCCACGCTGGAGCTCGGTGGCGAGTGCGTGTTCCGACTCGTACATGCCGGCTCGCTCCAGTGACTGGGCGAGCAGCCCCATGGCGGCGACCAGGAGGGCCCGCTCCTCGGGCAGAAACTCCTGCGGCTCGGGAAAACTGACGAGGCAGGAACTGACGCGGCCGCGCGAGTCCGTGAGCGGCAGGGCCGCCCACGCCCGCGGGGCCGGCTGGTCGAGCGGTGTCAGGTGCGGACAACCGTTGATCAGTGCGTCCGCGGAGCCGATGAGAACAGGCGCCCTACGGTCGAGTGACTCCTCCACGAGGGTGCGGGCCGTGGCGTCGAGGACTCGCAGGGAGTCCTCGCCATGCTCGTCTTCGGCGCACGAGGCGACGACGGTCAACCGGTTTCCCTCCGGGGCGATCACCGCCAGCGCGTCGGCTCCGAAGGTACGCAGTCCTGCCTGTGCGGCGGCCATGATGTCCTTGACCGTCACCGCGGCGGCCAGAGCCGCGGTCAGCTCCTGCATCCAACGGTCACGGGTGGCGCGCTGGTACAACCGCCGCCTCTCCGCCTCGTGGCGTTCATGGACTGCCGTGGTGTCCATGACCACTCCGACCATGCGGGCCGGCAGTCCGTCGGGGCCGGGCAGGACGCGGCCCCGGGCTTCCAGGGACCTGTGTCGGCCGTCGTCGACAGCGACGCGGTACTCGATCTGGTAGTTGCCGCAGGACTCCGCTATCAGTCCCAGGGCATCGCGCACATCGGCCAGATCGGACTCGTGTACTGCGGCCAGGAAGCTCGAAATGTCCGACGGGCCGTTCTCGGGCATGCCGTGCAGCGCGAGGGTGAGCGGGTCGCAGCTCACCTCGCCTGTGGCGATCTCCCAGCAGAAGAATCCCGCTTGCACGATGCTCGCGCTGGCCTGGAAGGCGCCGGGATTGGACTCGTCTTCCCGGAGTGTGGCAGTGCGCACCGCCCCGACGTCTTTCACTGGATCTCCCTGCCGCAGTGCGAACTGCTTCCCTCCGAGGGATCAACGGTGCTCAACCGGCTCGGCAACGCACTGTAGTGGGTAGTTGAGGGGAACAAGCCAGTGAGGGCAATTGAGAGCCTATGGGACTGCGACATCATTCCCTCCTAGGGGTGAACGGGGGCTCTCGCAGTGGAGTGTGCTCCCGCTCTGCCAGGGAAGATCGCTTGACCGACCCGACGGTGGCCGGATCGTGCGCATGGTAGTGACTTTCCGGATCTTGCGCCAGACGCCTCAGAGCGGAGCCGGCGCCATGCTGGTACGGGTGGACGCCTGGGACGTGCCCCGTCCTTTTCGGGTGGGTGTTTCTGGGCGCCCTGCCGGTGTGGGCAGCCCCATTCCTCCCGGGGTGCCGTCGCGACGCCTGTCTCCGGCGCCGGAGAACGTCGCCGTGGCCCGGCGCTTCGTACGCTCGGTGCTGGACGGCGTCGCACCCGATCTGGTGGACACCGCCGAGCTGCTGACCGGTGAGCTGGTGACCAATGCGCTGATCCACGCGCGCACCGAGGCCGAGGTGCGGGCCTGGGGCGTCGAAGGCCGGCCACATGTGCGGATCAGTGACCAGCGACCGGACCGCGGGCTGGTGCCGCATGACCGCCATCCCTACGCCTGCACCGGAAGGGGCCTGTCCCTGGTGGAGGAACTGGCCACGAGCCACGGTGTCCACAGCGGCGAGGACCGCAAGACGGTCTGGTTCGAACCGTGGCCCGAGGCGCCGGCGCCGCCGTCCTCCGCGTGGGAGACCGTGGCGCCGTCCGGCCGGACCGTGACCGTGACGCTGAACGATGTGCCGTACGCCCTGTACTGGGCGGCGCAACAGCAGGGGGAGGGGCTGCTCGCGAGCTGCTTCTCGCGAAATTCACCGGCTGCCGGACCGGCGTGCGGCCGGAGCACCGCTATGTCGCTCAGGACGTCAGCAACGTGATCTGCGCGTCCATGACGGCGGCGGTGGAGCAGGAGACCCCCGACAGCGCGACGCTCTCCCTGCCCGTGGCGTTCCCGGCGGATGCCGCTCCCGGCGTGGTGATCTTGGGCAGGGTCCTCGATGAGGCCGATGCCGCGGCACAGCAGGAAAGCCTGCTCATCCTCCCGGCTCTTCCGCAGCTACGGGCGTTCCGCCAGTGGCTCTTCGACCAGATCGTCGGTCCGCGACTCCCCGTGAGGTGTGGGACTCACCGGTCTTCCTGCACATCAACCGGGTGCTGACGGCCGTGTGGGGCACCGCCTTCGCCCTGATGACGGTCTCGACCTGGCTGGCCATCCGCTTCCCGTCCCAGGACGACTGGTTCAACTGGGTCGTCCCCATCGCCCTGTTGGTGTGGGCGGTGGAGATCACCCAGCGCTATCCGGAGTCGTACAAGGCGCGGGTTCTCTAGCCGGGCGGGCCGGATCGCCGGATCCGAACGCGGGGCCTCGGCGTCTACCCCGGTATGGAACCGCACAAGCCGCCTCCCCCGACACGGCAGCCGGAAGGGTGCCTCACCGTCGCGATCCGCGTGCCCCTGCGGATCGTCGTCCTGGCGCTGGTGGTGCCGGTGCGGATGGCGTGGGACGCCCTCGTCGTCACCGGAGGGTTTCTGCGGGACGCCGTGCTCAGGCCGCTGGGCCGGGCGTTGCTGTGGGCCGGAAAGGCCCTGTTCGTCTGGCCGTTCGTGGCCCTGTGGCGCTCTGCCGTGCTCCCCGTCGGCAGGGCGCTCGGCCGGCTCGGCACGGTCCTCGTCGTCGTACCGGCGGTCTGGTTCCACCGGTGCCTGCTCACGCCCGTCGGGCACGCCGTCGCCTGGCTGGCGCGCGGGGTGGGCGCCGGGTTCGCCTGGGTGTACGCGCGCGTGCTGCGCCCGACCGGGCAAGCGGTCACCTGGCTGCTGACGGGTATCGGCGCGGTCCTGGCCGCCGTGGGCGCCGGCGTGTACACGGCCGGCGCCTGGCTGGCCCGGTATCTGCTCGTCGTCCCCGCGCGATGGCTGTACGACCGGGTCCTCACGCCCGTCGGACGTGCCGCCGCCTGGTGTGTACGAGGGCTGGGGTGGCTGCTGGGCGTGATCGGCACCGGCCTCGGGGCGGCCCTGTACTGGACCCTCCGCGTCCTCTTCGTCCTGCCCGCCCTCGTGCTGTGGCGCCGGGTTCTCTCGCCGGCCGGCCGGTTCCTCGCCGTCGTGGCGCGCGAGGTGGGCGACGCCCTCGGGCACGCCTGGCGGATCGCCGGACGGATCTCGCGGGCCGTCGGCCGCGCGCTAGGGACTCTCTTCCGGTGGAGCTTCGTGGAGCCCCTGCGCTGGGTGTACCGGACCGTCCTCACCCCGGTCGGCCACCTCGTCCGGGACGCCGTCCTGCGCCCCGCCGCCGAGGGCGCGCGTGTGGTGGGCCGGGCCGTCCGCGAGGCCCTGACGAGCGCCCGCGAAACGGTACGGCAGGCCCGCGCCGACTTCCGGCGGATGCTGTTCGGCGAGCCCCGGCGGCCGGCCGCGGTGGACCGGCGGGAACCCCAGGGGCCCGCGACACGTACTCTTGGTAGCAGTACGACCGCACTCACGAAGGACTAGGACACTGGGCAAGCGACAGCCCGAAGGCCCGCCGCCCGCACCCGCGGTGCAGCGCATCCGACTGCGCTACACCAAGCGCGGCCGCCTGAGGTTCACCAGCCACCGAGACTTCCAGCGCGCCTTCGAGCGTGCGCTGCGCCGCGCCGAGGTGCCCATGGCGTACTCGGCCGGGTTCACGCCGCACCCGAAGGTGTCGTACGCCAATGCCGCACCCACCGGCACGGGCAGTGAGGCGGAGTACCTGGAGATCGCGCTCACCGCAGCGCGCGACCCGGAGACCCTGCGCGTCCTCCTCGACGAGTCGCTGCCCGCCGGGCTCGACGTGATCGAGGCGGTCGAGGCGCGGACTTCGGGCCTCGCCGACCGGCTGACGGCCTCCGTCTGGGAGCTGCGGCTGGACGGCGTCGACCCGGCCGACGCCGAGCGCGCGGTCGACGCGTTCAACCGGGCCGGCACCGTCGAGGTCCAGCGGATGACCAAGAACGGTGTCCGCACCTTCGACGCCCGCCCGGCCGTGGTGAGCCTGGAAACGCACGGTTCACCGGCCGATAGGCCTAGCGACCAGCCCTGTGCGATACTGCGGCTGGTTGTTCGGCACGTGACGCCTGCCGTACGACCCGACGACGTCCTGTCCGGTCTCCGCGCCGTGGCCGACCTGGCGCCGCCGGTCCCCGCAGCGGTGACCAGGCTGGCGCAGGGGCTGTTCGATGAAGAGACCGGCACGGTGACCGACCCGCTCGCGCCCGACCGCGAGGCAGCCGAGGCCCTGACGGCCGCACCGGCCGCCGCCGCGACGGCGCCGGAAGGTCCCGCGTAGGGACGGACGTCGTAGCGCCGCCCTTGTACTCGGGAGCCACCTGGGTCGGGCAGCGCACCGACCAGAAGACTTTCGCCAGGCCGTACCGACAAGGCGTACGGAACCGGCGAGACAGGACACAGAGTGCTCCCGTGCGGCGCCCGCGCCCCGGACGGCGGCCTTCGCGTACGACGCGGGCCGCGGACGTCAACGGCGGACGGTCCCTCGAGACCGACACCGGACCAGGCGCGGCGCCCGGGGGCCTGACGGGAGAAACGCCCGCATGCTCGAGCCGACCGAACCCAACGAGGGTTCTGAACTGAACACTCCCAGCGACACCCTGCCGCCGCGCAGGCGTCGCCGTGCCGCCTCCCGCCCGGCTGGACCGCCGGCCGCGGCCGAGGCTCCCGTCGAGGTGACCGTGCCGGCCATACCGGCCGCCGAGTCCGACGACGTCGCCGAGGTCCTTGAGGCCGCCGAGGCTGCTGCAACTGAAGAAGCGGCAGAAGCCGTAGAGGCGATCGAGGCCGAAGAAGCCGGTGCGCTGAGCGCTGAGGCGCAGGTGGAAGCGGTCGAGGCCGTCCCGGCACCCGCTGCCGAGGAGGCCGCGCCTGCGGGCCGTCCGCGCCGCCGTGCCACGCGTCGCGCGTCCGCGCCCGCCGGGGCACCGGCGTCCGCCGAGGCCGTAGAGACGGTCGTTGCGACCGCGTCCGCCACCGAGACCGAGACCCCGGCCGCCGTCGCCGAGGGCGGCGAGGTCGTCTCCGGCGAGGAGGCCGCGCCCCGCCGCGTCCGCCGCCGCGCCACGCGCAGCGTCTCCGCGCCGACCGCCGTCGCTTCCGGTGCCGATGAGGCCCCTGCGACGGAGGAGGCCCTGGAGGCGCCGCTCGCCGCGGAGGCCACCACCCCCGCTGCCGCTGCCCCGGAAGAGGCCGCGCCCGCCGCTCGTCCGCGCCGCCGTGCCGCGCGCCGCGCGTCCGCTCCTGCCGGTGCCCCGGCGGCCGCCGAGGCCGTCGAGACGGTGGTTCCGGCCGCTGCCGCGTCCGACGCCGGCAAGTCTCAGGAAGAGACGGCGGTCGTCGAGGCGCCCGCCGCCGAAGAGGCCGCTCCGGCCGGTCGTCCGCGTCGCCGGGTCGCCCGCCGTGCGTCCGCGCCCGCCGGGTCCCCGACCGCCGCCGAGGCCGCCGAGACCGTCGTCCCGGCCACCGCCGCGTCGGGTACGGCCGCTGCCGCCGAGGCCGACAGGGCCGCTGAGCAGCCCGCCGTCGAGGCGCCCGCCGCCGCGGAGGAGGCGCCCGCCGCGCGTCCGCGCCGTCGTGCGACCCGCCGAGCGTCCGCTCCCGCCGGTGCGCCGAAGGCGGCCGAGTCCGCTGCCCCCGAGGCTCCCGCTGCCGAAACTCCCGAGGCTGCCGCGGCCGCCGAGGTGAGCGGCGTCGGCGAGGAGGCCGCCGCTGCCGGTCGTCCGCGTCGCCGGGTCGCCCGCCGCGCCTCCGCACCCGTCGGCGCGCCGCAGGCCGCCGAGGAGGCTCCCGCCGCCGGAGCCGTCCCCGCCCAGGCCGTTCACGAAGCGGAGGAGACCGCGGAAGCCGTCCAGGAGCCGGTCGCCGAGGAGACGGCCCCGCGCCGTACCCGTCGCCGGTCCACCCGCCGGGCGTCCGCGCCCGCCACCGACACCACCGAGTCCGCGGAGGCCAAGGCCGACGAGACCGGCGCCGGTGCCCAGACCCCGGAGGTCCCCGTCACCACGCACACCACCGAGCCCGCCTCCGCCGCCCAGGCGCCGCAGGCTCCCGCGTCGCAGGCCCCTGCCGAGGAGGCCCCCGCCGAGGAGGCCGCCCCGCGTCGTTCCCGGCGCCGGGTCGTGCGCCCCGTGTTCGGGTTCTCCGAGCCCGCGCAGCCCGCGCCGGCCGCCGAGGCGGAGACTCCCGAGGCGGAGACCCCCGAGGCCGAGGCCCCGCGCCGCCCGGCCCGCCCGGCCGTCGCCGTCTTCCAGCCTCCGGTGTTCACCGAGCCGAAGTTCCAGACCCCGGAGCGCGCCGCCGCCGAGGCCGCCGCCGAGGCCGCCGAGGCGGAGGAGCCCGAGGAGTACACGGAGGAGCGCGCCGAGACCGGCACGCGCCGCCGCCGTCGCCGCCGGGGCGCCGCCGAGGAGGCCCCGGCCGTCGAGGCCGCCGCCGAGGAGGAGCCGGAGGCCGCCGAGGCCGTCGCCGAAGCCGAGGAGGAGGCCGAGGAGGAGGAGGCCGAGGAGACGGAGGGCGCCGAGGGCTTCGAGGAGTCCGGTGCGCGCCGCCGTCGCCGTCGTGGCGGCCGGCGTCGCCGTCGCGGTGAGGCCGGCGAGGGCGTGGAAGCGGAGGCCGAGGAGCTGGCCGCCGAGCAGGCCGCGCAGGACGCCGAGGACACCGCCGAGCAGGAGGAAGAGGACGCCGAGGAGGCCCGCGACGAGGCCGGTGTCTCCAGCTCCAGCAGCCGTCGCCGCCGTCGCCGTCGTCGCCGTGCCGGTGACACCACCGTCGACACCGAGCCCGGCGAGGGCGACCCGGAGCGTACGGTCGTCAAGGTCCGCGAGCCCCGCAAGCCCGCCGAGCCGTCGGACGAGGTGCAGTCCATCAAGGGCTCGACCCGTCTGGAGGCCAAGAAGCAGCGCCGCCGGGAAGGCCGTGAGCAGGGGCGTCGCCGTGTCCCGATCATCACCGAGGCCGAGTTCCTGGCCCGCCGCGAGGCCGTCGAGCGCGTGATGGTCGTGCGCCAGCACGGCGAGCGCACGCAGATCGGCGTCCTGGAGGACGGCGTGCTCGTCGAGCACTACGTCAACAAGGAGCAGGCGACCTCGTACGTCGGCAATGTCTACCTCGGCAAGGTCCAGAACGTGCTGCCGTCGATGGAGGCCGCCTTCATCGACATCGGCAAGGGACGCAACGCCGTCCTGTACGCCGGTGAGGTCAACTTCGAGGCGCTGGGCATGGCCAACGGCCCGCGCCGCATCGAGTCCGCCCTGAAGTCCGGGCAGTCGGTCCTCGTCCAGGTGACGAAGGACCCGATCGGGCACAAGGGCGCGCGTCTGACCAGCCAGGTCTCCCTGCCGGGCCGTTACCTCGTGTACGTCCCCGAGGGCTCGATGACCGGCATCAGCCGCAAGCTGCCCGACACCGAGCGGGCCCGGCTGAAGACCATCCTCAAGAAGATCGTCCCCGAGGACGCGGGCGTCATCGTGCGCACCGCCGCCGAGGGCGCGAGCGAGGACGAGCTGCGCCGGGACGTCGAGCGGCTGCAGGCGCAGTGGGAGGACATCCAGAAGAAGTCGAAGAACGGCAACGCCCCGACGCTGCTGTACGGCGAGCCGGACATGACCGTCCGGGTCGTGCGCGACATCTTCAACGAGGACTTCTCCAAGGTCATCGTCAGCGGTGACGACGCCTGGGACACCATCCACGGGTACGTCTCGCACGTCGCGCCGGATCTGGCGGGCCGGCTGTCGAAGTGGACCTCCGAGGTCGACGTCTTCGCCACCTACCGGATCGACGAGCAGCTCGCCAAGGCCCTGGACCGCAAGGTGTGGCTGCCCAGCGGCGGTTCGCTGGTGATCGACAAGACCGAGGCGATGGTCGTCATCGACGTCAACACCGGCAAGTTCACCGGCCAGGGCGGCAACCTGGAGGAGACGGTCACCAGGAACAACCTGGAGGCGGCCGAGGAGATCGTGCGCCAGCTGCGGCTGCGCGACCTCGGCGGCATCGTCGTCATCGACTTCATCGACATGGTCCTGGAGTCCAACCGCGACCTGGTGCTGCGCCGTCTGCTGGAGTGCCTGGGCCGGGACCGGACCAAGCACCAGGTGGCCGAGGTGACCTCGCTGGGTCTGGTGCAGATGACCCGTAAGCGGGTCGGCCAGGGTCTGCTGGAGTCCTTCTCCGAGACCTGTGTCCACTGCAACGGCCGCGGTGTCATCGTGCACATGGAGCAGCCGGTGTCCGCCGGCGGCGGTGGCGGCAAGCGCAAGAAGCGCGGTCGTGGTGGTGAGGTGCCGGAGCACGTGCACGAGACCGCCGCCGTGGCCGTGGAGACCGGTGAGGCCGTCGAGCCCGAGGTGGAGACCGCCGCCGAGGTGGCCGCCGAGGTCGCCGAGCCGGTCACCCTGCCGGCCCCCGACTTCGCGCCGGACGAGGAGCTGTACAGCAGCGTCGCCGAGGCGGAGGCGGCGGCCACCCGTGGCCGTACGCGCCGCCGGGCGAGCCGCCGGGCCTCGGCTCCGGCGGGCGCACCCAGGGCGGAGGCTCCTCGCCAGAAGGCCCCGAGGACCGAGGCCGCCGTGGCCGCAGAGGCCCCGACCGCGCAGGAGGTCACCGCCGAGGAGGCGGCGGCGCGCCCGGTGCGTCCGGAGCCGGCCGTGGAGGCCCTGGCCGAGCCTGTGGCCGTCGAGGACCAGGTGGTCGCGGCGCCGCAGGCCGAGGCTGCCGAGGAGGCCGCGCCCAAGGGCCGTACGCGCCGTCGTGCGACCCGGAAGGTCTCGGCGCCGGCCGGTTCCCCGGCGGGAGCCGAGGCGGCCGTGGTGACGGTGCCCGAGGCCGAGCCCGCGGCCGAGGAGCCGGTGGCCCGGCCCGCCGAGGAGGCCCCGGCCCCGGTCGCTGTCGAGGAGGCGCCCGCCGAGGCCGCCGCCCCGGCCCGCCCGCGCCGTCGTGCCGTGCGCAAGGCCACCGCGCCGACCGCGCCCGAGGAGGCGGCCGTCGTGGTCGTCCCGTCGGCCGCGGCGGAGGCGGCTGCCGAGGCCCCGGCCGGCGAGGTGACGGCCGAGGAGGTGGCCGAGGCGACCGCTCCGGCCAAGAAGGCGGCTCGTAAGACCGCCAAGAAGGCCACGGCGAAGAAGGCCGCCGCCAAGAAGACCGCGGTGAAGAAGACCGCGGCCAAGAAGACGGCAGCCAAGAAGACCACGGCCAAGAAGGCGGCCAAGACGGCCGCCGCGAAGTCGGCGGCGAAGAAGACCACCACGGTCGCCGCTGCTTCGGACGCCTCCGACGAGGGCTGACGCCCGGGGTGTGGGGGGGGGGGGGGGGGGGGGGGCCCCCCCCCCCCCCCGGGCCAGAGTTTTTCTCCCCGCCCGCGTCTCCCTAGCCCTCCCACCCTTTTTTGCCCCCCCAACCCCCCCCCCCCCTCCCCACCCCTCCCCCCC